>JAJDEV010000241.1 GCA_029259605.1 Planctomycetota bacterium | reverse complement strand
CGGGGACTCGGGCACGTCACCACCGTTTAACGCGCGGGGCCTCGCCCCGCTGCACGGCATGCGCATACTCCGCGCAACCAGCCGCCCGCACTCCGGTGACAAGTCCCCGAACGCCCCATTCGGCCGTTCCGGAAACCGTAGCGGCTGCCGTGCAAACCCCTGGGCCGTTGCGGAACGCGGCACGCGAGCGAAGCGAGCCTGTGCCGCAGCAGCGCGAAGCGCTGCGCGTGAATCGGTAGGGAACGTTCCCAACTCCCCGCGACTCGAGTTCGCCCCCCGGCACGCGAGCGAAGCGAGCCTGTGCCGCAGCAGCGCGAAGCGCTGCGCGCTAAAACGGTGGGGACGTGATCGAGTCCCCGAACCTGACGTTGTCCCGGTTGGAACTGCCGGAGACTTCCACATGCCGTTGCGGTAGCGGCCAGCTCGTACGGGAGCGCGCGCGCTCAGGCGAAGCCTGGCGCGTGGTGCGGGGGCGCGGCTCGTCGGCGCGCGGATGCATAGCGCGTGGGCTCGCAGCAACCCACCGGACCTGCGCATGGTGTGGTCTGCGGCGCACGCGGGCTTCGCCCGGCGTGGGTGCTCCCTCGCGTTCGTGCCTACCGCATCACGCGCGGGCGTCGCCGCCCGCGCGCGCGCTCCCATGGCGGCTTGCTCCCACACCACGCGCCAGGCTTCGCCTGAGCGCGCGCGCTCCCATGGCGGCTTGCTCCCGCACCACGCGCCAGGCTTCGCCTGAGCGCGCGCGCTCCCGCATGGGCTGGTCGCTGGCGCAACAGCATCCGTGCGTCTCGGGCACTTCCGACGGCGACAGCGTTCGGTTCGGGGACTCGATCACGTCCCCACCGTTTAACGCGCGGCGCTATCGCGCCGCTGCGGGACAGGCTCGCTTCGCTCGCGTCCCGCCGGCCGCAGGCGCCCGTTGGACGCGCGGCGCGAAGCGCGCCGCTGCAACACAGGCTCGCTTCGCTCGCGTGTTGCGAGCCGCGGGCGCTACCGATTGACGCGCGGGGCTTCGCCCCGCTGCACGGCATGCGCCGCTTCGCGGCGCGCCGTGCGTGGACCGCGCGCAACCAGCCGGCCGCACTCCGGTGACAGGTCTCCGAACGTCTCGTTGGCCGTTCCGGAAACCGTAGCGGCTGCCGTGTCTCTGCTGGGTCCGTTGCGTCCGATCGACGCCAGGCGCCCTCCGGCGCGCTACGATTCTCGCGACCGAACGACCAGATCGCACCGATGGCACGTTGCCGGGCGGCCCCCGAGCTCGATTTCATCCGATTGGGACTCGTATCGGAGCGCCCGCCGCGGCTAGACTCTTCGCCCCTTTCCGGGCCTGGTCGTGGACCTGGCGTCCGATTTCGCGGACGTGTTCGGTCGCCTGGAACCTCTTTTTCGAAGTCGAGAGACCCCGAAGATGGCCGTTGTCATCCGCATGAAGCGCACCGGACGCCGCAATCGTCCGTGCTACCGCATTTCCGTCGCCGATCGCGCGTTCCCGCGCGACGGACGCACGCTCGAAAACCTCGGCGTGTACGACCCCGCTTCGCCGAAGCCGGAGCTGCGTCTGAAGCTCGACGTCGAGCTCGCGAAGAAGTGGGTCGCCCAGGGTGCGGTTCCGAGCGAGACCGTGCGTTCGATCTTCCGCAAGGAAGGCGTCTACGCGGACGCGCCGGCTCGCACGGTGCGCAAGCGTCCCGGACGCAAGGCCACCACGGCGAAGCGCACGCGTGCCGAGGCTGAAGACGCCGCTCGTGCCGAGCGGAAGCAAGCGCGCAAGAGCGAGCGGCTCGCCACGAAGCGTGCCGCTGCCAAGGCCGCCGCGGCTGCATCCGAAGAAGCGTAGCCCGTTTCGGCTCGTCGTTTCCTTCCTTCCATCCCCGACTCGTCCCGACCCTCAGCGGATGCCGCGTTGCGTGCGTGGCGTTCCCGTTGAGGCACCCCGTGCCATCGGCGCGAGGAGCGGACAGGATCCAACGGACTAGCGCGTGACCGACAAACGAATCGCACAACTCGTGGCGGCGATCCCGGCGGCGTGGACGCCGCCGCCGCTGAAGCTGATCGAGAGCGAGAAGCTCTCGCTCCTCGAAACGGGTCTGCTCTGCACGCTGACCAAGCACCTGAGCGCCACTGCCGGGCTCAAGTCGCTGCGCGGGCTGCACGCGCTGTTTCCCGACTGGAACGAGCTGCGCGTGTCGCAGGTCCAGGAGTTCGAGTCCGCGATCAAGACGAAGAACGACGATCTGCGTCGCCTCGTCGCCGGCGTGGTGAAGGAGTACCTCCAGGAGATCTTCCAGAACAACCACGGGTTCGACCTCGAGCCCTACCGCGACGACCCGACCGAAGCCGCCAAGTTCGTCGCCGAGCTCACGCACTTCGGCACCAGCGCGCAGCATTACCTGCTGTTCGTCGCCGCGGGTGGTGAGGCGCCGGCGAGCAACGGCCTGGTCCGCGTGCTCGACCGTCTCGGCGTCGTGAAGCGCACGTCGTCCATGCGCAAGGCGCAGGAAGCGCTCAGCAAGAAGGTGAGCCCCGCCGACCGCGAGGCGTTCGCTTCGCGCTTCGGCGCGATCGTGGAATTCTGCGAGTCGAAGAAGCCCACCTGTTGGGAGTGCGCGCTGGTCGAAGCGTGTCCGTTCGGCAAGAAGGTCTTCAAGGACTGGCAGGCTCAGCAGGTGCGCCTCGAGCTGCACCGCGAGCGCGAAGAAGCCGCGCGGCTGAAGGCCGAGGAGCGCGAACGCAAGCGCCTCGAGGCGGAGGCGAAGAAGCGCGCCGAGAAGCTCGCCAAGGAAGAGGCCAAGCGCCAAGCGATCGCCGAGCGCAAGGCGCGCGCCGAGGAGAAGAAGGCGGAGATGAAGCGCAAGAAGCTCGCCGCCGCCAAGGCCGCCGCCGCCAAGAAGGTGGCTGCCAAGAAGAAGGCCGCCGCGGCGAAGAAGAAGGCCACCGCCAAGAAGGCCGCGGCCAAGAAGGCGGCTGCCGCCAAGCAAAAGGCGGCCGCCCAGAAGGCGGCTGCCAAGAAGAAGGCCGCCGCGAAGAAGAAGGGCGGGACCAAGCGCAGCTCCTCGCCGAAGAAGAAGTCGACCGCCAAGAAGGCCAAGAAGAAGTCGACGAAGCGCACGACCAAGAAGAAGACGAGCAAGAAGAAGCCGTCGACCAAGCGCAAGCCGGCCGCCAAGAAGAAGCCCGCGGCGAAGAAGAAGTCGACCAAGAAGCGTGGCGCGACCAAGAAGCCCGCGGCCAAGAAGAAGACGAAGAAGGGCGCGACGCGGCGCAAGTCGAAGAAGCGGCGGTGATCGTCCTCGCGTCCGCGTCCCCGCGCAGGCGCACGCTGCTCGAGCACGCCGGTGTCGAGTTCCGACTCGATCCGGCGGACATCGACGAGACGGTGGACGCGTCGCTCCCGCCCGCGGAGGTGGCGGAACATCTCGCACGGAGGAAGGCGCTCGCCGTTGCGGTGCGCCACCCATCCGCCGCGCTCGTCATCGGCGCGGACACGACGGTTGTGGTGCCGCCGAGCGGCGCCGGTCGCGCGCTCGGCCCGTGGGACCTGCTCGGCAAGCCGGGCTCCGCGGAGGATGCGCGTGCCATGCTCCGTCGACTCTCGGACACGCGGCACCGCGTGGTGACCGGCGTCTGCATCGCCCGCGGCGTCCTGGACTCCGGCGGCGAGCCCGTCTGCGTGTCCGGCTCCGAGACGACCTGGGTGACCATGCGCGCGATCGCGCCGGCCGAGGTCGACGCGTACGTCGCGTCGGGCGAGTGGCGCGGCAAGGCAGGGGGATACGCGATCCAGGAAAACGCCGACGCGTTCGTCACCCGACTCGAGGAGGGCGGGTTCGACAACGTCGTCGGTTTGCCGGTGGCGCTCACGCTCGAGCTCCTCGACCGCGCGCGGAAGGCGCACGACGACGGCGGCCCCGTGGGCGAATCGCGAGGAGCCTGAGCGACCGACGATCCGGTCTGGCCGCTTGCCGCGCGATCGGCGCATCGCTACCCTGTTGCGCTTCGTCCGCCCGGCGGAGAGTCCCGAACGACGGGATCTCGGCGGTCGGCGAACCCGAAGGGCCGGTGACTCAGACCACCGGGAACCAACGACACGCCATGAAAGACGGGATCCACCCCAAGTACGTCGAGTGCACCGTGAGCTGCGGTTGCGGCAACTCGTTCCAGACGCGCGCGACCGTTCCGGAGCTGCGCATCGAAGTCTGCAGCGTCTGCCACCCGTTCTACACCGGCAAGCAGCGCTTCGTCGATGCGGCAGGACGCGTGGACAAGTTCCTCAAGAAGTACGGGAAAGCGTCCGCGTCCGCGGAGAAGTAGGCGCTTCGAGCGCGGCGAGCCCCGCGCTGCGATCGCGTTCACCTCATGGACTTCTCCCCGACGATCGTCGAGAAGCTGCGGGAGAAGGCCGCACGTCGCGCGGAGCTCGCCGAGCTCCTCGCCGATCCGGAGATTGCGGCCGACCACAAGCGCTACGCCGACCTGCTGCGTGAGCAGGGCCAACTCGACGAGGCCGCGCGCCTCGCGTCCGAGATGGAGGCGCTCCTCGTGCGTCGGCGCGAGGCGAACGAGGCGATCGAAGCCGACGAGGACGAGGAACTCGTCGACATGGCGCGCGAGGAGCTCGGCGAACTCGACGAGCTCGAACTCGCGCTCGACCGCGAGATCAAGACGGCGCTCGTCTCCGACTCCGAGCTCGACCGGAACAAGATCATCGTCGAGATCCGCGCCGGCGCCGGTGGCGACGAGGCGACGCTCTTCAGCGCCGACCTCTTCCGCATGTACCAGCGCTTCGCCGAGGCGAAGCGCCTGAAGATCGAGATCCTCACGTCGAAGTCGACGGAGGTCGGCGGGTTCAAGGAGATCGTGTTCGGCGTCAAGGGCGCGAACGCGTACCGGCTGTTCCGCTTCGAGTCGGGCGGACACCGCGTGCAGCGCGTGCCGTCGACGGAGAGCCAGGGCCGCATCCACACCTCCGCGGCGACCGTCGCCGTGCTGCCCGAGCCCGAGGAGGTCGACGTCGACATCAAGCCGGAGGACCTGCGCATCGACACGATGCGGGCGAGCGGCGCCGGCGGCCAGCACGTCAACAAGACCGAGTCCGCCGTGCGCATCGTCCATGAACCGACGGGGGTGATGGTCGTTTGCATGGACGAGAAGTCCCAGCACAAGAACCGCGCCCAGGCCATGCGCATCCTGCGCGTCCGGCTCTACGAGCTCGAGCGCCAGCGCATCCACGACGCGCGCGCCGCCGAACGCAAGAGCCAGGTCGGCAGCGGCGACCGGAGCGAACGCATCCGCACCTACAACTTCCCGCAGAACCGTTGCAGCGACCATCGCGTGAGCCAGAACTTCTCGCTGGAGCAGGTGATGGGCGGCAAGCTCGACGGCCTCATCGAGGAGCTCGAGGAGCTGGATCGCGAGGAGCGCATCAAGAACCTGTGAGCCCCATGGAATCGACGTCGCGTCCGAAAACCGCGCCGCTTCGAAAACGGCTCCGCGGAGGTCGGGTAGAGGACGGACGGCGCCGCACCTTGCGCTCCTCGGCCATCACCGCACACTGGTAGCCCCCTGACCGGCGCCGGACGTCCACCTCGCTTTGGACCGGCGTCGCTAGCGAACTCCCCCCATGAGCGACGACAAACGGACCGACCGCGATCTCGACGACCTGCCGGAGCTTCCGGACCACGCCGAGCTCGCCGAGCTGCCCGAGATCCCCGACCTCCCGGAGATGCCGGAGGAGGCGCTCCTCGCCGAAGGGACCCTCGGCGCGCCCGACGAGATCCCGGACCTGCCCGACGAGGTCCAACCGGTTCCGCCGCCGCCCGCGCCGAAGCCGACGCCGCCCGTTCCCGCGCCCAAGCCGCCCGCGCCGACGCCGTCGGCCCCGAAGCCGAAACTGCCCGGCTCCGAGCCGCCGCCCCCGAAGCCGACGCCGCCCGTCGCCACGGCCCCGGCGCCGCCCGCTCCCGTGGCCGCGATTCAGGACGCGACGCTCGAGCCCGCCGAGGCGGAGCTCACACCGACGTCGGTCGGCGGCGCGTCGTCCGGTCCGCCGCCGCTGCGCGATCTCGACACGGCGCTCAAGCACCTCGCGCTCGCCGCGAAGTGTGTTGTGGTCGGCGCGCTCCTTCCGTTCATCGTCGCCGATCCCGGGCTGGGGTCGGACGGCGGCAGCGTGTGGTTCTCGTTCGGTGCGAAGCTGGTCGTGCTCGTCGCCGCGTGGCTTTGGGCCAAGCAGGTCCAGCACAACTGGGGGCCGAAGCTGCCCGGCACGCTCGGCAAGTTCGCGGAGCTCAACCTCGCGCCGAAGCCGAAGAAGCAGGACGACGACAAGAAGCCGACGCGCAAGCCGCAGAGGCAGACCGCGATCGCGCACCCGTTCCCGACCGGGTTGCACTTGCTCTCGATCCTGCTTCTCGTCGTCGCGTTCATGCTGTCGCTGCGCGATCCGCGAGGCAACATGCTCGGACCGGTCGGGCCCGCGGAGATGGGCATCCTGGCTTGGGCCGCGTTCACGAACGTGCACGTGCTCGCATACGAGCGCTGGGGCAAGTTCAACCCGCTCATGCCGCTCATGTTCCTCGCGATGCTCTTCTCGGGCTTCGCGAGCGTCTTCGGCGGCCTGGGTGCCGAGGGGATCTCGAAGGCCTTCCACATCGTCGGCGGACTGGCCGTGGGCGCCGGTGGCGGACTCGCTGCCTACACGATCGTCGAGGCGATGATGCAGGCCAAGAAAGAGGGCGACATCAAGAAGGCGGCCGCGATCGAAGCGCGCAAGGCGGCACGGGCGTCGTCGAAGAGGAAGAAGTAGGGCCACGGCGACGCCGCCGGGCTCCGCATCGCTCGCATCGCTTCGATGAGCTCCGCCGCCCCTGACAGCACGCCGCGCACGGTCCGCGAACTCTTGGCGCGCGGTCGCGAGTTTCTCGAGCGCAAGGGCATCGAGAGCGCGCGGCTCGAGGTCGAGCTGCTCGTCGCGCACGCGCTCGGGACCGACCGGCTGCACGTCTTCCTCGATCTCGACCGTCCGGTCGACGCGGAGGAAGTCAGGCGCGCGCGCGAGTGCATCGTGCGGCGCGGCAAGCGCGAGCCGAGCGCCTACATCACGGGCGAGCGCGAGTTCTACGTGCGCTCGTTCGAGGTCGGTCCGGGCGTGCTCATCCCGCGTCCGGACACCGAACTCCTGGTCGACGTCGCGCGCGAGCGCTGTTCCGACGCAGCGACCCCGCCGAACGTGCTCGACCTCGGCACCGGATCGGGTTGCTTGGCGATCACCCTCGGGCTCGAGATCGACGGCGCACGGGTGACGGCGACGGACCTCTCGGCCAAGGCGCTCGAGTTCGCGCGGCGCAACGCCGAGCGCCTCGGCGCGGAGGTCGAGTTCCTCGAGGGCAACGGCCTCGACCCCGTGCGTGGACGTCGCTTCGACCTGATCGTGTCGAACCCGCCCTACATCGATCCCGCTGTGCGCGACGAGTTGGCCGTCGACGTGCGCGACTTCGAACCGCAGGAGGCGCTCTTCGCGCCGGCCGGCGACGCGGACCACTGGGCGCACGGACTCGCGCTCGCCGCCGCAGGGGAGGGCCGCGAAAACGGAGTCCTGACCCCCGGCGGAACGCTCCTCGTCGAGCTCGGCTTCGACCAAGCCGAACGCCTCGGCCCCTGGCTCGACACCCGCGGAATCGCGCACCGCTTCCACGACGACCTCGGCGGCACCCCCCGGGTCCTCGCGATCGAAGCCCCCGCGCGAACGTCGAGCTAGCACCGGTGCGGCGTTTCGGGTGGGGGGGGCGTGCCGTCGTTCGCGCGGGCGTGGGCGCCCGCGCGCGCGCTCAGGCGAAGCCTGGCGCGTGGTGCGGGAGCACGGTGCGTCGGCTCCGAGCAACCCGCCGGACCTGCGTACGGTGTGCTCCGCGGCGCACGCCGGGCTTCGCCCAGCGTGGGTGCTCCCTCGCTCTCCGCCTCCCGCACGACGCGCGGGCGGGACCGCCCGCGCGCGGACGCCCCTGGCGGCGCGCTTCCGCACCACGCGCCAGGCTCCGCCTGAGCGCGCGCGCTCCCGAGCGGGTTGGTCGCTGGC
>JAJDEV010000025.1 GCA_029259605.1 Planctomycetota bacterium | reverse complement strand
GCCGCACCAACCCCGTCGAAACGTCGGCCTCCGGGGGGGAGTTGGACGAGAGAAGTTGGGCCGACGTTTCGACGGGGTTGGTGCGGCACTCCTCGATGGAACTCTTCCGTTCGGTGTGCGACACCGTATCCAACTCCTTATCCTCCCCGCGTGGGGCGCACTCTGACGAACGGGATCGGACGGGTCGCCGGCGCGGTCCTGCTCGTTGTCGCGGGCGTGGCGGTGTGGAGGTACGCGGAGTGGTGGAGCGCGCAGGTCGTTCATCCGGACCTGCACGTGTCGCACTGGTTGCTCGACGTCGGCGTATCGGTCGTCATCGGGCGCATCGCTCTGTCGCTCTTGCCGGCGGGGCCGGTCGGCTCGCATCGCCTGCGCGATCTCCCTCTGACGCTGGCCACGTCCTTCGCGCTCGGGTTCTGGATCGCCGAAGTCCAGCGGGAGGTGTTCGGCCTCGACGACACGCGCGGCATCCTGCTGCCGTGGACGATTCCGCTCGCGTTACGCCTCGTGACTCTTCCCGGCGCGATGGTGCCGCGGCACGACACGCCGGCCGAGGCGCCGAGCAGGCTCGCCCAAAGCCTCTGGATCCTGAGCGTGGTGTGGGGTGCCGCCCTGGTCGCGCTCGCGATTCACCTAGCGATCGACGCCTTCCTCGCGATTGCGATGGGACTCCTCGCGCTCGTTCTGATCGATCACGCGTGGAGCCAAAGCAGGTGCGCGCCGACCGGACGCGCGCTGCTCGTCGCGCTTGCGGCGTTCGGCGCCTTCATCGTCCCGGACCTCGGAGGCGTCGGTCTGCATCCGGTCGCCGGCGTGTGCTTCCTGGTTCCGTGGCTGCGTCGCGCAGATCGCCGATCCTGCTGGCTAGCGGCGAGTTCGTTCGCAATCAGCGCGGGGGGCTCCACCGCGCTCGCCTGCACCGGGTTCGCCGTGCTCCTCTTCGCATCCACCCGCGCACAGCGTCACGAAGCGTTCGTCGCGATCCTCGTCGTCACGGCGCTTCTCACCATCCCGATCGAGGTCGCGAAGAACCGGGACGCGATCGCCGCGCCGCTCGCGGCGTACGCTGTCGTCCTCCTGGCAGCGCGCACGAGCCTGCTCGTGCGCCCGCTGCAACTCGACGCCTGGTTCGACGTGCGGATGCGCATCCGCTTCGCGCTGATCGCCTTCCTCGCCGTCGCCGTCCTCACGACCCCGCTCGAGGCGTGGCTCCCCGTCGCCCTACTCCTCGCCGGCCTGGAGCTGATCCCCGCGGACCGCGCCTACGAGACCAATTTGCGCAGCACGTAACGGAGGATCCCGCCGTGCTGGTAGTACTGCGCTTCCTCGGGCGTGTCGATGCGGACGCGCGCCTCGAACGTCTTGGTCTCGCCGCTATCGGTCGTCGCGACGACGTCGAGCGTGCCCCCCGGCTCGAAGCCCGCCGCGAAGCGCGCGGCCAGGCCCTGGATCGCGAAGGTCTCCTTGCCGTCGAGGCCCAGGCTCTCGGCCGACGCGTCGTCCAGGAACTCGAGCGGCAGGATGCCCATGCCGACCAGGTTCGAGCGGTGGATGCGCTCGTAGCTGCGCGCGATCACGGCGCGCACGCCGAGCAAGAGCGGGCCCTTCGCCGCCCAGTCGCGCGACGAGCCCGTGCCGTACTCCTTGCCGCAGAGGATGATCGTCGGCACGTTCGCCACGACGTACTTCATCGCCGCGTCGAAGATCGACATCGCCTCGCCGCTCGGCAGGTGCAAGGTCGAGCTGCCCTCGACGCCCGGCGTCAGCTGGTTCTTGAGGCGCACGTTCGCGAACGTGCCGCGCATCATCACCTCATGGTTGCCGCGGCGTGAGCCGTAGCTGTTGAAGTCCTTCGGCTCGATGCCGTGCTCGCGCAGGTACAGGCCCGCGGGGCTGTCCGACTTGATCGCGCCCGCGGGCGAGATGTGGTCCGTCGTGATGCTGTCGCCGAGCAGCGCCAAGCAGCGCGCGCCCTCGATGTCGACGACCGCCGGTGCCGACTTCGGCATGTTCTCGAAGAACGGCGGCGACTTCACATAGGTCGAGTCCGCCTCCCACGCATACGTGTTCCCGGTCGGAACGTCGAGCGCGTGCCACAGGTCCGAGCCCTCATACACGTTGGCGTAGCGCTGTTTGAACTGTTCGGACGTGACCGCCTCCTGCATCACCGCGTTGATCTCGGCCTGGGTCGGCCAGATGTCCGCGAGGTAGACGTCCTTGCCGTCGGCGGCGCGGCCGATCGGCTCGGTCGTCGGATCGAAGTCGACGCGTCCCGCGAGCGCGTAGGCGACGACGAGCGGCGGCGACGCGAGGTAGTTCGCGCGCACGAGCGCGTGCACGCGGCCCTCGAAGTTGCGGTTGCCGGACAGCACCGACGCGACGAGCAGGTTCGAGTCCGTGATCGCGTTCGCGACGGGCTCCGGCAACGGCCCGCTGTTGCCGATGCAGGTCGTGCAGCCGTAGCCGACGACGTGGAAGCCGAGCGTCTCGAGCTCGGTCATGAGTCCGGCCTTCTTCAGGTAGTCGGTGACGACCTTGGAGCCGGGGGCGAGGCTCGTCTTGACGTAGGACTCGACCTGCATGCCGAGCGCGTTGGCCTTCTTCGCCACGAGTCCGGCGGCGACGAGCACGCTCGGGTTCGACGTGTTCGTGCAGCTCGTGATCGCCGCGATGACGACCGAGCCGTGCGTGACCGTCGCCTTCTTGCCGCGCACAGTGACCTCGATGCCGGTCTCGACGGCCAGGGCGACGCCACCGCTGTCCGCGTCGGCGTGGTATTCGCGCTCCGCTTCGAGCGACTTGGCGAACGACGGCTTCACGTCGGGGAGCGGCAGGCGGTCCTGCGGGCGCTTCGGCCCGGCGAGGCACGGAACGACCGTTCCGAGGTCGAACTCGATCGCTTCCGAGTACGTCGCCTCGGGCGTGTTCGCGTCCTGGAACAGACCCTGCTCGCGCATGTACGCCTCGGTGAGCGCGACCTGGTGCTCGTCGCGTCCGGTGAAGCGCAGGTACCCGATCGTCACGGCGTCCATCGGGAAGATGCCGCAGGTCGCGCCATACTCCGGCGCCATGTTCGCGATCGTCGCGCGGTCGGCCAGCGACAGGCTCGCCGCACCGGGGCCGTAGAACTCGACGAACTTGCCGACGACTTTGTGCTGGCGCAGGATCTCGACCACGGAGAGCACGAGGTCGGTCGCGGTCGCGCCTTCCTTCAGCGCACCGGTCAGGCGGAAGCCGACGACCTCGGGGATCAGCATGCTGACCGGCTGGCCGAGCATGGCCGCCTCGGCTTCGATGCCGCCGACGCCCCAACCGAGCACGCCGAGCCCGTTGATCATGGTCGTGTGCGAGTCCGTCCCGACGACCGTGTCGGGATAGGCCCACGCCTCACCGCCCTGCTCGCCCGCCATCACGCCGCGCGCGAGGTACTCGAGGTTGACCTGGTGCACGATGCCGGTGTCGGGCGGCACGGCGAGGAAGTTCCGGAACGCGTTCTGGCCCCAGCGCAGGAAGCGGTAGCGCTCGCTGTTGCGCTCGTACTCGCGCTTCGTGTTGATCTCCTCGGCCTCGGGCGTGCCGAAGGCGTCGACCTGGACCGAGTGGTCGATGACGAGCTCGACGGGCTGCAGCGGGTTGATCTTGGTCGGATCACCGCCGAGCGCGACCATCGCGTCGCGCATCGCCGCGAGGTCGACCACCGCGGGCACGCCGGTGAAGTCCTGGAGCAGCACGCGGGCGGGCATGTAGGCGATCTCGGTCGCCTTGCCGGAGTTCGGCTTCCAGCCCGCGACCGCCTCGATGTCGGCCGCGTTCACCGCCTCGCCGTCCTCACGCCGCAGCAGGTTCTCGAGCAGGATCTTGGTCGCGTAGGGCAGCCGGTCGAGGTCGAAACCCCGCGCGGCGAGCGCCCCTAGGCGAGCGATGTGATAGGTCTTCCCGTCGACCTCGAAGGTCCCGTGGCTCTTGAACGTGTCGGTCATGGCTGGCGCTGTGGGCTCCGGCGCGGGTTCACCCCGCTCCGCTGATTGCCGCCGAATCTAATGGATGCGCCGGGTCGACCGCCCCGGAAATCGCGACTTCGCGCCGCGACCCCACATCCCGGCGCGCAACCTCTTTTCGACCCCGCCGTCCGCCGCTATGCTCTCCGCCTTCAAACGGTGGGGACGTAGCTCAATTGGTAGAGCGTCGCGTTCGCAATGCGAAGGTCGAGAGTTCGATTCTCTTCGTCTCCACCAACTCCCCTGCCGCCTGAAGCGGCCCCCATCGCGGGGCGGGGGTTGGCCGCCCGCCGCGGACGGCGTCACCGGCGGTGCGATCGTTTCGGTTTTGATCGAGCGCCCTTTCGTCGAACCGTTTGGCGCCGTCGCGACCACTCTTCACGGAGATGCGAGGAAGAGCGGCACAGCCCGGGTTCGTCGAGCCGACCGATTGGGAGGTCCACGTCGGTTCCCTGCGGCGGCTCGCGCGCGGGCTCGTGGCGGATGCGAATGACGTGGACGACGTCGTGCAGGACGCGTGGCTCGCGTCGGCGCGCGAGGCGGAGGGCCCGGAGCGTCAGCGGGCCTGGCGCGGCGGCGTCGTGCGCCATTTGGTCGCGAACCTGCGGCGCTCCACGGCGCGGCGCAGTGCGCGCGAGCGACGCGCCGCGCGTCCCGAGGCGCTGCCTTCCGCGGCGGCGACGGTGGCGCGCGTCGAGGTGCTGGAGCGGCTCGTTCGGGCCGTGCGCGCGCTCGAAGAGGCGTATCGCTCGATGGTGATGTTGCGCTCCTTCGACGAGCTCGCGCCGCGTGAGATCGCGCGGCGGCGCGGCGTGCCGCTCGAGACGGTCCGGACGCAGATTCGGCGCGGGGTCGAGCGCTTGCGCGCGCAGCTGACCGCCGACGCGGGCGGGGACGAGCGCGTTTGGCTCGCGGCGTTGGCTCCGGTCGCTGCCTTCGACGCTTCGCGCATCTCCGCCGGTCCTCCGCTCGTCCCTCTCACCCAAGCGATGATTCTCATGGGCGCCAAGATCAAGTCCGTCGCCGTCGTGCTCCTCGCCGCCGCTGTGCTCGTCGCGGCGTGGCGTCTCGGGACCGAGGCGTCCGAGCCGCCCGTCCGTCCCGCTGCGGACGCGCCGCAACTCGCGCTCGCCCACACACCCGACGTCGCTCCCGAACAACCCGCGACAACGCCCGCGTTCACGGACGAGGCGCGCGAACCGCTCGTCCGGTCGGACGATCCCGAGCCGCTGCCGGTCCCCGTATCGAAACCCGCGACCGCGTTGGTCGGGACGGTGCGCGATCGATCCGGGCGGCCGATCGAAGGCGCGCGCGTGTTCTTTCACGACGAGGCTGCGCGGACGGGCGCCGACGGCACCTATCACCTGCCGTGGCGCACCGGGACGCAGCTCCCCGTGTACGCCGTGGCCGAAGGCTACGCGCAGCGGCGCATCGAAGTGGACGCCCTGCGAGATGGAGAGCGACGCAGCGTCGACATCGCGCTCCTCGCGGACTGCCGCATCGAGGGCGTCGTGCGCGCGCCGGACGGCGCACCGCTCGCGGGAGCTCGCGTGGGCTCGCTCGACACCGTCGGAAACGTCGTCGAGACGGACGCGAGCGGGAGCTTCGTTCTCGCGAACCTGGATCGCCGACTCGCGCGTCAGCGCCTGTTCGTTCGCAAGGACGGGTGGCGCCAGCGCGTCGTCGAGCTCGCGACCCTGCGCGGAGCGGACGCGCAGGTCGAGCTCGTGCTCGACCGAGGGGTCTCCGTCGAAGGGTACGTGTTCGACCGCGCCGGTGCGCCGATCGCCGGCGCCGCCGTGCGCATCGGCGCGTCCGTCCACGCGTTCGATCTCGAGCGCGCGAGGAGCGCGGCGGACGGCTCGTTCGCGCTGCCGAACATCGATCGCGGAGCGACGCGCTTGGTCGTCGAGGCGCACGGCTTCGCACCCTTCGAGCTCGCCCTCGAGCTTCTCGCGCGCGAGGACCGGCTCGACGTCGAGGTCGAGCTCGGGCCCGAGCACTTCGTCGCGGGCCGCGTCTTCGACTCCGCGGGACTTCCGCTGGCGGGTGTGCGCGTGCTGCCGCGGTGGCGCGGTGACCTGCTCGTCGGGCGCGCGTCGACCGACGACGAGGGGCGCTTCCGGCTCGAAGGCCTGCCGAACGACGACCTCGAACTGAGCCTGATCCCCGCCGAACGGGAGCTCGCGCACGAGCGTTTCGCGGTCGACGTGGTCGACGTCGACGACCTGCGCATCACGCTCGGGCGCGCCGGCTTCCTCTCGGGGCGCGTGGTCGACGCCGCGACGGGCGCGCCGGTGCGCTCGTTTCGCGTGCGCCTCGTCGCTCCCGAGCTGACCGACGGCGAGGTCGCGCTGGCCGAGTACCGTTCGGTGTGGTCGTCGCCCGGCGTGAGCTTCGACGCCGCGGACGGCCGCTGGGTCGGGGGCGCGGACACGAACTTCGAAGCCGGCGGCGTGACGGGGCTCGAGGTCGTCGCGGACGGCTACGCGATCACGTTCGTTCCGCGCGCGGTCGCGCGTCCGGATCCGGTGCCGGACGACCTCGTCATCGGGCTCGAGCGCGGAGTCGGCGTCACGGGCGTCGTGCGCGACCGCGAGTCGGCGCGTCCGATCGAGGGCGCCCGCGTCCGCCTCCAACGCGCGCGCGATCCGGATGCGAACAACGGCCTCGTCGACGACCACGATCTCGCCTTCGAAGTCACGGACGCAAGCGGAGGCTTCCGCTTCGAACGCGTCGAAGCCGGCACGTACCGGCTCGTCGCCGAAGCCGACGGTTCGGAGCGCGCGGTGGACGGCCCCTTCGAGGTCTTCCGGATCGAAGGCAACGCGCGGACGCTGGAACTCGCAGGCAGTCCGGCCCGCAGTGGTTCCTAGCCCGGGTGATTCACGAGGCTTTGCCGAGATCGACGCAGATGCGCGCCAGAGCAGCGCTTCGCGTCGATCTCGGTGAAGCCTCGTGAATCACCCGGGCTAGTAGACGGTGGCGAAGCGGCGCGAGACCGGGCCGATTCGGGCGCGCTTTGACCGGGCGTCGGCGAAGCTCGACACTCGGCGGGTGAGCTTCGAACCCGCCCCCGAACCGGCCGCGCAGCGCACCGACCCGCCGCGCGCGAGCTTCGCGCGTTCGCGTCGGCTCTTCCTCGCGGCGCTCGGCGTGGTGCACCTCGTCGCGTTGCTCTCGCTCGCGAGCCAGCGCGCGGGGCTCTTCGGTGCACGCGGGATCGCGCCGATCGCGGAGACGATGGAGAGCGCGCGCGCGGCGGGGTACGCGTTCCTCGATCTGCCGACCGTGTTCTGGTTGGGGGCGAGCGACGCGTTGCAGGTGGCGTGGCTCGCGCTCGGTGTCGGCGCCGCGATCGCGCTCGTGTTCGGTGTTTGGCCGCGCCTCTCGCTCGCGCTCCTGTGGGTCGTCTACCTGTCGTTCGAGATCGTCGGCTCGGCGTCGATCCGTTCGCCGTTCCTCGCGTTCCAGTGGGACATCCTGTTGCTCGAGGCGACGGTGTGCGCGTGGCTCTACGCGCCGCGCGGTGTGCTCCCCTATCGCGGCGCGCGCGCGACCATCGCGCCGTCGCCGTTCGCGCGCTTCCTCATCGCGTGGCTCCTGTTCCGGCTCGTGTTCACGTCGGGCCTCGTCAAGCTCACGAGCGGTGACGAGACGTGGCGCGACTTCTCGGCGCTGTCGTACCACTACTGGACGCAGCCGTTGCCGCATCGGATCGCGCACTGGGCGCATCATCTCCCCGCGTGGTTCGGGAGGCTGTCGGTCGGCGTCATGTTCGTGCTCGAGCTCGGCGCGCCCTGGCTCCTGTTCGGCCCGCGGCGCGCGCGACTCGTCGGCGTCCTCGGCGTCGCGCTCCTGACGCTGAGCTTCGCGGCGACGGGGAACTACGGCTTCTTCCAGCTCCTGACGCTCGCGCTCTGCGTGCCGCTGCTCGACGACCGCGCGCTCGCTCGCGTTCCGTGCTTCGGACACACGCCGCGCGAGGCGGCGCGCGCGCGTACGGAAGTGCGGCTGGTCCTCGGCACGGCGCTGTGCATCCTCGTCGTCGTGCTCGGCGCTTGGCGCGCGCAGTGGATCGGGTTGCCAGCGTGGCTCGAAGCGCCGGCGCAGCGCATCGCGCGCTTCGGCGTCGTCAACCGCTACGGGCTGTTCGCGAACATGACCGAGGAGCGGCCCGAGATCGTGATCGAGGCGAGTGAGGACGGCCAGGTGTGGGAGCCGCTGCGCTTTCGTTGGAAGCCGGTCGATGTCGACCGCGCGCCCGCGTTCGCGCATGTGCACATGCCACGCCTCGATTGGCAGCTGTGGTTCGCCGCGCTGAACGGACGGCCCCCCGCGTGGTACCCGCGCTTCCTCGAGCGCGTGCTCGAGGGCTCGCCCGACGTGCTCGCGTTGCTCGCCGAGAAGCCGCTCGACGGGCGCACGCCGCGCTACCTGCGTTCGACGCTGTGGAAGTACCGCTTCTCGTCGCCGGGCGAACGTGCGCGCGGCGTGTGGTGGACGCGCGAGCGCGTCGGGCCCTACACGCGCACCTTCATGCTCGACGACGACGGGCGCCTGCACGCCGTCGATCGGTGAGCGTCAGCGCCGCCGTCGTCCGCGGCGCGGCTTCAGCTCGATGCGACCGTCGGCGAGGTCTTCCGCGAACGCGCGGATCACGCCGCACAGCTCGTCGCCGAAGTCCTCGATCTGCCACGGCAAGATGCCGTCGACGGCCTCGAGCGCGGCGAGATCGGTCGGGCGCTCGGTGGCGAGCAGCACGAGCGTGTGCCGGTTCAACACGAGCGACGAGTCGATGCCCTCGTCGCGCGCGCGCTTCTTGCGCCACTCCTTGAGACGGTCGTGCAGCTCGCGCTCGGCCTCGTCCAGCTTGCCCGTACCGTCCTTCGACGGGAGCGTCGGGAGCTGCTTCATCGGCCCCTTCTCCTCGGCGATCGTCATCGCGCGCACGAGGTCCTCGCCGAGGCGCCGTACGACCTTGGGCGAGAGGCGCTCGACGCGCTCGAGGCGCTTCAGCGTGCGCGGCCGTGCGCGGGCGATGTCGAGCATCAGGTGGTTGCCGAGCACCTTGAACGGCGGCACGTCGCGCGCCTTGGCTTCACCGTCGCGCCAAATGAAGAGCTCGCGCAGCGCCTGCGTCTGGTTCGGATCGAGCGTGCGCGCGCCCTTCAGGCGGACGAACTCGTCGGGATTGAACTCCTTCTCCGCCGGGACGAGCGCCTCGATGCGGCGGCACTCGCCGTCGACGACGCGTTCGCGACCGACCTCCCTCAGCGCCGCGCGCATCTTGTCCATGAGCGGCAAGAGGTAGCGCGTGTCCTGACGCGCGTACGCGACCTGGCTCGCGGTGAGCGGGCGCTTCGACCAGTCGGAGCGCTGCTGGCTCTTGTCGAGCTCGACACCGAAGTGCTCCTGCACGACCGATGCGAGCCCCGGCGACTCGAGCCCGAGCGCCGCGGCCGCGATGCGCGTATCGAAAATCCCCGCGAACCGGAAGTCATAGTCGCGCTTCAGGATCAACACGTCGTACTCGCCGTCGTGGAACACCTTGACCTTCGACGGATCGGCGAGGATGTCCCCGAGCTCGCCCAGGTCGAAGTCGCAGAGCGGATCGACCACGTAGTCCACGTCCTTCGCCGTGATCTGGATCAGGCAGACGTGTTCTTGGTAGTGGTAGAACGAGTCCGCTTCGGTGTCGAAGCCGATCTCCTTCGCATCCCGCAGCACGCGCATCATCCGTTCGAACGCGTCGGCGTCCTCGACGAGGACGGGCGGGCTGAGCGGTTCGGTGGGCGTGGGTCGTCCGGAATTCAAAAGGTGGCCGTCGGCACGGAAGTGCGAGCGGGAGGGCCAGAGCCTATCGGGCGCCGCAGCCGCGGCAAGGGCGAGGGGCCGTTGGTCGCGCGGCTTCGTCCGTTTTGGCGCTCCTTTCTCCGGCGGCAAGACTTCGAGGAACGCGGCGAGCGCGCAGCCGTCGAATCGGAACGGCTCCCGTCAACCGGCGCCATTCCGCGATCGAATCCCTACGACCCTCTGAGCCTGCCCCAGGCGAGCTTCTGTCCCTCGGCATACGGGAAGCGCAGGTCGAGGAACCGAGTCGGCTCGTCGGACCGCTCGGCCCAGAGCCCATGCGGAATCAACTCGGGACGGAACCACAGCGCGTCGCCGACTCCGAGCACACCTCGGCAGAAGGAGTCACGCGTCCCACCGCGATGCAGCTTCACACCGAGACTCCCTCGAATCACGACGATCAAGCGCTCACCGCGTAGGTCGTCCCGACGTTCGACCCACGCGGACTCTTCAGTCGGTGGACCGATGCACTCGACGACGTTCACTTCGAGCAGACTCTCGCGACCGAGGATCCCGGTCGGCGGATGGCACAGCTTCCACTCGCGCACGTACGAGCCCACTTCGTGCATGCGCGGACTGGGCTCGTCGCCGACCAGGTTGAAGGGGCCGTTCGTGACTTCCTCGAGGTGCTTGCTGAGCGGTGCGAAGAAGTGCCCCTCGGGAATCCGAAGCGCGTGAGCCACCTCGCGCACGTGGCTCAACTCGAGGAGCTTCGTCTCGCCTCTAAGAAGCTCTCGGAGCGCATCTCCGGAACGCTTCGACAGATGCGTGCCCCCGCAGAAACTCAAGAGCCGCGCGAGCTTGGTCTGCGACATGCCGCTACTGGCGATCGCGTGGGAGAGCAGGTGCCGCGCACCGTCGTACCCCGGGCGTTCGTCCTCCGGCTGCGGGAACTCACCCACCAGCGGCGAGCTGTACTCCCCGAGGAAGTACTCCGTCGGGATCCCGCGCTTCGAAACGCAAACTTCGATCGTGGTCGCGTCCTCGGTCAGCGGAACGACCTTGTGCGGCCAGTTCATTCGATAGGCCGCGAGCTCTCCCGCGTGCACGACCAACGGAGGGTGCCCCTTCGGGCCGAGGACTCGGATCTCGACCGAACCCTTCAAAACAGCCATCACGCCGGCGCCGAGCGAGACGTGGTAGTCGGACGCCTCCAACCCGTCGTGAGCGTGCGACGTGCCCTTCCCGTCGCGGGATTCCCAGCGACGGACCGTCGCGTTCAAGGCGCGGTCGCACGTCGCGCTCTGCATCCGCCAAAAGCGGAACCCGAACTGCTCCAGGTAGAGCGAGCGCGGATTGCGGAGATGCAACTCGTCGTCCAGAGTCCCGTCCATCCACGCCGCGCGAAACAAATCGAACGGAGCGACCTTCCCGACTCGCGGCCAGACACCTGCGGCGCGAATCAGCTTCGCCACGTCCCTGAGGTCGAGGTCGCGCTCTCCCGCGAAGTACTCGTCCAAGCGTTCGGCCACGGTCTCCGGCTTGATCGGGTGCGCCACACGCTCCGCGACGATCTCGTCGATGACGGCGCGCAGCTCCGATTCACCCAACGCGTCGCGCAGCCGCTCGCGATAGCCCTCGCGCGTCCGAACCCACTTCGTCAGGTCCTGCCAGCTCTCGGGGATGCGCTCGGGAAGATGGAAGACGTCGGACATGCGTTCCGTCGATGTCGTGGGGGGGTGCGAACAACGGGAACGCGCGGCGGAAGAACAGGGCCTGGTTCCGTCGGAAGGATCGGGCGCGGCCGCGTGCCGCGCTCGATGGCGATCCTAGCAGAGGTCGACAGTTCTTACGTTCGAATTGCGCGAACCAGAACAGCGCACTTTGCTCGCGTTGGCGATCGAACTCCGACGCGCCGCTCGACTCCACTTGCCGGGTGAGGCGTGAACACGATCGATCGTTCGCGTTGGGACGCGTTCGACATCGAATGCTCGATTCGAGGCCTGCTGCGTGCCGCAGACCCGCCTTGCGCAAGTGTCCGACGTGAGTTCCAGTCGATGCAGGAGCGAACGAAGACATGACGTGGAACCTCGACGAGATTCTCTCCGATGGATTCAACGCGCGGCCGCCGAAGCCCGCGAACGCGTTTCGTTTCAGCGCCGAGGTTCGCGATCAACTCGTCGACGGCTACCGGCGCGCGTTGTCCGCCTGCGGGCTCGATCGTGACAGCGCGATGTTCCCGCTCCTCCTGGGCCAACTCGTCGACGAGCACATGGACCTGCGCGCTCCCGTGTCGGACGAGGTGATCGAGCGACGTGTGGGGGCCACGCTGGCGCGTTTCGGTGAGCGAATCACCCGGGGTCACGTCACGATCCGAATCGTATCCGATCCGGGCGTGCGCGATGCGGCGAGCCGCCTCGACCTCCACACAGAGCACCTAGAGCGCGTCTGGAGGCGGTTTCCCGAGTTCGCGCTCGCGATCGGACCGTACGTCGGAGCGATGAAGATCCGCCCGTTGATGCGCGCGTTCCTCGCGTTCGCGAACGGCTGCAAGCGCTACGAGTCGATCTCGAAGGACTGGCACCTGGCCGTCGGAGCCTCGGCGAACACGATCCGGAGCAATGTCGAACGGCTGCTCGGCCACATCGTCGACAGCGGCGAGCACGAGGAAGTCTTGGCTCGTGTGAGGGAGCTCGCGACGAAACAAGGCAACGAGGCCGACCGGTTCGCCTTCGCCCAGGTGTACGCGACGCTCGCCCAAAAGGTTCACGACCGCATGGAGTGGGACCGCAAGTGAGCGAACCGAGGCGGCCGACGTCGGTCACGATCGGACGCTCGATGCAGTGCAACGGAACCGCGACCGCAACGACTCGCGCATCGCGACGAAACGCGGTGGTGCGATTCTCCGACGCCTACGTGATCGCGGACTAGATTCGGGAGCGCGACGCGGAAACGGCCGCGCTCGCAACAACGGAGACCACATGATTTCGAAACAGGATCGCTATTTCGCGCTGGTGTCGCTGTCGCACGACGGCATCGGCGTAAACGCTGAAATCGCCCAGTCCGTGCACACTGCGGCGGGCAGCATCGTTCAATCGCACGGACAGCGTCACGCCGATCTCTACGCGACGTCGGCGCTCGTGAGCATTCCGGAGACCCACATCCACGTGTTCATGGAGGCCATCGACGGGCTGCGCAAGGAGCACACGATTCACGTGCAGCCCGCCAAGCACACGCCGTCCATCAACTCTTCGGAGGCGGGCGACGCCGAGGTGCTCGTGTACTCGTGGGACCAGAAGGGCATCGTCCTCAACGTCTCGCGAACCCTCGCGCCGATCCACGCCTCCATCGAGAGGTACGGCGCGAACCAGATGGGCGCGGCGCACAGCGGAGCACCGTTGTTCGTCGGGAAGTTCGTCGTAAGCCTCGGCCCTGACAAGTCCCTCATGACCTTGACCCACGCGCTCACCGAGCTCGCGGATCGGTACGGCTACGACTTCGACGTCACGGCGATCGGGAAGAGCTCGGTCGAGCGACGCGCTCTCGGTTCCAACGAGTTCATTCACTAAGGAGCCTTCTCTATGAAGCAACTATCGTCCCCCGAACGGCACCGCGAACGTCCGGTCGACACGCACGACTCGCACGAGTTGCGGCGTCAGATTCGGATCGTCATCCGGGAGCAGTTCCCCGACATGCATCTCCCCACGTACGCGCTGCGGCATCCGAGCTCGAACCCGCCGACCGACCCCACGGGAACGGTGTTTCGGGCCCGAACGGCGCGCTCCCGCGCGTTCCTTCGCACCGCCTGGAAGCGGTATGGGACTCGCCTGCCCGAGCGTTGGCGTGACCTGGCGCGCAGCTTCGAGCTGCACCACTTCCGGGCGATGACGGCTCGGGCTCACATGCGAATCCTCGAGCACCGCTGGCGAGGGAAGCGGTAACCACCCTCTCGGTCGCACCCGAGGCCGCGGAGACACGCTTGTCTCCGCGGCCTCTTTCGTTTTCGCCGTCCCCTTCGGCACGCCGCGCGCAGGGTTCGTGCTCGAGCCTGCACTCGGCGATCCCGAGCTCGCCGGGTGCCGACACACCTGTGACGAACCCTTCGCATCGGACAATCGATCGGTTCTTTCGTCGAGCGCGAGTTCGTCGTACACCTGAGTGCACGCGGTTGACTGTCGTCGCCCTCCTACGCGACCCGGCCGCGCGAACAGATCTGGCAACGACGTCAGCAACACGGCGTTCGGCGCGTCTTTCCCCCCATGATCGATCTCGGCACTCGGGCCGCCCTCGTCGCGGCGTGCGCACTCGCGCCCGCGCCGCAGGAACACATCACGTTGCGCGCGGCTGACGCGACTGCCCACGTCGCCGCGGACGTCCTCGGGTATTCGCTCGCAGCGGCGCGACCGGGCTATCCGCCCGGGGTCGCCGTCGACCTCGGGATCGACGCTCCCCGGCACGCGTTGCTCGACTTCGGCTCGGAGCGCCTGATCGTGGTCGCGGGGACGAGCGGCGGCGCGCCTCGCTTCTTCTTCGCGACGGCCGACGATGCGCTCGCCACGGAGGCGTTCGTCGAGGTGCGCGCCAAGTCCCCCATCGGCGCGCTCGTTCGCGGGTGGGTCATCCCGTTCCAGTGGGAGTACGCCGAGGGCGCGCGCGTTCCCGTGGAGGTGCGTGACCTTCCGGATCGGAACGCGTTCCTCTATCGCAGCATGGCGCTGCGCATCGGCGCGTTCGGTGACGGCGCCACATCGACGCTCTTCGGTCTCATTCACGCGCGCGCCGCGATCGGCTTCGATGACCCCGACGCGCTACGCCTGCTCGTCGACGCGAACGGTGACCGAGCGTTCGACGCGAGCGAAGTGCGCGATCCGGCGCGGCCGTTCCATCTCGGCAACGCGGCGTTCCGACTCGGGTCGGTCGATCGAGCGGGAATGACGGCGCAGCTGCTCGCCTACCACTCCGACAAGGCGTTGGCCGAGGGGTTCCTGCTTCCCGACTACGCGCTCGAGGATGTCGACGGGCACGCGCGCTCGACGGCGGACGAGCGGGGTCGGTGGCTCGTGCTCAACGTCTGGGAGACGACGTGCACCGGATGCGTGCGCGAGATCCCGGGGCTCAACGCACTGCGCGCACGCTTTGCACGCGACGACGGCGTCGCGTTCGTCGCCGCGAGCCCCGAGCCGTGGGACGTCGTCCTGCCCTTCCTCGAGCGCACGCCGTTCGACTACCGGGTCCTGCGCGCGGCGCCGCGTCCCGACGACCTCGTCGCCGCGGGCTTCCCGCTGCACCTGATCGCGGATCCGGCGGGGCGCATCCGCTATCTGCACGTCGGCACGTTGCTCGACGTCGCGGCGCTCGGGGATCGACTCGACGCCTGGATGTCGGAAACGGAGTAGGTGCCGACCGCGTAGTCGGGCCGCCCCCGCGCGATCCGGCAGCGTTCGACTCCGCCCCGCGCGACCCCCACCCGAGGCCCGCCGTGCCCCTCATCGACCGCGTCTTCCTTCGCATCCGCTCCTGCGCGTTCTTCTACCGCCTCGCGATCTTCACGCGCATCCTGCTCGCCGCCGGATTCCTGCCGACCGGGCTGGTCAAGCTCACGGGTCAGCGATTCACGCAGATCGGTACGGACAACCCGATCGGCGCGTTCTTCGAGGCGCTCTATCAAACGGGCCTGTACTGGCGGTTCCTCGGCTTGACGCAGGTCGTCGCGGCGCTCCTCTTGCTCTTCCCGCGCGTCGCGCACCTCGGAGCGCTGCTCTTCCTGCCGATCATGGCGAACATCTTCGTCATCACCGTCAGCCTGCACTTCGGCGGCACGCCGATCGTCACGGGCCTGATGATGCTGGCGATCGTGTTCCTGTGCCTGTGGGACTTCCACCGCTTCCGTCCGGCGCTGACGCTCACGCCATTCTCCGCACCCGTCCCGGAACCGCGGCTCGATCGGTGGGAGAAGCTCGGCTTCTTCGTGTTCGCCTTCTCACTGATGAACTTCTTCGGCGTCACACGCAGCTTCATCACCGCGGACTTCGCGCTCGTCTTCGTAGCGACCGGCTTCGCCGCCGGCTTCGCCACGCTTGCGCGCTTCCTCTGGGTGTGGTGGCACGAGCTGCGCGCACCGGCCGCGGGCTGACGGTGTGTGACAGGGCGAGACGGCGCCCTCGAGCTCCGCGTAGGTCTAAAGGGATCGATCCAGGAGCGTCACCGCCGTGGGCTCACTCAAGACGAAGCGCCGCGCGGCGGGATCGAAGAACGTCCCCTGCGCATGCACGACAACTCCGGAGACTCCGAGACCGAGCTCGCCGATCGGGACGCTCACATCGAGGACACCCGACGCGGGCACCGTACCGACGAAGGCCGTGACGATCGGGGCGGAGAGCAACAACGGTCCGTCGAAGCTACGCCGCGTGACACCTGCGCCGGGGTTCATCCCGATGATTCCCCACGCGAGGTCGCCGGGAATGCCCACGAAGGAGATCGAGAGCGTGCCATCTTCTCGAACGGGAGACGACGCCACGTGCGTCCTCGCCTCGCCCGGGATGGTGGTCTGAGTCGAGGCGTCCAAGGCGATCGCGGGCCCCATCGGGCCAGAAGGGCAGCCGGTCGGAAAAGGAGGACGTCCGCCGCCGAGGATCGTGCTGTCGTGGACCGTGAGCGTGCACCGAAGCGCGTCGATACCCGCTGGCCCCTCGGTCACCGTCGGACACGAGTGGCCCGAGCCCGGTATGTACAGGTTCAATCCGCCCTTGACGTAGGTTTCGTAGACGCCGAGGAATCCGTCGATCACGCGCACTCCGGACTCGCCCAGCGCATTCGAAGATCCTCCTCCGAAGTAGACCTCGGTCTCGGAAGCGTCGACGTGGCTGTCGAAGAGGAACGCAGTGGAACGGGAGACATCGATGCGCGGCGGGGAGCCGGACGGGGAGCTGAGCGACGATACCTTCGTCAGGTAGATCCGGGTGAGGCAGACGGACGCACAATCCTCGATGCGTATGCCGTCGACCGTCGCGACGGTGAAGAAGACGGATTCGTCGGAGAACCACACGTCTTCGATCTGAACGGGTGCCGCGTTGTTTTCGAGAATGAGCGTCGTCCGAAACTGGAATCCCAGATCCGACACTGCGCCCAGATCGATGCCTCGCAGGGTGAACGGCTGATTCCCGGCCAAGTTCTGCACGCGCAGGGACTGAAGCGCGACGGTGTCGGTCGGCACCGCGCGGTCCGCCTGCAGCGTCACGGACTTCCCGAGCACGACGACGGCCTCGTCGTAGACGCCGGCGCGCACGAGGATCACGTCCCCGTCGATCGCGGCGTCGACCGCGGCTTGCACGGCCGAGTACGCACCTGTCGTAGCTCCGCTTTGATCCACGACCAGCACACTCTGTGCAGCGGTGACGGTCGACAGCGCGAGCGCAACGATGCCGAGGACGCCACGGCGCCAGCGCGGGAACGCGGGCTCGTCTCTCCGGTCAAGTCGGGTGCGGCGTCTTCGTTGTGGTGTCTTGGTTTGCATGGTTTCGATCGGAAGTCGCCCACGACATCGATCACGGCGCGCTTCCGGGGAGCCTCCGCGCTGGAGAGCGCGAACCCCCTCGGTCGGGGGACAGGTTTTCGGTCGAGGCGGTTCGAAGTCTGGGCGTGGACTTCGCGCTCCGCTTCATGGCGACCGGCCGGAGTTCTTCCGCGGGCGACGAGCGGTTTTTCTTGGCGCACGCGGGCCGCGGCCGACGGCCGCAAGGGAACCCGCCCACCCAAGGAACGCCATGAACCGACTCGTCCTCGCAGCGTCCGCGCTGATCGTCCTTCCCACGCACCCACTCGCCCAGGAGTTCCGCGCGGACCCGAGCCTCGCCGGACTCGACGTCGACGCCGTCACGATCCAGCCCCTCTGCGCCACGGGTCTGCGCGAGGCCTTCGGACCCGGTTGCCTTCAGGCCTCGTCGACACCGACGCTCGGGATGCTCTATCCGCTCTCTTCGCGGCTCTTCGTCCACGCGAACGGCAACGTCGGCGTCGGAACCACAGCGCCGCAGGCTCGGTTGCACGTGAACGGGGACGTCTTGGTGGAGTCCGCGCTGCGCTTCGCGGAGAACAGCTCAGGCGTGCAGTTCTCGTCGTACGCGCCGCCCATCGGCGCGCTCCCCGTTCCGATGATGCGCATGTTCGAGGGCGGCTCCGCCAACGCCGACCGCATGATCCTGGCTCACTCTCCGGCGTACGACACGTGGGGGCTCCTGTACCGGGACGCCAGCGACGAGTTCGTCTTCCAGCAGGCGAACGGAGTGCCCGTGCTGACGGTCGACATGCTCTCGCGTCACGTCGTCGTCGACGGCAACGCGAAGCTCGGCGTCGGGCGGGCGTCGCCAACGGCAGGCCTCGACGTCTACTCGCCCGGGACGGCCGCGCGCGTCGAGACGACCTCCATCGGCGGGAACGGCGTCGTCCTCGAGGTCCGCGGCAGGTACCTCAGTCCGGACACCTACGACCTGATTCGCTGCGTCCAACCGGGCTTCCCGTTGAGCAACGTCGCGTTTCGCGCGACGAACCGCGGCGACGTCTACGCGGACGGGGCGTACACGGGGCCCGCGGACTTCGCCGAGATGCTCTCGGTTTCGACCGGCGCGACCTCGGTCGAGCCCGGCGACCTGGTCGAGCTCGATCCGGAGCACCCCAATCGCATCCGGCTCGCCCGCGCCGCGCGCTCGACGCTCGTCTGCGGCGTGTACAGCACCGAGCCCGGCTTCGTCGGGTCGACCCGCGATTGGAGCGAGGCGCTGCCCGACGATCCCGATTCGGTTCGCCTGCTGACGCGCGCCGACATGGCCGAGCGTTACGACGAGGTCCCGGTCGCCGTCGTCGGGGTCGTGCCGGTGAAGGTCACGGCCGAAAACGGCCCCATCGCGATCGGCGACTTGCTCGTCAGCTCGAACACACCCGGCCACGCGATGCGCGATCCGGACGCGCGGATCGGCACGGTCGTCGGCAAGGCGCTCGAGGAGCTGGAGGCGGGCACCGGAACGATCCGGATGCTCGTGACGCTTCAGTAGCGCGCGGCGCCAAAACCGGCCTTCTCGGGGGCGCGGAATGGCGAGGACGACGGGACTTGAACCCGCAACCCCCGGCGTGACAGGCCGGTACTCTAACCAATTGAGCTACGTCCCCGCGCGTTCGAGCGAGGGAGTATAGCCGTCGACCGGGTCGCGTCAATCGCCAGGGTCGAGCTTCCGGCGGAGGGACCACCTCACCCCGTCCGCACCGCGCGCACGTCGTCGAAGCGGTTCATGCGCCAGATCGGGTAGAGGCCCGCGACCAGCGCGAGGACGAGGGCGCCGAAGAGCGCGAAGGCGATCGCGGCGCCGGCCGTGCGGAACGGGAGCGGGAGGTCCGACAGGATGCGCAGGGTCGAGACGAGGACCGGTGTCAGGCCCGTGCCGACGAGCGCGCCGAGCAGGCCGCCGGCGACGCCGATCAGCGCGGACTCGAGCAGCACCGCTCCGGCGACCTGGCCGCCGGTCGCGCCGAGGGCGCGCAGGATGCCGATCTCCTTGCGACGTTCGAGCGCGGCGAGCAGCTGGCCGTTGAGAACGCCGAGGCCGGCGAGCAGCGCGGTCAGCGCGAGGATCACGTCGAACAGCACGAAGTCTGCGGTCAGGTCCTCGCGCATCTCGTTCAGGATTCCGTCGCCGTCGGTGAGCGCGATGCGCTCGAGCTCGGGGAAGCGCGCGCGCAGCGTCGCCTCGACGAGCGCGATCGCGTCGCGGCCGTTCATGCTCGGATCGATCGCGACGCCGATCGACTGCGTCGTGTCCGACGAGACGCAGAAGAAGCGGCGCAGGTGCTTCTCGTCGACGATGCCGTAGGAGCGCTCGTCCGGGTGCTGGAAGTAGCCGTACTCGTCGGTGATGAGCGCGACCTCGAACTCTTGGATGCCGTGGCCGCTCGTCTGCATCAACACCTTGTCGCCGAGCGTCAAGCCGCGTTCACGCGCGAGTCGGCCGGACAGGATGATCGTTTGCGCGTCGCGCAGTCCCGCGGCGAGCGCGGCGCCCTGCGCGCCTTCCGCGAGCGGCCCGTATCCCACGAGCTCCTCCGTTCGCATCCCGAACAAGAGGAAGCTCGGCAGCGCGCGCGCGTCGCGCGACTCCACACCGCGCACTTCGGGCAGCGCGTGCAGCGCGGCGCTCACCTCGTCGAACGAGAGGTCGGGCAGGTTCTCGACCCACACCTTGTGCGCCAGGCCGCGCTCGCCCCACACCTCGATCTCGCCGACGAGGCTGTTCGTCATGCCCTTCAGACCGACGAACGCGGCGGTGACGAGCGCGATGCCCGCGATCGACGAGCCGATGCGGCTCGGGCTGCTCGCGAGCGTGCGCGACACGAGCTTGCCGACGAGCGGGAACGGTCCGGCGAGCGGCGCGACGATGCGGCTCGTCACGCGCCCGAACAGGCCCGGCGCCATCAGCGGCAGGCCGATCAGGAGCCCGAGCACGATCAAGCCGACGACGAGCGTGCCGATCAAGCGCGACTCGGCGGCACCGACGATCGGGACGACCTGGAAGAAGACGACGGGCACGATCGCCACGAGCGCGAGGATGCTGAACAGGTGGAAGCCGTGCGCGACCGGGCGTTTGGGCGCGTCTTCGCCGCGTAGCGCGGACACCACGTCGGTGCCGCGCGCGCGCAGAATCGGGAACACCGAGCCGACGAGCGCCATGCCGACACCGAGCCCGACGAGCGGCAGCACGGTCGCCCACGGCACGGACAGCGGCTCGACCGGGCGCCCCACCATGCCGAGCGTCGTCAGCCCGTTCTGCAAGAGCGCGTAGGCGAGCGCGATGCCGCCGCCGAGTCCGAGCGCGCCGGCGACGAGCGCGATGACGACCGCCTCGAGGAAGAACACGCTCGCGATCTGCGTGCGCGTCGCGCCGAGCGCGTGCAGGTCGCCGACCTCGCGCACGCGCTGCACGAGCGACATGGACAGCGTGTGGAAGATGACGAACAGCCCGAGCAAGAGCGCGAACAGCCCGGCCATGCGCACGCCGTTGCGGAAGGCGCGCTCGTCGGCCATCTGCCCCACCGCCTTCGTCTCGTTGCGCTCGAACGTGAACGAGCGCGCGAGGTCGGACTCGAGCTGCTCGAGCTCGACCGACGCGTCGCGCCGCAGCCAAAACTGCGACTCGAGGAACACGTCGCGCAAGAGCTCGCGACCGCGGTTGTAGTCGATCACGGCGACGCGCCCGCTCGCGCGCCGGCCGAGGCCTTCGGGGGCCAGGATGCCGGCGACGGTGAAAACCTCCTCGTGCTCGAGCACCGACGCGGACTCGCCCTGCTCGACCTCGCCGAAGACGCCGTCGACGCACTTCTTGCGCGCCGCCTTCTTCGGCTGCGCGAGCACGACACGATCGCCGACGCCCACCGCCAGGTCCTCCGCCAGGCTGCGCCCGATCAGCACGCCGGTCTGCGCCGTCGCGGGCACGAGATCGACGCCGTCCTCGACGTAGTAGACGCCGAGCGTGCTGGCCGCACCGGCTTCGAGCCCGACCAGGCTGATCGTCTCGGACACGTCGTCGCCGCCCGCGCTCTCGAGCGGGCGGAAGCCCACCTCGTTCTGAAAGAAGGCCGCGATGCCGGCGACGCCCTCCATGCTGAGCAGCTCGGCGCGCGGATCCTCGAGCTGCGCGCGCGGACGCACCTCGAGGTCGGCGCCGAAGTCGGGCGTCAGGCGCTCGGTGCGCAGCACGACCGTGACGTGGTCGACGGTGAAGACGCCGACGACGGTCGCGATGCCGACGGCGACGCCGAGGATCGAGAAGGCGGTGCGCCCGGGGTTACCCGTGAGGCTGCGCCGCGCGATGCGTGCCGCTACACCCATTCGATGCGCCCCATCAAATGTGCAGCGCGGCGAGCGCTTCGTGCACGGCCTCGACCTCGATGCCCGGCCCCTCGAGCACGCGCTCGGTGCTGATCTCGCCGTCGACGAGGAAGTAGACCAGGTCGGCGAACGCGGCGTCGCGCGGGTTGTGCGTGACGAGCAACACGCTGCGCCCGTCGCGATCGCACACCTCGCGCAGCGCCTGCATGACCTCGAGCCCGGCCTTCTGGCTCAGGTTGCCGGTGGGCTCGTCGCAAAGCAGCAGCGGTTGACCGCCGGCGAGCGCGCGCGCGATCGACGTGCGCTGCATCTCGCCGCCGGAAAGCTGGTGCGGGAACGCGGCGCTACGGCCCGTGATGCCGAAGCGCTCGAGCAACGGCGGGACGGCGTCGCGCTCGACGTCACGGGTCCGTCCCGCGATCGCGAGCGGCAGCCCGACGTTCTCGCTCACCGACAGGTTCGGCAGCAGGTTGAAGAACTGGAACACGTAGCCGACGGTGCGGCGGCGTTGGAGCGTGCGTTCGCGGCGCGAGAGGCGCGACACGTTCTTTCCGCCGAGCTCGACCGTGCCCGCCGACGGTTCGTCGAGCCCGGAGATCAGGTGCAAGAGCGTCGACTTGCCCGAACCGCTCGGCCCCATGATGCACGCGAACTTGCCGGCCTCGAGCTCGAAGTCGACGCCGCGCAGGACGCGCGTCTCGCTCGGCGCCTTGCCGTAGACCTTGGTCAGTTGGGAGGTGCGAACGATCGCGGTCATCGGGCCTCGGTCTCCAGTTCGGACTTCGCGGCGTGCCAGGCGGCGACGAGTTCGTCGAGCGTGCGGTCGGCGAGCGAGCCGCCGACGCTCGCCTCCATGTTGCGGAAGCGCGCTTCGAAGCGCCGCACCGCGTCGCGCGTGGCGCGCTCCGGATCAATCTTCAAGTAGCGGCCGAGCAGCGCACCGGCGAGCAGCACGTCGCCGAGCTCGCTCTCGATGCGCGCGGCGTCCGGCGCTTCCGCGTCGAGTTCGGCGGTCAGCTCGCCCACCTCTTCGATGAGCTTCGCGTGCGCGCCGCGCGCGTCGTTCCACTTGAAGCCGGCCGAGATCGCCTTCGCGCCCAGGCGGTCGGCGCGTTGCAGCGCGGGCAGCGCGACCGGCACGCCGGCGAGCGCGCTGGCGTCCGTCTCCTTCGACTCGCGCTCCTCGCGCTTGATGCGCTCCCAGTTCGCGACGACGCCGTCGCTGTCGCCCGCGCCGGAGACGCTCGACGGATCGCCGAAGACGTGCGGGTGGCGGCGGACGAGCTTGTCCCCCACTTCCGTCGCGATGCGCGCCATGTCGAAGCTGCCGTCTTGCTCGGCGATGCGCGCGATGAGCGTGACGACCATGAACAGGTCACCGAGCTCCTCGACCGTGCCATCGACGTCGCCCTGGTCGATCGCCTCGACCGCCTCGAAGGCCTCCTCGGTCAGACTCGACGCCATGGACGCGACGGACTGCTCGCGGTCCCACGGGCAGCCGTCCGGCGCGCGCAGGCGGTCGACGATCGCGAGCAGGCGTGCGATCGCGTCGAGGCGCGCGTCGCCCGTCTCCTGTGTCGGCTCGAGCGGGCGCGCGTTCGGTGTGGGGTCGGTCATGCTCGCGGAGCCTTGGGCGCGTAGGGAATCGGATCCGTGTGCCCGGCCTCGGCGAAGCCCTTGAGCCGCAGCGCGCACGCGTCGCAGCGACCGCAGGCGAGCCAGCGCGCGTCCTCATCGTCTACGGACGGAGCCAGCGGGTCGTAACACGAATGCGTGCCGGAGAGGTCGACGCCGAGCTCGAACGCGCGCCGCACGATGTCGGCCTTCGAACGCTCGACGAGCGGAGCGTGGATTTGGAAGCGCGCGCCCTGCTCCGTGCCCGCCGCGGTCGCGACGTTGGCGAGCGCCTCGAACGCTTCGAGGAACGCGGGGCGGCAGTCGGGATAGCCCGAGTAGTCGAGCGCGTTCACGCCGAGGTAGAGGTCGGTCGCGCCGAGCACTTCGGCCCAACCGAGCGCGATCGCGAGGAAGATCGTGTTGCGCGCGGGCACGTAGGTCACCGGCACGCCCTGCCCGATCGCGTGCGCGTCGCGGTCCTTCGGCACGTCGATGTCGGCCGTCAGCGCCGAGCCGCCGATCGCGCCGAGGTCGACGCCGACGATGCGATGCTCGACCGCCCCGCCGCTCACCGCCACGCGTTGCGCGGCCGCGAGCTCGCAACGGAAGCGCTGGCCGTACTCGAACGACAGCGCGTACGCATCGAAGCCGTCCGCCCGCGCCTCCGCGAGCGCCACCGCCGAATCCATGCCCCCCGACACGAGGCACACCGCACGCTTCTTCCCTTGCTCGTCCACGCCGCCACGTTACCGCGGGGGTGTGCGATACGGAATCGCGACGGTGCGAACGCGCGCGCGGCGCGACCGGGCTCACTGTCCCGCGAGGATCGAGCGCAGCTCCTTTGCCCACTTCTTCATGCCGTGCTTCGCGTGCCCGTAGCGCGTGAAGCACTCGAGGACGAGGAAGGGGGTGCCCTCGCGCACGGCGGTCAGCGCGACCTGGCGCTCGCCGCTGATCGAGTCCACGATCTCGAACTCGCCGCTGATGCCCCCCATGTCCGTCGGGACGAGGAGGATCAGGGTGAGTACGTTGACCCACGGCCGTTCCGGATCGACCTCGGTGATCGCGGCGCGGACGCGGGCCGTACGCGGTCCGGGCGCGTCGACGACGCGGAAGCGCTCGCCGAGGACCTTGGTCAAGATCCGCGTGAAGTCGCGCTCGAGCTTCCGAGCGTTCGCTTCGGTCGGGTGGTGGCCCGCGCCCTCCACCTCGCGGTACACGACCGGATCGATCCAGACCGAGTCGTACCGCCCGGCGACTCCCCCGGGCGCGAGTTCGAGGTCGATCGGGTCGGGAACGCCCCAGACCTGGCGCTCGGGCGCGGGCGCCAAGGAATCGTAGTCGGTGAGGAAGCCGGTACGCGGCATCGACAGGCCCGCACATCCGGTGGCGCCTGCGATCAGAACGCAGAGCGCGACGACTTGCGCCCGGCGGCGCGCAGGACGTGCGAATTTCATCGTCGCGACTACGGAGCGCGCCTGGAACTCGGACCCCTCCCGGCGAAAGAAGCGCTACGGGGTGTGTGATACGGAGCGTCACTGCCGCGCGGATGCGTTCGCAGTGCGCGCGAAGGCGGCGAACGAGGCGATGTCGGCGCCCGTGCCGCGCAGAATCATGCCGTGCGTGCCGGCGGGTAGGACGGCCTGGGTCGACGAGTCAGTGACGAGCGAGCGCATCGCGGCGGCGAGCTCGCGCACGTCGAGCGCGTCGAGCGTCAGCGTCGTCTCGACCAGCAACGCCGAGTGCGCGGCGAAGCGCTCGACCTCCGCCTCGGTCACGCGAAGGCGCGGAGCGAACGCGGCGTTGTTTCCGTGGTAGGCGCCGAGCAACGGGCGCGCGCCGCCCTTGATCAGTGCGAGCGAGATGCGTTGGAACGAGAGCAGACCCTCGACGAACGGATAGACCTCGTCCTTCGGAACCTCCCCCTTCACGCCGAGGAGCAGCGGCGCTTGCGACAGCTGCGCACCCACCTGGCCGTCGAGCACGAGCGTCGCGCCGGTCAGCTCGGCAAAGCGCGCCAGCAAGTCCTTCATCGTCGCGGACTCACCGAGTTCGAGCGACAGCGGGCCGGACGGCTGGGGCAGAATGTCGGCGGATCGAGTGGACTGCTGCACGACGGCCGTCGCGTCGAGCGACGGCCCGTCGAGCGCGGCGAGCGGATAGGCGCACCCGAGCGCACCGAGAGCGATAGCGAGTTTCAGCATGGAGATTCCTCTCTGGTTCGAAGCCTGCGGTTCGCGCACCTGGACGACGCCGCTCGCGCGATCCCTGCAGCAAACACGCGACAATCGGCCGCCGCATGGACAAACCGCAGCGCGGATCGCGTGCAGCCCTTGCACGCGCCTCGCCCTCGTTTAAAGTGGTTGCCCCGAAACGGCGCGCAAACCCGCGTTTCGGCCCCCTCCCGTATCCCGCCGGCGACGCCGGCCCACGAGGTGAACCCGTGAGTGCTCCGACCAAGGAAGACGTCCTCGGCGCCCTGCGCCAAGTCCAAGACCCCGACCTCCACCAGGACATCGTCACCCTGAACTTCATCACGAAGTGCGAGGTGTCCGCGAAAGGTGAAGTCGACGTCACGATCAACCTCACGACGCCCGCCTGTCCGGTGAAGGATCAGATGAAGGCCGAGGCCGAGGGGAAGATCCGCGCGCTGCCCGGCGTCACGGACGTCGCGATCGAGATGACCGCGGTCGTCAAGGGACAGAGCGGACCGGCGCGCGAGATCGCGCCGAACATCCGCCACATCATCGCCGTGTCGAGCGGCAAGGGCGGCGTCGGCAAGAGCACCGTCACCGTGAACCTCGCCGTCGCGCTCGCCAAGACCGGCGCCAAGGTCGGCATCCTCGACTGCGACGTCTACGGACCCGACATCCCGATGATGATGGGCCTCACCGGCGAGCCCGAGGCCGTCGGCCGCAAGCTCATCCCGAAAGAACGCCACGGCGTGAAGACCATGTCGATCGGCTACCTGCTCGCCGACGACAAGCCGGTCGTGTGGCGCGGGCCGATGGTGCACAAGCTCATCGAGCAGTTCCTCGGCGACGTCGAGTGGGGCGAGCTCGACTACCTGCTCGTCGACATGCCGCCGGGCACGGGCGACGCGCAGCTCTCGCTCGCACAGCTGGTTCCGCTGTCGGGCGGCGTGCTCGTCACGACTCCGCAGGCCGTGTCCGCCTACGACGTCGCCAAATCGATCGCGATGTTCAAGCAGGTCAACGTCGAGATCCTCGGCATCGTCGAGAACATGGCGGGCTACGCGATCTCGGGCACGATCCCGGGCGCCTCGGCCGGCACGAAGATGAGCATCGACACCGGCGCCGGCGTCCAGCACATCGAGATCGGCGAGGGCGGCACGTTCGCCACCGTCGCGCACGTCTTCGGCGCGGGCGCCGCGGACCGCCTGGCCGAGAAGTACTCCTTCCCCGTCATTGGCCGCCTCCCCTTGAACCCCGCGGTGCGAGCCGGCGGCGACGGCGGCGACCCGGTGACGGTCACGGACCCGGACTCGATCATCGCCAAGGAGTTCGACAAGGTCGCGGGCCGCTTCGCACAACGCGTCGCGATCAAAGAGCACAAGTCGCTGCCGGTGTTGCAGTAGGGGCGGCGGTCGAGCCGCAACCGAAGCCGCGTCCTCTCGCGTAGACTTGCAGCGTGAAGCATCGCTCCACGCTGTTCGTTTTGGTGCTCGTCGCCGTGCTTCTGGGCGCGTGGTTCGTCACGCGTGCATCGGAGGGCGAGCGGCGGGTTTCCGACCAGCCGACGCCGATCGGCACGACGACCGTCGAGCTCCCGACCGTCGCCGAGACGGACGAGCCCGTCGGCGAGGCCGCGGAACGCGTCGCGCAGATCGCAACGGTTCCGAGCGCCGAGGTCCTGCCCGAAGCACCGCGCTTTCGCATCACGGGCACCGTGCGCGACCTGCGTGGGAACCCCGTCGCCCACACGACGGTGGTCCTCAACGCGCGGCGGGATCCCACGCTCGAGAGCGACGAGGGGTGGCGCGCCCTGAAGGCACTCGATCGCGACGAACGGTACCGCAGCATGCGGGTCGAATCCGACGGGACGTACGCGTTCGACGGCATCGCGCCGGGCTACTACGGCATCGGGATCTACACCGCGAGTTCGAAGCCGGAACAGGAAGTCGACCTCGAGTTGCGCGGGGATCGTGTGTGTGACTTCCAGCTCGAGGGCTTTCTTGAGCTGAGCGGGAGCGTCGAGCGCCCGCGGCCGAGCACGGTGCGACTCGGCTTGGAGCAGGGTCGTTCGTCGAGCAACTCGATCCTCTACTCGACCGGCAACGTCCGTGCGTTGAAGCTCACCGACGACGACTCGTTCCGCTTCACGGGTCTGTCTCCGGGCTTCTATCGCGTGCGCGCCGAGTCGCCCGAGCTCGCGCTCGCCACGTTCGAGTTCGACCTGCGCGAGTCCGTGCACGACGCGCACCTCGTCCTCGAGCAGGGCTTCGTCTTCGCCGGCCGCATCGAAGCGGACTTCGAGACCGAGGCGCCGTCGTTCTACGTGTCGCTCGAGCGTGCCGAGCGTGGAGACGACTCCGGTTGGACATCCGACGGGACGTTCCGCGTGACCAACCTGCGGCGGCAGACCTACCCGCTCCGCTTGGAAGCCAAGCTCCCCGGCAGGCGAAAGCGGCGCGTGGAGCGCAGCCTGTTCATCGACGTCGAGCGCGACGTCACCGACTTCCACTACGTCATCCACGGGGACATCGCCGTCACGATGTCGGTCGATGTGCCGCCGGGCGCACCCGTCGTCGAGGGCACGCTCACCGCGACCTCGGACGACGGCGTCACCGTGCAGACCCGGCGGGTTCGCGTCGGGCGCGCGACCGGAGCGACCACGTACTGGCGCGGCGGAGTATCACTCTACTCGTTCCGCTGGTCCGAGACTCCGTTGCTCGAACTGCCGCCGATCTCCGCCGGCCGCTGGACCGTGCGCCTCGAGCTGATCGGCTACCGTCCGTGGGAGCGCGCGTTCGAGCTCGAGGACGGCCAAACGCTCGAGGCCAAACTCGATCCGTTGCCCGGTCGCATCGTCGAAGCCGACTACCCGCTCGCCTACTACAGCGTCGAGCAACGGCCCGCCGGTTCGACCTCGCCCTGGGACCGGATCGTGTACTACGACGCGCGCAACTTGTCGTCGCATGGGGATCCGTTGCGGACCGCACAGGCGAGGCTCCCCGTCGGCGTCTACGACCTGCGCGTGATGTCCGACCAGAACGCGCCGCTCCTCATCGAGAACGTCCGCATCGAAGACGACCTCGCGCCGCTCGTCATCGACGCCGAACTCGCGCCCGGCCGCACGATCGCCGGACGCATCGAGGGCCCGACCGGGAACCCGCAACGGACTCCGCTCCACCTCTGGATGCGCACGACCGGCGCGTGGGAACGCCTGGAGGCGAAGACGCACTTCTACGGCTCGGACTTCGCGTTCGCAGGCCTCGCACCCGGGACCTACCGCGCGACCTTCGACCGGAACGGCAACGTGCCGGCCGCGGAGTGGAAGCTCGGTGAGACTGACTTGCGCGATCGCCTCGTAGTCCTGGGCGGTGAGTGAGGCCGAGCGGGTTATCCTTCGGCCTCGCATGGTTTCCAGCGATCCCAGTGCAACGCGCGACGGACCCGTTCGGGCGCTGACCTACGTGCTCGCCGCGCTCTGCATGGTCGCGATCGTGCGCGCGGCGTGGTTGAGCGACGACGCGTACATCACGCTGCGGTCGGCGAAGAACGTGGTCGAGGGGTACGGGCCGGTTTGGAACGTCGATGAGCGCGTGCAAGCGTTCACGCATCCGCTTTGGATGGGTGTGCTCACGGTCGCCTTCGCGATCACGGGCGAGGCGTTCTACACGGTGACCTTTCTGTGCCTCGGGCTCGCGGCGGTGTTTCTCGTCCTCTTCGTCGCCCCGCGCGGGCGCGCGCCGTGGGCGGTGCTCATCGCGGTGCTCGGGCTCACGGCTTCGAAGGCGTTCGTCGAGTTCTCGACGTCCGGGCTCGAGAACGCGCTCACGCACGTGCTCGTGCTCTTGACGTGGGGCGTGCTTTGGAAGCGCGCGCCCGGACGGCGGCAATTGCTCTTCGTGTCGCTGCTCGCGTGCCTCGCGGTGCTGAACCGGCAAGACGCGCTCTTCCTCGTCGCGCCGGCGTGTGTCGCGAGCTTCCTGCGCGCGCGCGCGAGCTGCGGCGCGTGGAGGCTCGTCGGCGCGGTCGCGATCGGCTTCGCGCCGCTCGTGCTGTGGGAGCTCTTCTCCGTCGTCTACTACGGCTTCCCCGTTCCGAACACGGCCTACGCGAAGCTGAACACCGGGATCTCGGGTTGGCTGTACGCGCTGCAGGGCGCGCGTTACGTCGCGATGAGTTCGCTCGTCGATTCGCCGTCCGCGATCCTGATCGGCCTCGCGATCGTCGTCGGTGTGCGCGAGCGCGAGCTGTTGCCCGCGAGCATCGCGCTCGTTCTCGCGCTGCTCTTCATCGTGCGCGTCGGCGGCGACTTCATGGTCGGGCGCTTCCTGTCGGCGCCGGTCGCGCTCGCCGCGCTCGTCGTCGCTCGCTCGCGCACGTTCTCGACGCCGCGTGCGATCGCGATCCCGGCGTTGCTGTTCGTGTTGAACGGAAGCCTGTCGCCCCTCTCGACCTGGCGCCAGGGCCCCGATCTGCAGTACGAGCCCTGGGGTGGGCTCTATTGGGGCATTTGCGACGAGCGCTCGTTCTACTACCACACGACCGGGCTCCTGCGCGCGGATCGATCCAAGACGGTGGAAAACCATGTGCGCTCGCGGGCGGGCGACAAGCTGCGCGAGCGCGCCGGTTCGTCGCACGCGCCCGCGGTCGGCGGCCCGATCGGGTTCGCGGGCTTCCGCGCGAGCGAGGCGATCCTGATCGACAAGCTCGCGCTCTCCGATCCATTGCTCGCGCGCCTCCCGACGATCGACCCGGAGCGCTGGCGCATCGGGCACTTCACGCGCGCGGTTCCGGACGGGTACACCGAGACGCGCCAGTTCGGCGAGAACCGCATCGTCGATCCGGACCTCGCGCGCTACTACGACCGCCTGTCGCTCGTCACGCGCGGCGATCTGTTCGACGGCGAGCGCTGGCGCGCGATCTGGGAGCTGAACACGGGACAGCTCGACCCCCTGCTCGACGCGTACGTCGCACGGACCGAGGGCCGTCAGTGAGCGAGCGAATCGAAGCGCACCGCGGCGGCCGTTGGTGGCGCGTCCTCCTGTTCGCGACGTGCGCCGCGCTCGTCTTCGCGCGCACGCCCGAGCTGCTCCTCTCCCCGCGCTTCTTCGCCGAGGAGGGCAAGTACTTCCGCTTCGCGTACGAGGTCGGCTTCCCGCGCTCACTCGTCGTGATGCACTGGCCGGTCGGCTACTTCAACCTCGTGCCGAACCTCGCGTGCTCGCTCGGTGTTTTGCTGCCGCTCGAGTTCGCGCCCGCGTGCGCGACGTACCTCTCGTTCCTCGTGCAGCTGATCCCGTTCGCGATCCTGGCCTTCGGGCGCGGTTCGTTCGTCGCGTCGCCCGTGCGCCGCGTGACCGCGAGCCTGGCGCTGCTCTTCCTGCCGACGATGATGGTGCAGGCGTGGATGGCATCGCTGCACGCGCAGGTGCACCTCGGCATCGCGGCGCTGCTCATCCTGCTCGACGACGAGGCGCGCGGGACGCTGCGGCGTTGGGGCTATCGCGCGATCCTCGCGCTCGGCGGTCTGACCGGCGTCTACGTCGTGTTCCTATGGCCCGTGTTCGTGTACCGCGCCTTCGCGCAGCGCGTGCGCGACGCGTGGATCGAAGCGGCCGTCGTGACGGGCACGCTCGTCGTGCAAGGCGGCTTCTGGATCGCGTCGATCCAGTTCGGCGCGTCGGATCCACGCCGCGCGCACGGCGAGCTCTCCGAAACGATCGCGTTGTGGGCGACGAGCCACATCGCGTTGCCGCTCACCGGCATCCGTGTGCAAGCGCTCGCGAAGAGCCTCCCGCTGCCGGCGCTCTACCTCTTCCTCGTCGCCTTCCTCGCGCTCGCCGCGTTCGTCCTGTGGGACCGGACCGAGAGGCGACTGCGTTGGCGCGACCCGCGGTGCTTCACGCTGCTCGCCTACTTCTGCGTCGCCGCGTGCGTCTCGTTCACCGCGTACGACGGCCGCCCGGTCGGGCGCTACGCGATCGTGCCGTCCGTCGCGGTCGCGCTGTTCGTCATCCAGTGCATCGACTTCCGGGCGCGCCGCATCCTGTCCGCCGCGCTGCTCGTCATGCTCGCGCTCGCCTGCGTGCGCGCGAGCTCACGCGATTATTGGGAAGGCTCGCGTTGCCAAGGGCACGAGGAGCACCGCTGGCGGGACGAGGTCGCGCGCTTCCGCGCCGATCCGACGCGCGAGATCGCGATCTGTCCGCGCGGCAAGACGATTCGGCTCGAGCGGCGCGGAGACTGAACGGCGCGGTCGCGCTCAGTAGTAGGCCGAGATCTGGCCCGCGCGGACGCGCTCCCGCATCTTCTCTTGCTTGTCGGCGAGGGCCTGGAACGCGACCGGATCGACGATGTGCCACGTGACGTCGATGCGCTGGCGGAGCGCGGACGAGAGTTCGAGTCGCGAGGGTTCGAACGTGTACGCCGCGTGCGATCCGACCAGCTCGTACTCGCCGGGTCGCAGCGGTCCGTACTCGAGCGCCGGGTTGCCCCTCCAGTACATCGACTCGACGTCCGCCACCCGCAGGTAGGGCAACCAATCGAACGGAACGCCGGGCACGCCCTCGCTCGACGCCGCGTGGAGCGTCAGCACGATGCCGCGCTCGAGCGCGAACGTCAGCACCTGGTCCGCGCCCTCGAGCACGTCGACGGCGAGCTCGCCCGGAAAGAACTCGCGCCCCGCGACCGACGCGCGCAGGTCGAGGTGCCCGATCGGCAGTTCGGCGCGGCGCCCGCCGTCTTCGTCGAGCACGGTCGCGACGCGCTTCCAGTCCGTCTCACCGACGCGCCGCCACTCGAGCTGCTCGAGCTCCAGCTCGGCGCCCCCGTCCCCTTCGACGACGCGCACGCCGATGCGCTGGAGCGTCGGGAGCGTCAGCAACACGCCTTCGTCGGACGGCCGCACGTCGTGCGCCGACGCGGACGCGACGCGGACCGAGCAGTGCACGGTCCACAGCGCCTCGGCGTCGTTCGGCACTTCGAAGCGAAAGCCGCCGTCGTCGCCGGTCATCGTCGACGCTCGCAAACGCACGACGCCGGCCGGACCGGTGGCGGAAACGCCCACGCCGCGGACGGGTTCGCCGTTCGAGAACGTCGCGAAGCCGGCGATCGCCGCCATGCCGCTCGGCGCGAGCTCGCAGTCCCACTCGATTGTTTCCCCCGCCGCCAAGGTGCGCGGGTCCGTGCGCTCGAGCGCCTTCACGTCGATGCTTCCGCCGTGCGCGAACGCGACGCGCCAATCCCCCGGCGCGAGCCCCTCGAGCCGAAAGGCGCCCCCCGCATCCGCGCGTCCGTTGCGGCGGTCGTTCCCTGGGCCGAGCGCGACGAGGTCTGCCGCGACCGGCTTCCCGTCGCGCGTCACGCGCCCCTCGATGGCCGCACCGTCGACGAGCTGCACGTTGTACCGCACGGACTCGCCCGGCTCCGACGTGCGCAGCGCGACCGGCGCGGGCACGCGCTCGTGACCGTGGGTCGCGGCGAGCGTCCAGTCGCCGACGGGCAGTTCGTCGAAGCGGTACTCGCCCTGCGCTCCGGAACGCATGCTCCGCCACTGCGCGACGCTGTCGACCTTCTGCCACTGGGGCACGTCGGAATCGATCGTCGGCGCGAAGACCGGACGCAGGTCGACCACGGCGTTCGCGCGCGGGGCGCCATCGGGCGCGAGGATCGTTCCGCTCAGCGTCGCGCCGCGCAGCATCTCGATGCGCGCGGTCTCGTTCGCGTCCGCGGCCCAATCGAGGCTGACGCTGAGGTCGGCGTAGCCCGGCGCTTGGGCGCGCAACCATTGGTACTGCGCGTTCTTCGACTCCGCGTCGGCCGTGCGCGCGACCCAGACGACGCGCCCCGCTGCGTCGGCGCGCAAGATCGGCTCCGCGCCGTCGCCCAGGGCGGGGAACGCGATCGTCGCGTCGGAGAGCGGCGCGCCCGTCTCCCCATCGACGATCTCGAAGACCAGGTCTCTGCCCCGATGCAGCTCGATGCGCAGCGGCTCGGTCGTGTTCGCGACGTGCACGATGCGGTGCACGAGTCGGTGCTGCGCAGACTGCACGGCGATCGTCACGCGCCCGCGAAGTCCGGAGAACCCGAACGCGCCGTCCGCGCCCGTCGTTTGCACCGGCTCCGGCAAGCGCGCGCGCAGCCACGCGTTCAACCGACTCTCGCGCGGCGCGTCCCCGCCATCCGATCGAACCACCGCGCCCGCGACCGGCGCCCCCGTCTCCGCCTCGACGACCGTCCCTTCCACCGAGCTGCGCGCGTCGAGGACGAGGCGCACGTCCTCACCCGTCCGAGCCTGGCGCCACACCGACGCGCGCGCCGGCGCGAAGGCGCACAGCACGTACGTCGGATCGGGATCGAGGCCGCGAAAGGCGAAGCGCCCGTCCGCATCGCTCATCACCTCGACGACGCCCGCGCTCGACGGTACGAGCCCCACCCGAGCACCGCCGACCGCCTCACCCGCACGATCGACGCAGCGTCCGCGGAGCACGCTCGACGCCGAACGCTCCGCACGCGGCGCACGCGCCCCACCGTTCCCGTCCCCCGCCTGCGCGGAGGACGCCTCCGCTCGCGCCCCCGAAGGCGGCGCCGGAACCACGGCAACATCGGCCGCAACCCGCGGCGCAACCTCCGCCCCACCACGCCGCGACGCGCCCGAAAACGTCCACACCACGACCGCGATCGCGAAAACGAGAACGAGGCAGGCTTTGGAACTCGACGACAGGGGCGGCACCTCCGGGACGGGGCGACGATACGACCGCAACGCTCGGAGCGTGAGGCGCAAGTCCCGCGGCGCACGGCAACGCCCGCGCTCTGGATCTCCTCGATCGCCGCCTGGACGTGGATCCCGTGGGCGCCGCCGTTCAGGAGGCGGCGGCATTGGCTCTTTGCGTCGATGTCGCGCACCAATCGATCGCGTGTTTCCCGTCCAAGACCCTGCCGGCCGTCGCAGAACTCGACGCGTCGGCTCGGCGGGGTTGGTCGGAAGGACGAGTAGGGCACGAGAGGGGTCGGGGCCTCCCGTCCGGACATCCCTATCGAAACCGCGCGACTTCTCTCGCCTAGCAGGCTGTGGCGAAAGTGCTTCGCCCGCAGAGCGTCGGCATCCGCTCCGGGTTGGTCTCCGGAAACGTAGGCGAATCGGTGGATTCGGCGAGGCTTGCGGGGGCCAAGCCGGAGTGGAGGACGGC
>JAJDEV010000240.1 GCA_029259605.1 Planctomycetota bacterium | reverse complement strand
TCGAGGGCGCCGTGCAGCGGGCCGGGGCGGCAGACGAAGAGCGCGGCGAGCAGGATCGCGCCGGCCGCGACGCGCCGGCGCTGCGCCGAGCACGTGCCGAGCGCGCACCGTACGCCGCTCCAGATCCCGTACCACGCGAGTCCCTGGAAGAACGCGACCGAGAACAGGAGCGAGAACAGGTCGCCGTGCCACTGGAAGTCGAGCAGATTGAACGCGCCGACGCCGACGTGGTACACGGCGAGCGGGAGCAGGAGCGCGAGGCGCGGATCGCGCCGCAGCTTCCACAAGAGTGACGCGCACACGACCAGGCCCGCCGCGCTCGCGTACACGAGCCACGCGCGGTCGCCGCAGTCGAGCTCGATCAGGCGCTGGATGCGCTCGAGCCGTCCGCCGAGGTCCTCCTGTTCGATCGAGCTCGCGCCGCGGAAGAAGGACGCCGCGACGACCTGGTCCCACAACGCGCCGAGCGCGCCGTGCGCGGCGTAGTACCCGAGAAACGGCACCATCCCGAGCGCGCCACCGAGCACGACGCGCCGCGCGGCGGTGACGCGCTCCGGCGCCGCGACGCACGCGGTGACGAACGCGGCGATCCACGCCAGCGCGCCGATCTGCCAGTCCCAGAAGGCGAGCGTCCCGAACGCGCCCGCGAGGACCCAGCGCCCGCGGAACGCCGCGAGCGCGACGCCCGACGCCGCGAGCGTCATCACGAGCTTGGGCACGTTGCCGATCGACGGGATGACGCCGAGCAAGACGAACGACGTGAACGCGAGCAGGCCGAGGAAGCCCGCGACCGCGTCGCGTCCGCCGAGCGCGCGCAGGACGAGGAACGACAGCCAGCCGCCGAGCGCCGCGAGCCCGAGGTAGCCGCAGCGGATCGCGAGCAGCGGGTCGACGCCGACCGCGTCGCCCGCCGCGTAGAACAGCGCGCCGAGGAACGTCGCGAGCTGCGTCTTGTTGTCGAACAGGTCGACGTGCGGCACGGCGCCCTCGCTCGTGCGCCACGCGAAGTACAGGTAGTAGCGCACGTCCGAGACGAGCGGGCGCGTGCGCGCGCCGAAGCTCGCGAAGTGCGCGACCGATACGACGAGCGCGAGCGCCGACAGCACACGCGCGTTCGTTCCCCGGGCCGCGTCGCTCACGTCAGTTCTGACCCCAGCGCAGCGCCCAAACGCGCATCATCGCCTCGACGATGATCGCGTTCGACATCTTCGATTGGCCGGTGCGGCGGTCCTCGAACACGATCGGCGTCTCGACCAGCGAGAAGCCGGCGCGCGCCGCGCGGTACTTCAGCTCGATCTGGAACGAGTAGCCCTCGCTCCGGATCGTCGTCGGTCGAATGTTCTCCAGCACCTCGCGTCGCCAGCCGTTGAAGCCGCCGGTCGGGTCCTTGACCTTCATCCCGAGGATCGCGCGCGCGTACACGCCGCCCATGCGGCTGATCAGCTGGCGAATCGGCCCCCAATTGCGCGTCCCGCCGCCCTCGATGTAGCGGCTGCCGATGACGACGTCGTGCGTCGCGAGCAGCTCGAAGAAGCGCGGCAGGACCGAGGGATCGTGCGAGAGGTCGGCATCCATCTCGATCACGACGTCGTAGTCGCGCTCGAGCGCCCAGAGGAAGCCGGCGACGTACGCGGTGCCGAGTCCCAGCTTCCGCTCGCGGTAGATCGCGTCGACCGTGCCGGTGTGCTCGGCGCGCAGGCGGTCGATGACGTCGCGCGTTCCGTCCTGGCTGTTGTCGTCGACGAACAAGAGGTGCACGTCCGGCGCGTGCGACCAGATCGCCTCGACGAGCTCGGGGACGTTCTCCACCTCTTCGAAGGTCGGGACGATGATCAGCGCTTTCACTGCGTGTGTGCTACCAGAACGGCGCCTCGATGCGACCCTGGAACTCGTCGAGGCGCGCGCGCAGGCGCACGAGTTCGTCCGCGTGCTCCGCCGCTCCGGCCAGGTTCGTCAGCTCGTACGGATCGTCGGCCAGTCGGTACAGCTCCTCTTCGCAAGTCGCGAGATAGCGTACGTACTTGGCCTCGGGAGTCAGCACGCCGAGCAACGGGACGTGCTCGTTCTGCTTCTGCGCGTATTCGAGGAAGAGCTCGTCGCGCACGCGCGCCACCTCGCCGCGCACGAGCGGCGCGAGGTCGCGGCCGTCGAGTCCATCCGGCGCCGCTCCGCCGGCGAGCCGCGCGAACGTCGGCAGCAGGTCGAGCGTGCTGACGAGCGCGTCCAGCCTCGCTCCCGCCGGCACGCTGCCCGGTCGCCGCAGGACGAGCGGCGTGCGCACCTGCTCCTCGTACAGCGACGGCCCCTTCGTGAACATCTGGTGGTCGCCGGTCAGGAAGCCGTTGTCGCTGAGGAAGACGATCAGCGTGTTCTCGCCGATGCCGAGCGCGTCGACGTGCGCGACGAGCCGGCCGACGTTCGCGTCGAGCGAGCTGACCATCGCGTAGTAGGTCGTCAGCGCTTCGCGCAGCCGTTCGCGCGTGCTGCCGAGGAAGGCCCGGTGGCAGTCGCCCTCGCGCTGGGCGCGCGGCTTGGTGCTGAGGTCGTCGTCGATGCTGACGGGCAGCGGGATCTCGTCCGCCTCGTATGCGAACTCCGCCCCCGGCGGCTGCGACCACGGGTTGTGCGGCGTCTTGTACGCGAGCCACAGGAAGAACGGCGCGCCGTCCTCGCGCGCGACCGCACGGCTCACGAAGTCGATCGCCTGATCGGTGAGCAGGTCGGTGAGGAAGCCCTGCTGTTCGGTGCGCGCGCCGTCGATCCACAGCACCGGGTCCTCGTACTCGAGGTGCGTGCGCTCGAGCGCGGTCCACTCGTCGAAGCCGGCCTGGCGCTCTTCGTCGTCCTGCAGGTGCCACTTGCCGATGAAGCCGGTGTGGTAACCGCGCGCGCCGAGCACGGTCGCGATCGTCGCGTGCTCCAGCTTCCAACGCCCCGGGTTCGTCATCGAGCCCGTGTCGTGCGGATAGCGCCCCGTGAGGAGCGCGGCGCGGCTCGGCCCGCACTGCGGCAGCGGCACGTAGGCGCGCGAGAACGACGTGCCCTCGCGCGCGAGTCGATCGAGGTGCGGCGTGCGCACGACGGCGTCGCCCTCGAAGCCGAGCGTGGTCGGCTTCAAATCGTCGGCGAGGACGAGCAAGACGTTCGGACGCACCGGTCCAGCGTCGGTGGCGCTCCGCTGCTCGCCACACGCGACCGCGAGGAGGCATGGGGCGCACGAGAGCGCGGCGAAGAGCGAAGGGCGCGAAGGGAAGGAGCGTGCCAAGCGCGAAGCGTAACCCGAAGCCCGCGCCGGTCGAACGCGGTCGCCGCGCTTCTTCGGCGGGCCGAAAGATGTTCCCGCGCCGCGATTCCAACTCGCCCGGTTGGGCGCCCGTAGGGGCACCCGCTATCCTCGCTCCGTCCATGCACCCGTTCTCGGCCCGATCTCGTCGCGGATTCGCGGCCACGCTGCTCTGCGCGAGCGCGCTCGTCGCCTGCGGGGACGAGCCGACCGTGATCGACGGCGCACCGGACGAAGGCGCGACCGACGCGAGCGTCGACCCGAACGACGTCGACGCCCTGCGCTCGCTCGGCTACGCCGGAGTCGGCGACGCGCTCGACGAGGACGCGGCGACGGGCGTGACGCACTTCGATCGCGCGCGCGCGTCGGCGGGCATCAACCTGTTCACGAACGCGCACCTGTCGAGCACGCAGCTCCTGACGATGGACGGCGACGTCGTGCACGAGTGGTCGCACCCGGCGAGCTTCCGGTGGGGGAACGCGATCCTGATGCCGGACGGCGACCTGGTCGTCGTCGGACGCCTGCCGCACGACGGCTCGCCCGAAGAGGCGCGCGCCGGCCGCTATCTCGCGCGCCTCGACTGGAACGGCGACACGCTGTGGCAGACCGCGATCAGCGCGCACCACGACGTCGAGCTCACGCCGAACGGCCAGCTGCTCACGATGACCTATGCCCTGCGCGAGATCCCCACCGTGCACAAGAGCGTGCCGCTGGTCGACAACTCGCTCGCGCTCGTCTCGCTGGACGGCGAGGTGCTCGAGGAGCTGTCGATGTGGGATGTCATGACGAGCGACGCGAGCGTGTTCACGCCACAGGAGGTCAAGCCGGGTTCGTTCGACCGCGCCCAGGGCGTCGACGCGCTGCACCTCAACGCGGCCGAGTGGGTGCGCGGCGACGCGCTGCGCGAGCGCGGGATGCGGCTCGACGACGACACGGTGCTCGTCTGCTTCAGGCACCAGGACACGGTGGCGCTGATCGATTGGAGCGAGCGGCGCGTGCTGTGGGCCTGGGGCCAGGGCGAGCTGTCGGGCCCGCACGACGTCACGCTGCTCGCGAACGGCAACCTCTTGCTCTTCGACAACGGCCTCGACCGCAAGTGGTCGCGCGTGGTCGAGGTCGATCCGATCGCGCGCGCCATCGTGTGGGAGTACGCCGCTCCCGAGCGCGAGCGCATGTTCAGCATCACGCGCGGCTCGAACCAGCGCCTCGCGAACGGCAACACGCTGATCGCCGACTCGGACAGCGGGCGCGTGTTCGAAGTGACGACGGGCGGCGAGATCGTGTGGGAGTTCCAGAACTTCAACCTGACCGAGAAGCGCGAACCGAGCGTGATCGTGCGCATGCGGCGCTTCGAAGGGCTCGACTACGCCGCGCTCGCCGCGCGCGTCCAGGCGGGGAGCGTGCCCTTTGTGGATTGAGCGCGTCCTCGCGCTCGCGCTAGCGAGCACCGTTGCCGCGTGCGCGGGCGACGGCGACACGCGTCCGACCAGCGTGCTCCTCATCACGGTCGACACGCTGCGCGCCGACCACGTCGGGGCGTACGGTTCGCCGAGTGAAACGGGCGCGCGCACGCCGCACATGGACCGCCTCGCGGCCGAGGGCACGCTGTTCGAGAACGCGGCCGCGCCCATGCCGCTCACACGCCCGTCGCACTTCTCGATCCTGACCTCGCGCTACCCACGCGAGCACGGCGTGATGAACAACGCGATGGCGCTGCCGGACGAGGCGCTGACGCTGACCGAGATCCTGCGCGCGGAAGGCCTGCGGACGGCGGCGTTCGTGGGCGTGAAGCTGCTCGCGCGCGACTCGGGCGGCGGGCAAGGCTTCGAGGAGTACGGCGCGCCGAGCGCCGTGCAACTGCGCGACGCGGACGAGGTCGTCGCCGAAGCGCTCGCGTGGTCCTCCAAGCTCGCCGAGAACGAGCGCTTCTTCCTCTGGGTGCACCTCTTCGACCCGCACCTGCCGTACGCGCCGCCGCCGGAGTTCCAGCGGGACCTCGACCCGAAGCTCCAACGCTCGCTCCCCTCCGTCGACTGGAAGCACTTCTACGGCATCGCCGAGGCGAGCGGCGGCGACATCCCGCCGCGCATCTTCGCGCATGCCAAAGCGCTCTACCGCGGCGACGTCGAGTCCACGGACCACTGGATCGGCGAGCTGCGCGCCGGGCTCGAGCGCCAGGGCAAGATGGCGAACACGCTCACCGTCCTGACCGCCGACCACGGCGAGAGCTTCGAACACGGCGTCTTCTTCGAGCACGCCGACTGCCTCTTCGACGGCGCGATCCGCGTCCCGCTCATCGTGCACGCGCCGGGCCGCATCGCGGGCGGCGTCCGCGTGCGCACGCAGGCGAGCGCGATCGACGTGGCACCGACCGTGCTCACCGCGCTGGGCCTCCCCGTGCCGCGCGCGTTCACGGGCCGCGTGCTGACCGAGTTCGACGCGACAGAAGACCGCTACGTCCTGATCCAGCACCCGTACTACCAACCGGAAGCCGCCGCGAACCGCGCGACCAAGCAGGCGATGATCCGCTCCGTCGCCGGCGAACCGACGAGCGCGATCCTGGTCGACACGGAGAAGGTCGGCCTGGTCGGCACCGAGTGGAAATACGTGCGCAGCGGCGAGGCGGGCGAGCTCTACCGCTTGGACGCGACGCGCGCGGAGGCAAACGAGCTCTCGAGTTCCGAACCCGAAGTCCGCAACCGGCTCGACGCCGAGCTCTCCGCCGCGCTCGACCGCCACCCGCTGCACCTCAATGACACGGGCGACGTTCACCCCGAGCTGCTCGAAACGCTGAGGGCGCTCGGGTACGTGGATCAATAGGGAGCGGGCCTTCGGGGCGCCGAGCGAGGCTGGGAACGTGTGATAGGATGCGGCGCGTGGGAAGAGCGATCAAACGGCGCGAACGCGTCTCCTGGAGCCCGCGGAGCATGTTCTGGGCAGCGCTGGCGCTCGCGCTCGTGATCCCCGCTTCGCCGGGCGCGCAGGTCAGGGATGCGAGCCGCCGCGTGCAAGCCCAGGCGACGATCGCCGCGCCCGACGACCCGGGGTTCCACTACACCGAGTTCGTGCGCGCGGAGATCACCTCGCACGCGGCGCGCTTCGTGCGCGACACCTTCGTCGGCGATCCGTTCAACGAGCACAGCCCCGGAACGCGCATCAACTTCCGGAGCGACGCCACGCGCATCGAGGCGTTCTTCCGTTACCGGACGAACTGCGGTCTGGACCTTTGCTGGCAGTTCGCCGTCGACGTCGACGGCGTGCTCCGACCGAGCCCCATCGGGAGCAGCGCCGTCGGAGTGGGCAGCACGCGCGTCTTTCGACAGGCTGCCCCCCAGGCGCACGACTTCAGCCTGATCCTGCCCTACGCGAGCGACGTCGACTTCCTCGGACTCTCGCTCACGGGTGGATCGGGACAGCTGCTCACGCCTCCGCCCTCCCGGCCCCTGATTCGTTACGCGGCCTTCGGGGACTCGATCACCCAGGGGTTGGACGCGAGCACGATTGCGTCCACCTACCCCTACCTCGTCGGAGTCGCGCGCGGCTGGAGCGTCATCAACCTCGGCTTCGCGTCGCACACGGTCCGCGCCGCGGACGGCGTCCCGCTCGGAATGGTGCCCGCGGACGTCATCACGCTGGCGATCGGGACGAACGACTACGGCCTGGCCGCGCCGACGCCGGAGGCCGTGTTCAAGTCCGAGTTCGAAGGTCTGCTCGACGACCTGCGCGTGCTCCAGCCGAGTACGCCGGTCGTTTGCATCACGCCCACCTGGCGCTCGAACGAAGAGGTTCCGAACACCGAAGGCTTGGTCCTCGACGACTACCGACGCGTCCTGCGCGAAGTCGTCGCCGAGCGCTCGCCGCCCGACGCGAATCTGTACCTGATCGAGGGCAGGGACCTCGTACCACCCGGCCCGACCTACTTCGCCGAGGGACTGCATCCGAACGACGCGGGCTTCGCGCTCTATGCCGCCAACCTGGCGCGCTTCAACCTGATCCGCGACGCCGGCTTCGAGGACACGGGCGCCCTGTGGGACTCCACCGGCGACGCCGCGATCTCGGCCGCCGCACCGCACGGAGGCGCGTTCGCGCTGCGACTGGGCCCGGGCAGCGGCACGCGCTCCGAAGTCGTCTACGGCATCACCGCGGGCCGCTCGTACGAACTGACGGTTTGGAGCACGGCCACCGTCGTCTCCGACCCGGGCACGATCGGCATCGACTTCTTGGACGCGAGCGATCAGTTCATCGACAGCGAACAGCTGATCGTGAGCGCGGGCGCGTACCAGGAAGACACCCTGGCGTTCACGGCTCCCGCCGGAACGGTGCGTGCCGAGGTGTGGGTCCACAAGGACGCGGGCACGGGGGTCTACGACGTCGACGACTTCGAGCTGCTGCTCGATTTGCCGTAGGAGGGTGTGGTGGAACTCACGCCATCCTCCGCAGGCCGCGCCCTAGCCGAGCTCGACGCGATGGAAGAACGCTACGTCCTGATCCAGGACCGTACGACGAACCGGACGCCGCCGTGAGCCGCGCGACGAAGCGAGCGATGATTCGCTCCGTCGCCGGCTAACCGACGAGCGCGATTCTGGTCGACGAGAAAAAGAGTCGGACTCGTCGGCACCGAGTCGAAGTACGCGCGAAGCGGCGAGGCGGGGGAGCTCTACCGCTTGGACGAGTCGCGCGCCGAGGCCGACGAGCTCTCGAACGCCGAACCCGAAGTGCGCGACCGCCTCGACGCCGCGCTGTCGGGTGCAATCGCGCGCCGTCCGCTGCGGCTCAACGACACGGGCGACATCAACCCGGAGCTGCTCGAGACGCTGAGGGCGCTCGGATACGTGGACGAATGAGATGGTTGGGTTGCGCTATTGGTCGGTCGTGCTCGCCCTCGGGCCGGCGTGGGGTCTCGCCTTGCTCGGAATGCTCTGGATCGTCGCCGGAGAACCGTCCTACTACCTGATTCGCTTCGGTTGGCCGCACTTCCTCATCGCGACCGTCACCTCCGTCGGCATTGGTCTCCTCTTCCGACGCCCCATCGCCCACGTTCATGGCGGCAAGCGAGTGACACTCGCAGCGCTCGTGTTCGGCGTTCTCGGTTCCGCGTCGGTCGGTTACCTGACGTTCGGGGTGATGCCCATCGTCGCCGAATGGATCGCAGGCACGATCTCGAACGGAGAGATGACGCCGTGGTGGTTCCTAAGGTCGGCGATCATGCTCTCGATTTTCTCGGTTTGGTCCTTCGCCTTCCTGAGTCCGTTCGCGATGCCACTTGCCGTGCTCTCGATCTTGGCGCTGCGATGGGCGGCGAACGCGGCCCCTTCGCGCTACCCGAACGACAGCCGTAGTGTGGCGCGCGACGCGCAGCGCGCAGACGACGGAGGCGAAGCAAAGCCGCACCCTCGAGTCAGCCGGAAGACGGAACCGTGACCTCGATCCTCTGCGGCGCGACGTCGAGCGCGTCCACGATCTCGACGTCGAACGCGAACGTTTCGAAATCGCCGGAATTGAACCACAGGGACGTTGGACCGAGCGGAAGCCACGCCTCCGCCTGTTGTGGTTCGCCGACGTGCATGGTTCGAAGGTGGCCCTCGACGTTCGTCCAAACCTGATACCCGCCGAGCAGCGTTCCGCCTTCGTCCGACACGACGATACGGCAGTGGCGGAACAGGTCCGACAGCCGGATCACGCATTCGCCCGGCACGCGCACGGACGCTGGCTCGAACCGATCTTGCATCCAGAGGGCGGTCGTGCTCACCGGGTGCTCGCCGACGGGGAGCAACATTGGAGCGCCGAGGTCGATGTCGACGCTCAGAGGTATGTTCGGATCGGTTCCCAGGTCGATTCGAAACCCCTCGGGCTCGATCGTCCTCCCGTTCGCGTCCACGATCGTGATCGTTACCCGACCGATCTCATCGGGCTCGCTCGTCGGAGCGACGACTGTGGGGACTACACCGTCCGCGAGGCGGTACATCTTCATGTTCACGGTCATCACGCCGGATCCCTCCATGAAGATCTCGCATTGGATCGGTGGGGGAGGTTCGCTGCTCGCCAACGCCGCGACGAATGCCGAGCTCCCTGCGTACTGCGTCTCGAGCCGGGCTCTGGCCGCGGTCACGTCGTCGGTCCGGTACGTCGACAGGTCGTACGGACCGGAAACCGTATAAACCGCGTCCGCAATCCGATGTCCGTCACGTCCAACGACGACGCCTCCGACCAGAGGACACAGGACAACTTCGATCGGGTCGCCGGGGACTGTCACTCGGCGAGTCGAGCCAGCGGCGATCGCGTGGTTCTCGAGACGAACGCGAAAGTCGTAGTCGCCGGCGAGGAGCGAGCGCAACTCCGCGATGCCGTTGCGGTCCGTCTCGGCCACGTAGCGCGCGCCGCGGAACCGATCGCCGAGCGGGCTGGCGTCGACCGCCTCGGACGTCGCGTTCACCATCCACGTCGTGACACCGACGCCCGCGAGCGGCACGCGGTCCAGATCGATGCAACGGAAGAGCTGGTCGCACGCGCGCGTCATCGTGATGCGCTCGAACCCGTCGTCGAGAGCGGGAATAGGGACCACCGAGGTCAGATAGCCGCTCGCCGAAGCGACGATCTTGACCCAGCGGTCCTTGGTGTCGAGAGAGATCGTCGCGCGCCCGTCGGAACCGGTTTGTCCGACGACGCGGATGCCCGACGCGTCGTGCAAGCGCATCGGCGTACGCGAGAGCGCGAGCTCGGCACGCTCGATGCTCCGGCCGCTCTCGTCGACGACCTCGATCGCGATCGAGGATGCCGACTTGAGGTTGGGAGGGACAGGGTCACCGGCGACGCTCTCGCGTTCCATGGCGGGCGAGAGCGCACTGCGCGGTGCAGAGAGCCCGTTGGGCGTTTCCAGCGCTCCCGACGAATCGGAAGTCGCGCTGGCGAGAGCATGTGTCGCGTCCCGATTCGGTCCATCTATCCAGCGCACGACAAGCACGATCACCGACAACGCGACCGCGACCGCGACCACCACAAGGAGCTTCCCAAATGCGCGAGTCTCTATGCGAATCCCCCCTGAACGTGACGATCGCGCGCGCCTTTCAGATCCGCAATGGTTGCGGCTCGCGAGTTGAGGCCGGGGCGTGATCGTGCTTCCGGTTCGAACTCGCGACACGGTTCTGCGCTCTCACTCGGCGACGAAAGGGAACAATACATCAAGTAGGTTCGGCGTGCCCTCTAGCGTTTGCGCCACCGTGAGGCGCGAGACGGACGCTTCCGGAATCGGACATGAATCATGCATGTCCCGGATGATTGACGATGCGGAGTTGCATGCGAAACGGGCGACTTGGAATGTCATGACGTTGCCGAGAAGACTCGGGTGGTTTTCAACAACCAAGTTGCGGGTCTGGAGGCCACCGATAATGCTTGCTTCACCGACAGTGTCCTCAATAGATGTCGGCTTCAAGTGAGCAAGGCAGTTGCGAAGGTCGACAAGGAACGAGAAGTCCTGAAACGGCTGGCTGCCCTTCGAGTATGCCTTCGCGGTAAGGAGCAGCTTCGCGACTAGGAACCGTGAGCGAAGGTTCACCCGACTCGCTTCGCCATCCGACAGCATCACCGCCGCGAACGTCTCCAGCCGCGGGTGTTCGCGTCCCGAGCGCAGTTCGACCGTCGTGGCTTGATCGGCTACGTACGCGAGTTCTGAGATGAAGGCCTCGGCTGCCGCCGCTGCGGACATGATCGCAGATGCCGCGTCGGAGGAGCGGCCCTTGTCTCCGCGCATGCGCTCACACGCGTCAAGAGCCGCCAGGAAGTGTACGCCCGCGTACAAGACGGTCGCAGTGCACGTGCCATCTGATTCACGCACGGCGACTAGCTGCTCTCCCGCGTTTAGCGTGATGGGATTCATCGTGACTCCAGTCCGGGGCCGCTTATCGGTAGTTCAACGGCAAGTACATCACCCACACCACCGCGAGGAACACGAGCACCGGTGCCCCCAGCAACCAGAACGGTGCCCGCCTCACTTCCCGCTTCACATCCGCGACCCGCGTCAACGCCAGCGCCGCATACGGTGCCATCAGCGGCACGAGCGGAACGCGATACCGCGACACCGCCGCGACGAGCGCGCAAATCGCGAGCGACCCGACGACGACGATGAGCGTCAGCATCTTGTCCGGGTCGTTCCGCGCGACGAACACCCCGAACACGAAGCCCGCCATCACCACCATCGACGCGAGCAGCGTCAGCGCGATGACCGGCTCGCTGAACCAGCGTGGGAGCTCGCCGTAGTAGCCCTCGCGGATGTGGCGGATCAGGAACGACGTGGGGTTGACCAGGTACTGCAGTCGGATGCGCGCGTTGCGCAGGGTGAGCGCGGGGTAGTCGAGCAGGAACGCCAGGCCCTCGCGCGTGCGCACGTCGTTCTGCTCGACGATGTCTTCCGAGATGTAGCGCGGGCGCATCGGGATGACGTCGCGGTAGTCGGGGCCGTGCAGGCGCGTGTACTCGCGCAGCTCGGTGCTCCAACCTCCGAGGCCGAGGTCGTGGTTCTCGGGCGTGATCGGGTTGGCGCCCTTGGCGAGGACGGCGCCGACGTTCGTGCTGACGAGCAGGAACTTGCCGTAGCGCTCGGTGTTGCGGAGGCTCCACGGCGCGATCGCCAGCACGAGGCCGAGCACGAAGAGCGTCGCGCTCCCCACGCGGCGGCCGGGCGACGCAGCACCGGCGAAGAGCAGCCACAGCACGATCAAGGGCGTGAGTCCGAACAAGAGCCCGCGCGTCAAGGTCGCGACGCCCGCGACGAGCCCCGCGCCGAACGCCGCGCCGTAGTTGCGCTCGCCGTCCGCCGCCGACACGAGCAACCACACCGCCCAGATCGACAGGAACGAGTACAGGCTCTCCGCCCAGAAGTAGTGCGTGAAGGCGATCTGCGTCGGGTCGAGCGCGACGAGCGCGGTGGCGAGCAGCGCGGTGCGTGGACCGGCGCCGAGGCGTAGCGCGAGCGCGTGGACGAGCAACAGCGTGAACACGCTGAGCAGCACCTGCACGACGCGCGCGAGCGTCTTGAACCCGGACTCGCCCGCGAGCGCGTAGCAACCGGCGAGGAAGTACGGCATCCCCGGCGCCGCGTGCGCCTCGTCCCAGTTCGGGTTCGGATAGCGCGGTGCGCCCGTGGCGACGATCGTCGGCGCCGCGGCGACGTACTGGCGCTCGTCCGCCTTCTGCTCCATGCCGACGACCAGGGGCACGATCGCCAGCTTGATCAGCATCGACAGCACGAGCAGCCAGAGGAGCCCGCGCGAGCGCTTCGTGTCCGCTTCAACGTTCACGCGGGTCGTTCTAACCGATTGGATCGGACGGGTCGCCGCTCTCGCCCGCGTCGGCGCCGCATTCCCCGGGTTTCTTGCAACGGCGCGGGGGGCCGTGGGAAGGGAGAGCGGGCCGGGTGGTCGCGCGCGCGCGCCGCCGCTACGGTCTTCCCGCTGCCCTTCGTGCATCCCCTCGGAACGCCCCATGATCGCCCTCCGCTCGTTCCAGCGTCCGCGCCTGCTCGCCTTCCTGCTCCTCGTCCTCGCCGCGCCGCTCGCCTTCGGCCAGGCGAAGTGGGAGCGCCTTCCCCTGCTCGGCGCCGACTCGAACCACGCGGCGGTGTGGGACCCGGTGAACGAGCGCGTGTTGCTCGTCACGGCCTATGCCAACCCGGTCGAGGTTTGGGAGTACGACGGCGAGTGGCGGCTCGCGTCGACCGGCGGGCCTTCGCAGCGCGTGAACTTCGGGCTCTCCTTCGACGCCCAGCGCGGAGTGATGACGCTCTTCGGCGGGACGCCCGCGTCGTCGTCGAGCACGCTCTACGACGACACGTGGGAGTGGGACGACGGGACGTGGACCGAGCGCACGCCGACCATTCGCCCGGAGGCGCGCCACGCGTGCGCGATGGCGTACGACTCGCTCCGCGGCGTTACCGTGCTCTACGGCGGCATCGTCAACGCATCGACGAACGCGAGCACGGAGACGACCTGGGAGTGGAACGGGACGCAGTGGTACCGCTACACGCAGCCGCCGCGACCGAACGCGCGGTGGGGAGCGGCGATGGCGTTCGACTCGGCGCGCGGCGTGATGGTCCTGCACGGCGGCAACGGCGCGCCGTTCTCCGCGACCGCGCCGGGCGAGACGTGGGAGTACGACGGCGCGCTTTGGACGCGGCGCACGTATCCCGCCGCTCCGAACAACCAGGCCCAGCACGCGATGGCGTACGACGCGCAGCGCGCGCGCACGGTGCTGTTCGGCAACAAGGGAACGTGGGAGTGGGACGGAACGGACTGGCTCGAGCGCTTCCCCGCCACCTCACCGGGGTCGCCGTCGCAGCTCGCGATGGCCTACGACGCCAAGCACGGACGGACGATCGCGCACGGCGGCCTCGAGTTCAGCGTGCGCTCGGCGCGGACGTGGAGCTGGGACGGCGCGGACTGGACGGGCGAGCCCGTCACGAGTCCGGCGCAGAACACGAGCTTTCCCGGCGTGGGGTACGACGAAGCGCGCGATCGCGTCGTCGTCTTCGGCGGACGCGAGGTGTTCAGCGCCGGACACGGAACGCCGGTGACGATCCTGAACAACAACGACACCTATGAATGGGACGGTGAGCGCTGGCGCCTGATGGAGCCGCTCGTTCGCCCCGGACCGCGCTCGCGCCTCGCGATGACGTACGACCCGGTGCGCGAACGTACGGTCGTCTTCGGCGGCCGCAACGACGTGATCAACGGCAACTACACCGATCCGCACAGCGACACGTGGGAGTACGACGGGACGACGTGGACGCTGGTCGCCGCCGCGGGCCAGGGGCCGTCGCCGCGCATGGACGCGGCGATGGAGTACGACCCGGCGACCGGGACCGTGCTGCTCTTCGGCGGGACCGACGGCAACCAGGTGACGAACCTCGGCGACACGTGGAGCTGGGACGGTGTGTCGTGGACGCTCCTCAGCCCGGCGACGTCGCCGCCCGCGCGCCACGCTGCGGCCTTCGCGCGCGACGTGTCGACCGGCGACCTCGTGCTGTTCGGCGGCGAGGTGCACAGCTTCGGGCCGTACGCCGTCGACGACACTTGGGTGTGGAATGGCGAGTGGACCGAGCAAGTGTTGGGCGTCAAGCCCGCGCCCGTCGCGTTCGGCTCCCTGGTCGACGACCGGTGGCGCGATCGACTCGTGTTCATCGCTCCGTTCCAAGCCAACACGTGGGAGTGGGACGGTGAGGGTTGGCAGGAGGCCGCGCCCAAGCTCGCTCCTCCTTCGGGATGGGCGAACCTCGGATACCACGGCGGGACGGGCGACGTGATCGACCTGCAGTCGGGTGTGACGTACGCCTATCGCACCGCGCACCCCGCGACGCTCGACCTCTTCGGCGCGGGTTGCGCCGGCACCGTCGGCACGCCCGCGCTCGCGTCGAAAGAGGGCCAGCTCCCGTGGATCGGCGCGCCGTTCACCTTCGAGGTGAGCGGCACGCCGAACGGTGCCACGTGCATGCTGCTCTTCGGAACGCCGCGCACGTTCTCGGCGCCCTTGCCGCGCCAGCTGACGCTCCTCGGCCCGCCGCTGTCGCTCAACGTCTACGGGATGCCGACCTGCACGCTGCTCGTGCGCCCGGACCACACGTTCCCGATGTCGATCACGGGCCCCGGCCGCTCCGAGTTCACCGTGTTCACGCCGCTCTCGCTCGCGAGCGAGTTCGCAGGCTACGAGTTCCACGCCCAGGTGCTCGTCTTCGACCCGGGCGCGAACCAGGGCGGCCGCGTCTACTCGAACGCGATGTCGGGCGTGCTCGGCGTGCGGTGAGATACGGAGTCGCACACCACCCGTGAGATACGGAGTCGCACACCACCCGGAGTTTTTCCGAGCAGGAGTGCCGCACCAAGACCGAAGCCGACTCTTCCACGGTTCAGCGGCCGGAACGCCTCGGAAGAGTCGGCTTCGGTCTTGGTGCGGCACTCCTGCTCGGAAAAACTCCGGGTGGTGTGCGACTCCGTATCTCACGGCGGGGTGGTGTGCGACTCCGTATCTCAGGTGCGGCGCACGACCAGCGACGCGTAGAGCGCCCACAGCCCGTTGCCTGGCGCCATGCAGCGCTCGACGAAGCGCCATGCGCCGCTCGACCAGCCTGGCATCAGGCTGCGCATGCCGACGCCGCCGGAGAGCAGGTAGCGCAGCGGGAGGCCGGTCGTGATCGACTCGATGCGCCACTCCGCGTGCTCGCGCTCGAAGCGTTCGCGGTCGCGCACGAAGACCATCCACGGCAGCGCGCTGTTCGCGCCGGAGAGCGGACCGCCGCTCGGGATGGTCCAGTCTTTCGCGTCGGGTTCGAACGGTTCGTGGTGCAAGTGGCGCCACACGAAGCTCGCCCACGGCGTGACCCACGGCTCGACCATGACGAGCGCGCCGCCCGGCGCGACGCAGCGCGCGGCGTCCTCGAGGAAGCGCGCGATGTCGGGCACGTGGTGCAGCACGTCGACCATGGCGATCGCGCGCAGCGATGCGTCCGCGAACGGCAGGCGCTGGGCGTCGAGCACCAGGTCGTTGCCCTCTGACAGCAAGAGCTCGGACGTGATCACGTCCGGGACGATCTCGGGCAGGAAGCCGGGGCCCGAGCCGATCTCGAGCACGCGGCCCGTGGCACCGGACGCATCGATGCGCGCCAGCTCGCGCGCGACGAACGCGTACCACTCGGCGTAGATCGCGCGCAGGAACGGCTTCTCGCGGATGATGCGCCGGCGCAGGTCGGTCGTGCGCGGGTCGTCGAGGTCGAGCCCGCGCGTCAGCGGATGACCGAGCAGCGACTTGAGCAAGCCCACGCGCGTCAGCTCCGCCTGCGCTTCAGCTTGAAGAACGCAGCCTTGCACATGCGCAGCATGATCCACGCGTTCTTCAGGCGGCCGGTCATCTTCGTCTCGCCGTAAGTGCGCTCCATGTAGTGCACCGGGACGTCGACGCGCTCGAGCCCGAGCGCGGCCGCGCCGAAGATCAGCTCGTAGTCGCCCCAGCGATCGCGGATGCCCCACGTGCCGCGCAACGGCTTCATGCGCTTGTAGTCGTCGCGCCAAAGCGCCTTCGTTCCGCACAGCGTGTCGCTGATGTCCTTGCCGAGGATGTGCGTGAACAGCATGCCGAACAGCTTGTTGCCGAACAGGTTCGCGAGCCGCATCGCCTGGCCGCGCATCGGATACACCATGCGCGTGCCGTTCGCGAACTGCGCGCGGCCGCGCGCGAGGGCGTCGACGAACTTGGGCAGCTCCTCGGGCGCGACCGCGAGGTCGCCATCGAGGATCATGACGATGTCGTTCTTGGCCGCGTCGAAGCCGGTCCACACGTTCTCGGCCTTCGAGATGCCGGGGCCTTCGACGAGCCGGATGTCGCGCTCGGGATGCTCCTGCTGCATGCGCCGCACCTCGTCGCCCGTCCCGTCGGTCGAGCGGTCGTCGCAGAAGATCAGCTCGGTCCCCGCGCCCATCTCCGGCGTGCGCAGCACGGCCTCCTCGATGTTCCCGCGCTCGTTCTTGCACGGGACGATCACGGACACGGTGGGGGAGCGCGGCGCGTCGGGCTCGCGCGTCGGCCGCGCGACGACGGTCTGCACCATGCCGAGCTTCTCGATGAGCGGCAGCCGCGCGACACACCGGTTGAACAGCCACGCGAGCCCGGGGATCCCGAACGGGCACAGGATCGAGCGCGAGCGCTCGACCGGCTCGAAGCCCGACAACCGCAGCAGGTGCGAGACGTGCCCGAAGCTGAGCCAGTTCTGCTTGGGCTGTTGGCGCTTGAGGCGCAGCGCTTCGGCGAGCTGCACGAGCGGTTGCCACAGGAAGTTGTAGAAGACGATGACGACCTGGCCGCGCTCGGCGCACACGTCGCGCGCGCGCTCGAGCGTCGCCTGCACGTCGAACAGCTCGTTGACCGCGTTGACGATCAGCACCGTGTCGAACGCGCCGTCGACCTCGAAGTCCTGCGCGCCGGCGGTGAGGAACTCGCAGCCCGGGGCGTTCGCGCGCGCGAGCGCGTTCAGGCGCTCCGAGATCTCGACGCCGACGCCGCGCGACGGCTTGACCCAAGCGAGGTACTGCCCGGCGTCGCTGCGGATGCACAGCACGCGCTGGCCGTCGGGCACCGCCGCGCGCACGACGCGCTTGATCTCGTCGTAGTAGTAACGGTGGCGCCGGAGGTCCTTCGCGCGCGCCGCCGCCCCGCCGTCGGCCGCGGAGAACTGATCGCGCTCGATCGATGCGCGATGGTCGTCGAAGAGGCTCACGAGCCCTTACGCCCGAGCCGCGCGTTCCACCCCTCGAGGACCGACTCCAGGATCCCGCGCAGGTCGTAGCGGTACGACCAGTTCGGGTAGTGCGCGCGGAACTTGGACGTGTCGCTGATGTACCAGATGTGGTCGCCGACACGGTTCGTCGCGTCGTACGCCGTCGTCATCGAGCGCCCGGTGAGCTCCTCGCACAACGCGACCGCCTCGAGCAAGGAACAGTTGCTGTGCCTGCCGCCTCCCGCGTTGTAGACCTCGCCCGGCCGCGGCGCTTCGTGGAAGTGCCACAGCATCTCCGCCAGGTCGTACGAGTGGATGTTGTCGCGCACCTGCTTGCCGCCGTACCCGAAGATCGTGTACGCGCGCCCCTCGAGGCAGCAGCGCATGAGGTACGACAGGAAGCCGTGCAGCTCGGTGCCCGAGTGCCCGCCGCCCGTCAGGCAGCCGCCGCGGAACACGCCGGTCTGCATCCCGAAGTAGCGCCCGTACTCCTGCACCAGGAGGTCCGCCGCCGCCTTCGACGCGCCGAACAGCGAGTGCGTGCACTGGTCGATCGACATCGACTCGTCGATGCCGTGCGCGTGGAACGGGTGCGTTTCGTCGAGCTCCCAGCGCGTCTCGAGCTCGACGAGCGGGAGCTCGTTCGGCCGATCGCCGTACACCTTGTTCGTCGACGTGAACAGGAAGCTCGCGTCCGGGCAGTGCGCGCGCGTGGCCTCGAGCAGGACCAGCGTGCCGGTCGCGTTGACCGAGAAGTCCGTGACCGGATCCTGCTTGGCCCAGTCGTGCGACGGCTGCGCCGCGGTGTGCACGACGCACGTGATCGCCTTGCCGTAGCGCGCGAAGAGCGCGTCGACCGCGCCCTTGTCACGGATGTCGATGTCCGCGTGGGTGTAGCGCTCGAGGTCGCGCTCGAGGGCCTCGCGGCTCCACGCCGTCGAAGCCTCGTCGCCGAAGAACACGCGCCGCATGTCGTTGTCGACGCCGATCACGTCGAAACCGCGGGCGTGGAACAGGCGCACGACCTCGGAACCGATCAGGCCGGCGGAGCCCGTCACGATCAGGACACTCACGGGCGCGCGGCCGCGCCGGAGCGGCGTAGGGGACTCTTGGGAATCGACACGATGGGCGCGCTCAGCGCGAACGCGTGAATCCTAGCCGCGCCCGCGAGGTCTTGCTAACGGACCAGAGGGTCTTTCGCCGCTCAGGGCGAAAGCACGGCGAACGGTCCGAACTCCTCGAGCTCGCCCGTGCGCGCGTCCGCGGGGACGTCGCGCTTGTCCATGCGCACGAAGAGCTCGGAGTAGGCGGCGGCCAGCGCGGACGTGCGCGCGTCCGGCGCATAGCGCGTCGAGAGTCCGTGGATGTTGCTCCCGCCCTTGTCGATGCCGACGAGCAGACGGTTGAGCTTGAAGAAGCCGGGGCGCGTCGTCAGCGCGATCGTCTCGTCGGGCTCGAGGGAACGCACGAGCGCGTGCACGTCCGCGATGCGCGCGAACTGCTCGCCGTCGTAGGCGCGCGTTTCGACCAGCGAGGCGAGCGCGACGCCGTGCAAGAGCACGAGCCAGAGCCCCGACGCCGCGATCCGCGCGCGCGCACCGAAGCGCGCGAAGGCGTCGTTCGTGAGATCACCCGCGAAGACGGCGAGCCACATCACGAAGAAGAACAGGTAGTGGAAGCAGCGGAAGTCACCGCCGCGCGCGATGACGCGGTAGCCCCAGATCGCGAGCGAGAAGAGCACGTACAGCGAGACCCAGAGCGTGGCGGCGCGGCGCTCGGGTCGGTTGCGCAGCGAGCGAACGAGTCCGATCGTACCGAGCACGACGAGCAGCAACTCGCAGAGCAGGAACAACCCGCCCGGAGTCGCGCCCGGCCAGAACGACTCGTAACGCCGGCCGCTGCCGCGGATCTGGCCGACGCGCAGCCACTTGTCCGCGAGCTCGCCCCAATCGATGACGAACGACCACGCGGCGAGCGCGACGGCCGTGCCGACGAGCACGGCGAGCACCGCGCGGATGCGCTCGCGACGCGGCGCTTTCGTCCCGACGAACAGGACCAGCATCGCGAAGCCGGGGAGCGGGCCGAGGAAGTGCAGCTTCGTGACGAGCCCCGACGCCGCGAGCACGCCGGCGAGCGCGCACCACGCCGCTCCGCTCGCGCCTCGTTCGTATTCGCGCTGCGCGCGCCACACCGCCAGCACCGTGGTGCAGAAGAACAGCACCATGAGCGGCTCGACCGACACGCGCGACAGGAAGTAGAGCACCGGGAAGCTCGTCGCGTAGGCGAACGTCGCGAAGCGCGCCGCGCGCCGGCTGGAGAGGAGCCGCGCGGCGAAGGCGTACACCGCGAAGAACGACGCCAGGTGCAGCGCGGTCGCGAACAGCTTCGAGAGCTCGTGGACGCGATCGATGTGACGCGCGGTGAACTCGGTGAAGCCCATCCCGTCGGGCGCGACGGCGGTGAAGTACGCGCCCTGCACGCCGAGCAAGCCGAGCTGGAGCGGCGTGCCCGGATGGCCAGGGAACAACGGGCTGGGCGCGGAGAGCAGCTCGTGCGCGCTGGCGATGTACGAGCCCGACGGATCGTTCTCGTACCACAGCTCGGCGCCGAAGACCGCGTTCAGCCAACGCCCGCACGGCGCGAGCGCGTTGAAGTGCGCGGAGGCGGCGAGGCACGAGACGACGAGCGCGGCCCACAGCAACGCGCTCGCGATGGGGGAGCACGCTTCGCGCTCCGATTCGAGTTGCGGCATCCCCATCACTCGCCGCGGACCGCCGGCGCGAGCCCGAGAAGGAGCGGAAGGCGGAGTCGCCCTGATCGCGTGGACCTCACGCGCGCAGCCTACCCCGTCCTCGCGCGGCACGGGACCGCGAATCGCTCCGCGCGCATCCTTCGTGGACGTCGCGCCTGCTAGGCTTGCGCATGGCGCGAATCCCCGTCACGCGTCGCGGCGCGCGACGCAGGCAGCGCTCGGAGATCCAGACATGAATCGAATGCGACCCTTCCTTCCGGGCCGGCAGCTGTTGCTCGCCCCGTTCGTCGTCCTCGCCGCGTGCCACGCGCAGGACCATGGCTCGTCCGCGCAGGGCGCAGGCGAGCACGGAGCCGGCGATCCCGTGTCCGTCGTCGAGGCGACCGCGGATCCCGAGACGTTCGAGCGCGCCACCTTCGCCGGTGGCTGCTTCTGGTGCGTCGAGGTTCCGTTCGAGGGGGTGCCCGGCGTCGTGTCGGCGGTCTCGGGCTACTCCGGAGGGCACGATCCCGACCCCACCTATCAAGAGGTGTGCTCCGGCACGACCGGCCACACCGAGTCGGTGCAGGTCACCTTCGATCCGGCGGTCATCACCTATGACGACCTGCTCCAGATCTTCTGGCGCCAGATCAACCCGACCGACGCGGGCGGTCAGTTCGTCGACCGCGGGACGCAGTACCGCTCGGAGATCTTCGCGCACGACGACGCGCAACGCGCAGCCGCCGAGGCGTCGAAGCAGGCGCTGGCCGAGTCGGGCCGCTTCGATGGGGAGATCGTCACGGCGGTGACGCCGTTCGAACGCTTTTTCCCGGCGGAGGAGTACCACCAGGACTTCTACAAGAAGGATCCCGACCGCTACTACTCGTACCGCAAGGGGTCGAGGCGCGACGCCTATCTGAAGAGCGTGTGGGGCGACGACGTGAAGTACACGCCGCGCGGACCGGCGAACCCGTGGGCGAAGTTCGAGAAGCCGAGCGCCGACGCGCTGCGCAGCCGGCTCACCGAGCTGCAGTTCGACGTGACCCAGAACGAGGGCACCGAGCGCGCGTTCCGAAACACCTACTGGGACAACCACGAGGCCGGCATCTACGTCGACATCGTGTCGGGCGAGCCGCTCTTCAGCTCGCTGCACAAGTTCGAGTCGGGCACGGGCTGGCCGAGCTTCGACCGGCCGCTCGAGCCCGCGTTCATCGCGCGCGACACGGACAAGAAGCTCGGGTACGAGCGCACCGAAGTGCGCAGCCGCTATGGCGACTCGCACCTCGGGCACGTGTTCGACGACGGTCCCCCGACGACGGGGTTGCGCTACTGCATCAACTCGGCAGCGCTGCGCTTCGTGCCCGCGGCCGAGCTCGCGGGCACCGAGTACGCGAAGTACGCGCAGGCGTTCGAGCAAGAGCAGGCGCAAACGGATGAATGACCGCACGAAAGAGCGCGTGGAGCTCGAGACCAAGCTCGGCTTCCTCGAGCACACCGTCGACGCGTTGAACGGCGTCGTGCTCGAGCAGACGCGCGAGATCGAACAGCTCCTGCGCCGCGTGACCGAACTCGAGAAGCGGATCGCGTCGCGCGGCGGCGGCGGCGAAGGCGAAGAGGTCGATCCGCTCAGCGAGCGGCCGCCTCACTATTGACGGGGGACGGGTGACGCGAATCGCGCTCGACCGTGCTACTTGCCGTTCGCGAGCCAGTCGAGGAAGCGCCACTCGAGGCTGTCCGTCGCGGGATCCGTGTCGCTGAACGGCGTGCCGTAGATCTCCTCGGCGATCGAGTCGATCTTGACGCCCGGTTCGCGCGTCGCGAGCTTCTGGATCATCTGGCGGAACATCGCGGCCGAGGCGTCGGGCGAGCCTGCGCCGCGCGTCTTGAGCCACTCGACGAAGGACGAGCGGTAGGCGCGGAAGAAGTCTTCGTAGTCGTCCAGGTAGTCGTTGGGCGGAAGCTTCTTGCCCTCGGCGTCGTCGCCGAGGAACGGTGCGGTCACGAAGCTCTGCTCGTGCGTCTCGTTCGACGTGACGCGGAAGTACGGGCGCTTGTCCTTCGGGAACGGCGCGTCCTTGACCTTCGACGCGATCTTCGCACCGTCCTTCTGGCCGTTGCGGAGTTGCTCCTTGAAGAAGCCGTCGCCATTGCCCGCGCGGTACGGTCCCTCCAGCGCTCCGATGCTGCCCGAGATCGTCGTCGGTCCGGCCGTCGCCTTGCGCGGTGGCAGCACGCCGCCGCTCGGGTTGCCGCCGGGAACGAAGCGCGTGTACGGCTCGGTCCTTCCGCCGGCCGTGTGGTACGAGATGTTCCACTCGGCGGAGAAGATCCCGTTCTCACCGGCCGTCGCGATGACGAGGTTCACGCCGAGCGCTTCCTCGAAGAAGTGCGTGCCCTGACGCACGAACTCCTTGCGCAAGAGCAGCATGCCGCCGCGATCGGCGATGTGTTGGTTGAAGCCGGTCTTGTTCGATTCGTCGAGGGGGATCCCGTTGAACGGATGCTTGTAGTCCACCGGGAAGCTGCAGTTCTCGAGCGCGATGATTTGGGTCCAGTCGAACCACGCCGCGCCCTGACGAATCATCTTGTCGACCCAGAGGTCCGCCCGCTTGCTCTTTGTCAGCTGGCCCGCCACGGCGACGACCTCGAGGAAGTTCTTCCGGTTGGGCGCGAGCACGAGGATGTTCTTGTTGCCGACGCGCTTGACCGTGGACTCGGGGTAGTTCGTCGCCTCGCTCAACCGCGTCGCCGCTTCGACGATCTTCTCCTTCGCGCTGAGTTGAACGAGCAGCGACACGTCGCCGCCGTCGCACGATGCGAGCTTGCGCGCCGACCACGTCTTGACCCACTTGTCGAGCGTCGTCCAGTCGGCGGGGTCGATGTTCTCGTTCCCCCGCCAGTCGTACCAGATCTTCTGGAGCTTGATCAGCGTGTGCGCCGCCTCGATCACGCGATCGCCGTCGGAGCGCTCCTCCATCTGTGCGCGCGGGATGCGCAGGTCGAACGAGCCGAGCTCCACGCGCAGGAAGGTGCTCCCGTCGATGACCTCCTGGAACGAGAGGTCACTCGGAAGGTCGTTGTCGTCGAGGAACGTCTTGGCGTAGGTCTCGAAGTCGAGGTGGTCGTCTTCGAGCCCGAGTGCGGGGGCCGCGAAAGCCGGGGCAAGGGCCAGCGCGAGGATCCAAGTGCGAGGCGAACGGCGCTTCATCGGGCGGTCTCTCCAAGGTCCTGGGGCATTCGCGCGCGACCTTGCGCCGCGCGTCGTCCTCCCCGTTCGATGATCGAAACGGCGTCGAGCGATCGAGCGCCGCCGCTCCCTTTAGCAAACGGGAAGCCCGGGGATACAGCAACGCTGCGCGCGACGTTCTGGCGGGATTCTCGCGCCTCCGGAGTGCGCGGAAGCGCTCGCGCCGATGTGCGGAAGTCCTTGCGGGCACGCCAGCTACGGACGCGGGCGGCGCGGGCGCGGTAGGCTTCCTCTGGGACCTTTCGCTCAGGGGGCTCGAGAAGCCGATGCAAAGGGTCCGCTGCGTTGTTCCGGGGCCGGTCGCGAATCGCGATCCCGCACGATTTGCGCCGCGCCATCGTCGACTCGGACGTGTTCGATTCCCACACTTGTTGCCTCGAAACGCGAGCGGCCACGCTCCGCGCACCTCGTCCAGCACCCTGAACACCCGCGAATCGAGCCCCACATCATGAAACGAGCCCCGTGGATCCTGTCCGTTCTTGCCGCCGCCGCCCTTGCCCCGAGCGCCCTCGCACAGACGTTCGGAACGGCGACCCAGCGCTCCGGATGCACCGCTCCGGCGCACACCGGAAGCATCGAGGCGCGCCCGCTGAATCCGCTGACGTACGCCGCCGATGCGGCCGGCGTCGTCGTCGTCGAGATGGAGTCGCACGCACCCACGGGTAACTGGGAATTCGAGTCGAGCATCCCCGGCTACGCCGGCACGGGGTACTTCCGGTGGGACGGTCCGAACCTGTTCACGACGCCCGGCGTCGACATTCTTCCGTTCCGCTTCGTCATCCCCGCCGACGACACCTACCTGATCCGGATCCACAACCGCCACGACAACCCGACGCCGGACCAGGACAACGATTGCTGGGCGCGCGTCGACGGCGGGCCGTGGCTCAAGCTCTTCCACAACACGGGAACCAGCGGCGTCGGCGTGTGGAACTTCAACGCGCGCTATGAGGAGACGGGCGAATTCCCCGAGCACTTCTTCACGGCCGGAACCCACACGCTCGAGATCTCGGGCCGCTCGAACAACTTCATCATCGACCGCGTGCACATCCTTCCGAAGACGGTCTGGTTCGCTCAGCTCAGCGATCCGCAGTCGGAACGCGCGCGCGATCGGCCGGTGCTCGGCGACGTGATGCGCGTGCGCATGGACGACCCGACGAACGCGGCGGGACTGACGCCCGGTGTCGCGCGGACCTACTGGTTCGGCAACTTCGTGCACCCGAACTTCCCGTGCGGACTGGTCAAGCCGTACGGCGAGGTGCTGATCGCGCTCTCCCCGGCGCCCGGCCTCGCCGGCGCGCCGGTCCTCTGGCAGGGCCCCGGCATCCCGGCGGTCCACTCGATCGCCATCCCGAACGATCTCAGCCTGCTCGGCACGTTCGTCGGCACCCAGGGGGTCTTCCTCGAGCCCGGCAAGGTCGTCCTGACCGACGCGATCGATCTCCTGATCGGCGACGTCTAGCCCGGATCATTCATGAGCCTTCACCGAGATCGACGCAGCTGCGCGCCATCTCAACGCTTCCCTTCGTCACCGGGTTCGACGACCCGTCAAGGTCGCCTCCACGCGCTTCGGTCGCGAAGCGCTGATCTGACGCACATCTGCGTCGATCTCGGCAAAGCCTCATGAATAACCCGGGCTAGCAGACGAGCGGATCCGGTCGGCCCAGCGGCGTCGCGGACCCCCGACGGGTGTGCGACGCCCTCGGGGCGCGTTCCGTGATTCTACGGCCCGACGCGCCGCGCTAACATCACGCGCCATGAGCTTCACCTGCACCGTTTGCGGCGCACCGTTCGAGGTCTCGAGCGACGTGCGCGCCAAGTACCCGGGCTGGCAGCCGAAGTACTGCCGCACGCACTCGCCGAAGAAGGCGGGCAAGAAGGCGGGCGGGCGCGGAGGTCGCGCGGCGAAGGAAGAGAACCTCACGCGCGCCGAAGTGCTCGCCAAGTACACGGACGGCCCGACGTCCGGCGTGTTCACGGACGGCAGCGCGGTCCCGAATCCGGGGCGTGGAGGCTGGGGCCTCGTGTGGGTCGAGGACGGTGAGGTGCGCGAGGAGCGCCACGGTCACGAGGCGGACACGACGAACAACCGCATGGAGCTGAAGGCGCTGATCGAGGCCTACCGGCTGCTGCCGACCGATGCCCGGGTGACCGTGCACACGGACAGCAAGCTCTGCGTCGACACGCTGACGAAGTGGGCGGCCGGGTGGGAGAAGAAGGGTTGGAAGAGGAAGGGCGGGCCGATCAAGAACTTGGACCTGGTCCAAGAGCTCTTCGCGCTCTACCTCGATCACCCGACGAGTCCCGTGCGCTGGATCGCCGCGCACTCGGGCAACCGCTGGAACGAGTACGCCGACTGCCTGGCGACGGCGTGGATGCGCGAAACCGTGTAGCCTGAACGCGACCATGGGAACGCTCGCCACACCGCTCGCCCTCTTCGTCCTCGCCGCCGGCGCGCAGGCTCAGATCACGATCGCGAACCACGGCTTCGAGGAGCTGTACTTCGGCAGCAACCTGCCGGCGGAGTACGGCGGCGACGTGCCCGCCGGTGCGTTCCCCGTCGGACCGCCGCCCGCCGGGTGGACGGCGTACTACGAGTTCGGCGCGCCGATCGGGGGCGCGTCCATCGGAGTCCTGAACCCCGGAACCGCCGCCGACCACGCTCCGAACCCGGCGTTCTTTCCCGGCGGCGCGGCCGAGGGCGACAACGCCGTGCTCCTGTACATGAACGGCGCGACGGGGGACGACGAGTTCGGCGTCGAGCAGACGCTCGGCGCGACGCTGCAGGCGAACACGACCTACAACCTGACGGTCGAGGTGGGCAACATCGCGTCGGGTGCGGGACTCGTCTCGCCGTACACGGGCTTCTTCAACCTCGACGGCTTCCCGGGCTATCGCATCCAGCTCCTCGCCGGCGGCCAGGTCGTCGCCGAGGACACGAACACGGTGGCGCCGGGCGAAGGGCTGTGGGCGACGGCGACGCTCCAGTTCACGACCGGGGACAATCCGATCGGGATCGACCAGTCGCTCGGCGTGCGCGTCGTGAACCGCAACGAACCGGACGATCCGATGGCGACCGGGATCGAGGTCGACTTCGACGACGTGCGCCTCACCGCGACGTCCGTGGCCGCCGTTCCCGTGCTGCCGCTCCTCAGCTTGCCGGCGGCGCTGCTGCTCGTCGGCCTCGCGCTCGGCGAACGACGTCGCCGCCGCGCCGTCGCTGCATAGGCGTCAGTCGAGCGGCAGGTTCTCGAGCCACGCTGCGCGCATCGCCAGCTGCGCGTCGGTCGCGTTCTCGTCGACCGTCAGGCGCCCGTCGGCCCAGGTCACGCCGATCGTCGCGTAGGCGTCCGCGTAGGGCAGCGGCACGTTCGACAGGACGTGGTCGGCGAAGAACGCCTCGATCTCGGGGAACGTCGCTTCGATGAAGTCGGTGAAGAACGCGTCGGGATCGAAGGGGCGCGTGCGGCCGTACTTCCGGACCAGGTCGAGAAAGACCTCGCGCAAACCGCGCTCGCCGTTCGAGAGCTCGAGCAAGCGCAGGTCGAGCACCGCTCCGGTCAGCGCGCCGAGCTGATAGATGTTGCCGTACTGACGCACGCCCTCGTCCGTCGACCACTCGGCCGCGAGGCGCGCGAGGCTGTACTCGGGATCGAAACGCGCGGCCGTCGCGATCTTGCGCGACATCTCCTGCAGGTAGGTGTCGAGGTCGGTGAGTCCGCCGCGCAGTCGCAGAATGCCGGCCGACCACTCGGTCACGCCCTCGTACAGCCACAGGTGCTCGTCGGTGGTCGGGATCGAGTAGTCGAAGTTCGCGATCACCGTGCTGCGCAGGTGCAGCGGCGTGAGCACGTGCATGAACTCGTGCGCGATGATGCTGCCGATCCCTTGGAACGAGGCGGATCCGGCCGGGAACGCGTAGAGCGAACTCTCGTTGTGCTCGAGCGCGCCGAACGACCTGAAGCGATTGCGGTGTATCGAGTCCCGGTCGATGAAGTCCATCAGGATCACGTAGCGCTCGACGGGCGTGAAGCCGAGGTACGCGCCGGCGGCCTCGAGCGTGTCTCCCACCTTGAAGAGCACTTCCTCCGCGTCGATCTCGGCGATCGGCGAGTGCACGAAGATCGCGACCTCGATGTCGCCGACCCAGATCGACACCGTGGACAGGTCGCCGAGCAGGAGCGGAGCGTCGACCAGCGCGCGATACGACGCCGCCGCGAACACGCCCGCGGAGTCGCGCTCGAGCGCCGAGCCGACGACCCACGCATCGTCGTGCGCGATGCGGAGCTCGACCGGGTGCGAGAGCAGCCGGTCGAAGTAGCCGAGCACGCCGAACGTGTTGAGCAGCACGTAGTCGCCTTCGATGCCCGTTCCGGTCGAGGGTTGCGGCCGGAAGCCCTCGTCCTCGCTGTCGAACGAGTCTTCGATCGCATACTCGATGCGCGCGACGCGCGTCGGCTCGGAGAGCTCCCAGCGATCCGCGCCGACGCGCTCGCTCGCCACCGGATCCCCGTCCGCGTCGAACGCCTCGAAGCTCTGGACGAAGCGTCCGAAGTGCAGCGGCGCGTGGACGCCCGGCGCGAAGGCGACGAAGTCGAAGGCGCGGTCGGCGTCGGTCAGCGGCGGCGGCTCGACCACGACGTGGAAGAGATCGTCCGACGGATCCGACAGGTCGATCGCGTAGCGCAACGGCGGATCGTCGGCGGCGAATGCGGGAGTCGCGAGCAGGGCGGCGAGCACGGGGAGTGTGGAGCGGCGGACGATCGCGATCGAAATGTGCATGCGGGGTGCTGGGGATGCGGGGCGATGGGGGCGGGGCGCGAGCGCGCGGCTACGCTCGACGCGACGATCCGTTCCGCTCGTTGCGAAGACCTGACGTGCGCTCGTCGCGCGGCGCGGTCGCTATGATTCTCGTCGTCGTGATTCCGCTGTCCAACCTCGATCCCGCCGCCATGCTCAAGTGCGCCCTCTCGACCGGCCTCGCCCTCGCGCTGTTCACCGCCCCGAGTCCGGGGCCCCAGGACGACCAGCCCGGCTATGACGACACGCCGTACCTGCCGGGAGGCACGTGGCGCGTCCACGACAAGGCGCGCCCGCGTCCGAGCGTGGTGACGCCGGCCGACGGTGCGAATCTGCTCGCGCGGCCGCCGGCCGACGCGACCGTGCTGTTCGACGGTACGGACCTCTCCCAATGGAAGGGCGGACCGTGGACGCTCGTGGACGGCGCGCTGGAGGTGAACGGGAAGGGCTCGATCGAGACCGTCCAGCACTTCGGGGACGTGCAGCTCCACGTCGAGTGGCGCTCGCCGCCGACCGTCGAGTCGGAGTCGCAGGGGCGCGGCAACAGCGGCGTGTTCTTCTTCGGCCGCTACGAAGTGCAGGTGCTCGACTCGTTCGAGAACCCGACCTACGCCGACGGTCAGGCGGCGGCGCTCTACGGCCAGCAACCGCCGCTCGTCAACGCGTGTCGCGCGCCGGGCGAATGGCAGAGTTACGACATCGTGTTCATCGCGCCGCGCTTCGACGGGGACGAGCTCGTGTCGCCGGCGGTGGTGACGGTCGTGCACAACGGCGTGCTTGTGCAGCACGCGGTCGAGCTGATCGGCGGAACCGCGCACCGAGCGGTGGCGACTTACGCGCCGCACGGTCCGACCGGACCGATCATGCTGCAGGACCACGGCAACCCGGTGCGGTTCCGCAACATCTGGGTGCGCGCGTTGTAGCTCCGGCGCGCCCCGCATGCCTCGCCTCGATTCGCTTCCCGTCGACGCGCTCCTGCCCGAGATCGTCGAGCGGTTGCGAGCCGCGCCCGCGCTCGTGCTGCGCGCACCGACCGGTTCGGGCAAAACCACGCGCGTTCCGCCGGCGCTCGAAGAGGCGGGCTTCGGTCCCGTCGTGCTCCTGGAGCCGCGGCGCGTCGCGGCGCGCGCGGCCGCGCGGCGCATGGCGACCGAGCGTGGCGAGCGTCTCGGCGAGCGCTTCGGCTATCGCGTCCGCTTCGAGGCGAAGGTCAGCGCGCGCACGCGTGTGACCGCCGTGACCGAGGGCGTGTTCCTGCGCAAGATCCTCGCCGACCCGCTGCTCGACGGCGTCGCGTGCGTCGTCTTCGACGAGTTCCACGAGCGGCACGTGGACGGCGACCTCGCGCTGGCCCTCGCGCGCCGCGTGCAGCGCGACGTTCGTCCGGACCTGCGCATCGTCGTGCTCTCGGCGACGCTCGATCCCGCGCCGGTTGCCGCGTTCCTCGACGCGGAGGTCGTGACGAGCGAAGGACGGCTGCACCCGGTCGACGTCGAGCATCGGCCGCCGTACGGTCGCGAGCCGCTCGAGGAGCAAGTGGCGCGCGCCGCGGTCGAGCTGCTCCCGAAGACGCCGGGCGACCTGCTCGTATTCCTGCCGGGGATGGGCGAGATTCGGCGCGCGGAGTCGCAGCTGCGCGCTGTCGCGCGCGACGTCGACATTCACGTGTTGCACGGGGACGTCGACGCGCGCGCCCAGGACGCCGCGCTGCAACGCGGCGCGCGACGTCGCATCGTGCTCGCGACGAACATCGCCGAGAGTTCGGTCACGGTCGACGGCGTCAGCGGCGTGATCGATTCCGGACTCGCTCGCATTCCGCGTTTCGATGCGCGCAGCGGGCTCGACCGGCTCGAGCTCGGACGGATCTCGATGGAGTCGGTGCGCCAGCGCGCCGGCCGCGCGGGCCGTCAAGGACCCGGCGTCGACGTCCGGCTGTGGAGCGCGATCGACGAGCGCGCGTTCACCGAGTCGGTCGAGCCCGAGATCGCGCGCGTCGACGTCGCCGGCGCGTGGCTGTCGCTGCTCGACTTCGGCGAGCGCGACCCGCGCGAGTTCCCGTGGCTCGAAGCGCCGCCCGACGACGCGAGCGACCGCGCGCGCGACCTGCTCGAAGCCCTCGGTGCGACGCGGAGCGGAGCGCTGACCGACGTCGGTCGCGAACTCGCGCGCTTGCCGCTCGCGCCGCGGCTCGGGCGCCTGCTGCTCGCCGGACGCGAGCTCGGTTGCCTCCCGCGTGCGGCGCTCGCGGCCGCGCTCGTCGGCGAGCGCGATCCGTTCCGCGGCGGGCTCGATCACCTCGACGCCCAGCGCAGCGTCGAATCGGATCTGCTCGAGCGCGTCGAGTTGCTCGAGGACATCGAAGCCGGTCGCTCCGGTCCGCGGACCGCGCGCGGCGCGGCGCGGCGCATCTTCGCCGCGCGCGACCAGCTGCTGCGCGCGGTGGACGCGCGGGGTGGACGCGCGACCGGCGGCGACGAGGCGTTCCTGCGCGCCGTGTTCGTCGCCTTCGCGGATCGCACCGCGTGCGCACGCTCGACCGAACGCGCGACCACCGAGCGTCCGAAGCGCGGTAAGCGACCGTCGCCCGCGCACGACGCGCCCGGCGCGCGCCTGATGGGCGGGCGAGGCGTGCGTTTGGCGCGCGAGTGCCGCGTGCGCTCGTCGCCGCTCTTCGTGTGCGTCGACGTCGACTCGGGCGCGACCGAAGGCCTCGTGCGGCAGGCGTCGTGCGTGCGACGCGAGTGGCTCGATCCCGCGGAGGTGACGCAGGAGGTGCGCTGCGAGTTCGACTCCGAGCGCGATGTCGTGCGGCTCACACGCGCGACCGTCTGGCGCGGGCTGGAGATCGCGGCGGCGCCCGGCGTCAAGCCGGACGACGCGCGGCGCGAGATGGACGGCGTCGATGCCGCCATCGAACGCGCGCTCGCCGAGGCGGCGCGCAGCCAACCGGCGCGCGCGTTCGACCTCGCCCAGGGCGACTTCGCGCAGCAGCTCGCGCGCCACGCCTGCTACATCGAATGGACCGGAGGCGCGAGCGAGGCGATCGACGCCGATCCGACGAGCTGGGTGACGCGCCACGCGGGCGACCTCGTCGCCGGCCGACGTTCCTTCAAGGAGCTGCGCGCCATCGACCTCAGCGCCGAATGGCGCGCGCGCCTTGCACATGCCGAACGCGTCGCGCTCGACCGCGCCGCACCGACGAGCTTCGCGCTTCCCTCCGGTCGGCGCGCGTCGATCACCTATGAGCCCGGTCGACCGCCCGTGATCGCGGCGCGCATCCAGGACTTCTTCGGACTCGACGAGACCCCGGCGCTCTGCGCCGGCCGCGTGCCGGTCGTGCTGCACCTCTGCGCGCCGAACGGACGTCCCGAGCAGATCACCGGCGACCTCGCGGGCTTCTGGCGCGGGACGTACGCGCTGGTGCGCAAGGACCTGCGCGGGCGCTATCCGAAGCACGACTGGCCGGAGGACCCGCTCGACTTCGAGCCGCGCAAGCGGCGCCGCAAGTAGCGGCTACTCGTAGGTGCTCACGAACATCGAGAGCGCGTTGACCAGATGGAGTCCGTCGGCCTTCGCGAGCGCGGACTGGCTCGCGAGCGTGAGCCCGGCGAGCGCCGCGTCGTTCGGGAGCGGAACCGAGTGCGTCGCGACGCCGCCCGTGGTCGTTCGGAAGTTCGTGAGCAGCGTGGTGCCGCCGCTGCCGTCCATCGCGATGAGCAGCTCGCCGAACCGCGTGGGAAGCGGCGCGGCGAGCGCGCCCGTTCCGACGACGAGCACGGTCACGAACTCGGGCGTCGATCCGTCGCCGACGACGGTCGTCCAGGTTTGGCCGAGGACCGGTTGCGAGACCGGCCCGAAGCAGAGGCAGTTCGCCCCGGATCCGTTGACGATGCTCGACGTCGCGGGTGCCAAGATCATCCCGACCAGGAGCGCGCGATCGATCGCATTCACGCTCCCGTCGCCGTTCATGTCGAACGTGTCGCGCGCGCCGAGGGAGACGAAGCCCTGGTTGACGAAGCGGTCGAACTCCGCGATGTCGGTCATGTCGAGGATGCCGTTCGCGTCGTAGTCGCCGAGCTGAAGGGCGATCGTCGTGATGCAGGGCGCCGCGAAGATGCGCGCGCGCAGCAGGAGTTGCACGCGCCGGTGAAAGCGCATGCCGACGCCGACGATCCCGAACGCGTTGTAGCAGTAGCTCATCAACGTGCCCTTGTCCGGGCCCGTCCCGTCGTCGCACTGGATCTTGGGCGTGTACTGATGCGTGTGCGCGGAGCCGAAGACGTGGCCCGATTCGTGGCAGAACAGGAACAGGTCGGCGTTCGTCGCGGCCGTGTGTTGGATCGGATAGGGGAAGGACCCCTCGAGGCTCGAGACCGCGTACCCCACGGAGCTCGAGCACGTTCCACCGATCGACGCGGCGAAGCCGGAGTTGTTGCTCATCGTCACGGGGTTGTAGTAGTGCGTCAGCCCGTGGACGAGCGCGCGCGGCACGTTGCGCTTCGGGTTCGCCGCGCTCTTCCACCACGTCGCGTAGTTCATCGCCGCGAACGGGTCGGAGAGCGAGAGCCACGGGCCGGTCTGCCACACGCGGAGGTACCCGTTCGGGATCTCGAAGCGCACGCCGAGGTCGCGGCGGTAGATCTCGCTCGACGCGCCCGCGAGCAGCGTCGCGTAGTCGATGCTCGCCTGGTCGGAACCGAGCGCCGCGCGCAGCGGTCCGTCGACGTCGATGAAGATCTGCGCGGTGCGTAGCGTGGTCGCGCCGGCGCCCGTGCGTTGGATCGGCTCGGATTCGAGGACAGGGGGCGGTGCCAACGCGCCGGTCGCGACGGCGCACCACTCGGACGCGTCCGCGATACCGAACACGTCGCCGTGCGAGATCGCGAGCGGCGCGCCGCGCGTCGCGCCCGTCGAGAGGACGTACGGGTCGCCCTCCAGCTGCAAGTAGCCTTGCAACATGTCGGGCGATGCGCCGAGGAATCCGTGGCTCGCGCGTCCCGGAACGCCCAGTCGAAACATGCGCACGCTCGGCGCGAGTCGGGACTCGGAGCCGTCGTCACCGATGACGATGGCCGTGCCGCCCTGCTCCCAGACGTCGATCGGCGTGAGCTCGATCACGATGTCGGAGTTGCCCGGGAGCGGAATGCTGAGCGAACGCGGCGACCCGTCGTGTCCATGCACGTCCGCGAGCGTCTCGAAGGCGCGCTCGTCGTAGATCGACGTGACGAAGCCGTGCCGACCGGAGTCGGCGACGCGGACGAACGGGTCGTCGACGTTTGCCTGTTGCGGTGGCGCGAACGTCCCGGCGGCGAGGGAGAGCAGGAGTCGGATCATGGGCGCGGTGACAGGCAATCAGGCGTCACCGAGCTCACGAGTCGTCGGTCCTGGTCGGAAAAACATCTCGGGAACTCCTTCGGGCCGCGCTGCGGTGCCCCGTATCGTGCGGCCCATGACGCCCCCGGCGCACAGAACGCGCGCGCGCGCCCTCGTCCCGGCGCTGGTCGTCCTCGGCATCGCGCTGCGCCTCGCGCACTACTTCGACAATCGTTCGCTGTGGTCGGACGAGGCGGCGCTCGCGGCCAACGTCATCAGCCGCTCGTTCGCCGCGCTCACCGAGCCGCTCGCGAACGACCAGGCCGCGCCGTACGGTTTTCTGGCGCTGACGAAGGCGCTCGTGCTGGGCTTCGGCTCGAGCGAGTACGTTTTGCGCCTCGTGCCGCTGCTCGCCGGGATCGGCGCGTTGCTCCTCTTCGTGCGTCTCGCGCGGACTCTGCTCGACGAACGCGCCGCGACGCTCGCGATCGCGTTCTTCGCCTTGGTCCGACCGCTCGTGCGCTACTCGGTCGAGGTCAAGCCGTACTCGCTCGACGTGTTCGTCGCCGTCGGGTTGCTGCTCGTGTTCCTCGCCGCCAAACGCGCGCTCGACGAGCAGCGCTTCGCGCCGCGTTTCGCCGTCGGACTCGGGATGGCCGGAGCGCTGGCGGTGTGGTCCAGCTACCCCTCGGTCTTCCTGCTCGCGGCTGCCGCGCTCACGATGTTCGGGCATGCGCTGGCGCGCGGCGACGCGCGCCGGCTGCGCCCGCTCGTGCTCCCGGCGGTTCTTTGGGGGGCGAGCTTCGCCGTCGCCTACGTCGTGTGCCTGCGCGACGCGGCGGCCAGCGAGTACCTGCATTCGTTCTGGGCCAACGACCCGCCGCAGGTCGGCGCGCCCGAGCTCGGCGCGTTCCTGCCGTTCCCGCCGACGTCCGCGAGCGACGTGCGTTGGTATCCGTTGACGCTGCTCGGCATGTTCGCGGACCCGCTCGGCTTGCAGCTGCGCGGCCTCGCGGCGTTCGCGTTCGTGGCCGGTTGCCTGCGCTTTCGGCGCGAGCGGGCGACGCTCGCGTTCCTCACCGTTCCGGCGCTGCTCGCGCTGCTCGCGTCGGCCTTCGAGCTCTACCCGTTCTACGGACGGCTGCTGCTGTACGCCGCCCCGGGGCTGCTGCTGCTCGTCGCCGAGGGTGCGCACGCGATCGTCGCCGCGTGCGAAACGAGCTTTCGCGCGCG
>JAJDEV010000239.1 GCA_029259605.1 Planctomycetota bacterium | reverse complement strand
CGACGCTTCTGCGCTACCACGCCGCCGACGTCGACGCCTTCCTCGACGAGCTCGCCCTGGGCGGCACGCCGGCCGAGCTCCAGCCCGAGGTCTTCATCCACGCACCCGACGCCTCGGTTCCGGACGACGAGCGCTTCCCGTGCACGCGGTGTCGCGTCGAACGACCCAGACCACGTCCGATTGGCCGCGGGACTGGCCGAGGCCGAAGAGGTTGTCGTTCACGTCGAGCGACAGTCCGGAGGGAAGCTCGGGCGCGCCCGCGGTTCCCTTGCCCAGAATGACCTGCCCGGTGCCCATCGCGTCCTCGTAGAAGAGCACGCGACCCGCGAGGTCGTCGGCCGCGATGCAGTGCACGCCGTCCGCGCCGTCGTTGCGATACACGACCGACTGAAAGCGCTTGCGCTTCTTCGGGTCGGTGTTCAGGACCTGACTGGACGCGGAATCGAAGTCGAGTTCGCGCAGCGTTCCGTCGGTTGCGCTCGCGGTCACGATGCGCGCGTTCTGGGCGTGGGCGCCCGTCGCGGAAGCGAACGCAGCGGAGAGGACCAGAAGCAGAGAGAACAGGGAGCGGAAGTGGCGCGTCGTCATAGAAATCAGGGTGAAGCGGCTCGGGAAGAAGCTGGGCACGGCGCGCTTCGAGCAGAATGCGCTGCATGCAGCTCGGGCCGTGCACGATCGAATCTACGCGCGGTGGCCGAATTCGGCCATAGCTGCCGGCCCCGGGCGCGCTATTTCGACCCGAGTCGAACGCGGACCCGTTGCGCGTCGTCGTCGCGCCCGGACGCTTCGTAGAGACGCAGCAAGCCCTCGCGAACGCGTCGCGTCTCCGGCGCGTCGCCGCCGCGCTCGCGCTCGATGACGGAGAGCGCGTCCAGGAGGAGCGGTTCCGCCTCGTCGTGCTCGCCGCTTCCGGACATGGCGGCGCCGAGGACCGCCTGCGCGCGCATCGTTCGCCAATCCTCGGGGGCAAGCGTTTCCGATAGGAAGACCAGCGCGCTCTCGGCGCGCTCGAAGGCCTCCTCGTTGGCGTCGACGCGCACGAGCGCGTCGGCGAGCTCCACGCTGGCGTCCGCGTACTCCACGCTCTCGCGCCCGAACTCCGCTTCGCGCGCGTCGACGAGGAGGCGCAGGAACGTGATCGAGTTCGTGATCGCTCCACGGACGGCGGGATGGTCCGCGCGGTACACGCGCAGGAACGTCTCGAGCGCCGACGCGAACATCTCGCGCGCGCCGTCCAGGTCTCCCTGATCCATCAGAACGAAGGCGAGGTTGTTCTGCGCCTGCGCCACGTCCGGATGCGTCGCGCCGAGGAGCTCGAGCTGAATCGCGAGCGCCTCGCGATACAGCGCTTCGGCGTCCTCGAACTCGCGCTGGTCGTGCAAGAACGTCGCCAGGTTGTTCAAGCCGAGCGCGACCTCGGGGTGCACCTCGGTGAACACGCGCTTCTTCATCGCGAGCGCCTCGCGATAGAGCGCCTCGACCTCGTCGAAACGTCGCGCTTGATAGAGGAAGACCGCGAGGTCGTTGAGGTTGCTGGCGACCGCAGGGTGGTCGCCGAGCTTCGCGCGCAGGATCGCGAGCGCCTCGCGCAGGAGCGGTTCGGGCGCGTCGTAGTCGCCCTGGCTGAGCAGGTTGAACGCGAGCCCGTTCAGGCAGTCGGCGACCTCCGGGCTGCGGGGGAGCCGGGCGCGGCGGATCGCGAGCGCTTCGCGGTAGACGGGATCCGCCTCGCCGTAGCGCGCCGTCTCGCGCAGAACCTCCGCGAGCAGGTACGCGGTTTCGGCCACGGCGAGGTCGTCGTCGCCGAGGAGCGTCGTGCGCATCGCGAGCGCGTCACGCAGCAACGGTTCGGCGCGCGCGTACTCGCCGCGTGCGAGCTGCAGCTGTCCGAGCTCGTTCATCGCGTCGGCGACCAGGGTGTGCTCGGGGCCGAGCGTCGCGCGGCGCTCCTCGAGCGATGCCTCGAGCAGGGCAACGGCGTCGTCGTAGAGTCCGAGGCTGCGGTACACCGAACCCATCGTGACCATCAGCGCCGAACGCACGGCGGGTTGATGCGCGAGTTCGCGCTCGATGCGGTCGGCGCCGCGGTCGAGGATCTCGCGCGCAGTGATCGTGTTGCCGCGCGCCTCGCCCGGATCCGACACGCTGAAGAGGCCGACCATGAAGTCGGAGACCTGTCCGGCGGTCTCGGCCGAGCGGCTGGCTTCGAGCGCGGCTTCGTTCGCGCGCACGGCCTCGGACTGCGCCACGCGCTCGGCTTCGAGCGCGCGCGCCGCCTCGTCGTTGGCGCGCTGCGCTTCGGTGCGGGCCGTGTCCTCGGCGCGTACGGCGCGCTGGCGCAGGAACAGGCTGACGCCGAAGCCGATGATGACGAGTGCGATCGCCGACGCGCACGCGGTCGCGAGCGCGCGGTTGCGACGCACCCACTTCCGAAACTCCGGAATCGCGCCGGTGGCGTGCGCGCGCACGACGCGGTTCTCCATGTACGCGCGCAGGTCCTCTGCGAGCGCGGCCATGTCGGGGTAGCGGTCGGCAGGCGCGCGCTGCATGGCCTTCTCGACGATGGCCTCGAGCTCGAGCGGAAGGTCCGTGGCGACCTCGCCGACGGGCACGGGCGGCCCGTCGAACACCTTCCTCCAGATCTCGATGTTGTTCAGCGGCTCGCCCGGCGTCTCGTACGGCATGCGGCCGGCGACGAGCTCGTACAGCAACGCTCCGGCCGCGTACACGTCGGAGTGCGGCCCCATGCCATCGAGTTCGCCGCGCGCTTGCTCGGGCGGCATGTACGACGGCGTACCGAGGACGTCGCCCGCCATCGTGTGCAGCGAGGAGTCGGGGCCGCGCGGCGTGCTGATCCGGAACTCGGTACTCGGCGTGCCACGGCGCTCGGTCGTCTCGTCGTTCAGCTCGACGCGCCCCGCGACCTTCGCCAGTCCCCAGTCCATCACGTACACCGCGCCGAAGCGCCCGACCATGATGTTCGCCGGCTTGAGGTCGCGGTGGATGACGCCCTTGTGATGCGCGTAGGACATCGCCTCGCACACCTTGTAGATGACGCCGAGCGCGCGCGTGCGATTCCAGTCGTCCTCGCCCGTCTTGACCTTCTTGAAGATCGCGCGCAGGTTCTCGCCGCGCACGAGCTTCATCGTGAAGTACACGCGCCCCTCGTCGTCGAGCCCGAGGTCGTGCACCGGCACGATGCCCGGGTGATCGAGCTGGCCGGTGACCTGCGCTTCTTCCAGGAAGCGTCGCAGCGCCTTCGGATCGATCGACTGTTCGGGCGTCGGCGCGTCGGGACGCAGGAGCACGATCTTCATCGCCAGGTTGCGCCGCAGGTCGCTGTCCCAAACGCTGAGCACGGCGCCTTGGCCGCCGCGATCCATCTCCGCCTGCAGGCGATAGCGCCCGCCCTTCATGTGCAGGTTCGCGAGTTGCTCGGCGACTTCGGCGCGGTCCTCGCCGGTCGCGGCTTTCTTCTCGTCGTCCGGGCGACCGTCGAGCGAGATGTTCGGGTCCACGTCGGAGCCATACCGGCGCCAGATGCGGTCCGTCATCGTGTCGCCCGGAAGCGCGTCTAGGTGGGTCGCCAGCTCGCGCAGTGCGCGCAGCTCGGTCGCGATGGCGGGACGCGCGGCGCAGAACGCCTCGAAGTCGTGCTCCTTTCCCGATCCGAAGGCGATCAAGTACTCGAGGAACGCCTCGCGCGCGTCGGTGCTGATGTCGCTCGAATTCACTGCGTCAGGGAGATGCGGAGAGCGCTCACGCCGCGCTCGGGTCGAGATCGTACCCGCGCGGACGGCGCCCCGTGTCGACGAGATCGAACTGCAGCGCAGCGCAATCTGCAACGACGGCGTAGCTGGAATCCTACAGCGCTTCGGCGCTCGAACGGTGACCTGTGTTTCGGCTCGCATCGAGCGGGAGAAGTCCGTACGAACAGGGCGTCGAAACAGGCCTTTGCCAGCGCCGCGCGGCAGAATCGCAGCGGCTCGAACCAACGCGAGCAGCCACCGAGACTCAGGGTCCGAGCGCTTTCGACCGATCGATACTCGTTCATGCTATCGCTCTCCCACGTCTGCCTGTTGTCGCTCGCGCTCGTCGCGGTCGGATGCGGTGACGCCAAGCCCCAGAACGCGCGGCCCGATCCGGTCGACGCCGAGGCGCGCGCGGCGTCCGGCGAGGCCGTGCGCGATGCGAAGCGTGCGGTTCGAAACGGGCGTCCGCGCGAAGCGACCGAGCTGTTGCGACGCGCGGTCGAGCTCGACCCGACGGTCGAGGAAGCGCACCTCCTTTTGGGTCAAGCGTTGCTGCACCTCTCGGACGTCCTGGTCGGAACGCGCACGCGCGATCAGGCGCTCGTCGCCGACGCGGTCCACGCGCTGACGCGCGCGACCGAGCTCGCACCCGAGGACGCCGAGGCGGCCTTCTGGCTGGGACAGGCGCTGGCGGTCAGCGAGAAGGCCGAGGACGCGATCGCTCCGCTCGAGCGCGCGGTCGCCCTCGATCCTTTGCATGGGGCGGCGCGCAAGGCGCTCGGCATCGTGTACGCCGACCTCGGGCACGACGACGAGGCGCGCGAACAGCTGAGCAAGGCGGTCGAGCTCCTGCCGGACGACGCGAACGCGTGGGCCAACTACGGCTATCAGCTCGACCTGGCGGGCGAGCTCGACCAAGCGCTCACGACATACCTGCGCTCCGTCGAGCTCGACTGGTCGGTGCCGGGCACGTACTCGCGCCTCGCCACCTTATACAGGCGTCTGGGGAACACGGACGGCGCGACGGACGCCGTCGAAGGCTTCCGCGCATGGACGGAGTACGGCAAGGTCGCGCGCGAGCGCGTGAACGCGGCGAAGGCCGCGCGCACGGATCCCGGCACCGTGTCCGCGCTGGCGGAGATCCTCATCGCCGCCGACCTTCACGAACGCGCGGTCGCGTGGCTCGAGCGCGCGCTGCGCGCCGCGCCCGACAACGCGCGCATGCTCGAGCTGATCGGCGTCGTGCGCTCCGGCCCGCCGCCGAAGCCCGAGGGCAAACGCTTCCGCCTACCGCGGGGGTTCGAATGAAGAACACGCTGCTTCTGCTACCGCTCGCTCTCGGCGCCGCCTCCTGCGGCGCGGGTGAGGAGCGCGCGCCCGCGTCGCCGTTCCACTTCGTCGATCGCACGACCGAGTCGGGGCTCTCCGCCTTCCATCAGGTGAACGGCAAGCCGGACAAGCTGATGATCGTCGAGTCCGTCGGCGGCGGCGTGGCGCTGTTCGACGCGGATCTCGACGGCGACCTCGACGCCTACCTGACGAACGGCTCGTGGCTCGAGGGGCTCGTTCCCGGCGAGGAACCGCGCGATGCGCTCTTCCTTAACGACGGGACCGGGCACTTCACGGACGGCACGGCAGCGGCGGGGCTCGGGGATGCGACCTGGACGAACGGCGCGATCATCGCCGACGTCGACGGGAACGGTGCCCCCGACATCTACCTCACGAACTACGGGCCGAACGTCCTCTACCTCAACAACGGCGACGGCACGTTTCGCGACGTGACCGAGCAGGCGGGCGTGGGCGATCCGCTGTGGAGCACGGGGGCGAGCTTCCTCGACTTCGACAAGGACGGCGACCTCGACCTCTACGTCGCGAACTACCTGCAGTTCGACGAGGAGCTGATGCTGCGCACGCGTGAGACCGGAACGATCCAGGGTGAGGTCGACGGCGCCGACGACGAACGCTTCGCCGGCATCCAGGTCATGAAGGGACCGCGCGGCCTGGACCCCGAGTTCGATCGCTTCTACGTCAACAACGGCGACGGGACGTTCCGCGACGCGTCGCTCGAACTGGGCATCGACGAGCAGTCGAAGAACTTCGGCTTCCAGACGCTCGCCTTCGACGCGGACGGCGACGGTTGGGTCGACGTGTACGTCGCCAACGACGTGCACGAGAACCTGCTCTGGCGGAACAACGAGGGCAAGGGCTTCACGAACATCGGTGTCGAGAGCGGACTCGCGCTCAACATGTCGGGGACGCCGCAGGGGGGAATGGGCACGTGCGTCGGCGACTTCGACGGCGACCTGATCGCGGACGTCTACGTGACGAACTTCGTGCAGGACTACTCGACGCTCTACAAGGGACATCGCGGCGGGGCGTTCACGGACACGACCTCGCGCGCGAAGCTGAATCGCTCGACGTGGTCGCTGTCGGGTTGGGCGTGCGAGTTCGCCGACTTCGACAGCGATGGTGTCCTCGAGCTCTTCGCCGGCCACGGGCACGTCTACCCGCAGGTGGACGGGCTCGACCTCGGGACGACCTATCGACAACGGAACATCCTCTACACGCAGCGTGGCACCGACTTCGTCGAGCCCGAAGGCGGCGGCGGCCCCGGGTTCGAACTCGTCCAGGCCACGCGCGGCGCGGCGGTCGGTGACATCGACGGCGATGGCGACATCGACATCCTGTTCGGCAACATCGACGACGCGCCGACGCTGCTCGTGAACGAGGGGCGCGGCGGGAACTGGGCCAAGGTCCGGCTCGTCGGCGCGAGCGGGAACACGGGCGCCATCGGCGCGCGCATCGTCGCGCGCGTCGGCGAAAGCACTCAGCTCCGGCTGGTCGGTTCCGGCGGGAGCTTCCTGTCGAGTTCCGATCCGCGCGCGCACTTCGGTCTCGGCGCGGCGGAACGCATCGACGAACTCGAAGTCACCTGGCCCGACGGTCACGTCGATCGGTTCCAGGACGTGTCCGCCCGCGAGCTGCACACGATCGCCGAGGTCCCCGGTGGGGCGGCGCAGCTCGCCTCGAAGCCCCTACGTTGAATCGGAAGAAGTTCGCGGCGCTTCGACGCGCGAACGCAACCCAGCCCTGATCTCCATGTCCTCCTCACCGGCAAACCCCGAAGCGAAGAAGAAGAAGAAAAAGAAGCGCTACGTGCGCGCGGTCGGACCGCGGCTCACGAAGCTACTCGCCGTCGTCTTCGGACTGTTCGCGCTCCTCGCGGTCAACTCGTTCTACCTGATCGTCGTCCGGCTCGCCGGATGGTGGACGGGGGAGACCTACGAGAACCTGTTCTACTTGAACATGTTCCTCCTGCACCTCGTGCTCGGGGCGCTGATCTTCCTCCCGGTGATCGTGTTCGGGGTCGCGCACATCAAGAATGCGTACAACCGGCCCAACCGGCGCGCCGTCATGGTGGGCTACGCGCTGTTTGCCGTGGCGTTGCTCCTGCTCTTCAGCGGGCTGGTGCTGACGCGCATCGAAGGCGTCATCGTCGTCAACGACGCGACCACGCGCGCGATCGCGTACTGGACGCACGTCGTCACGCCGCTCGTGTGCGCCTGGCTGTTCATCGTCCACCGCCTCGCGGGCCGGAAGATCAAGTGGAAGATCGGCGCGCGCTGGTCCGTCGTCGCGGCCGTGTTCGCCGCGATCATGGTCGTCTGGCAGATGCAGGATCCGCGCAAGTGGAACGAGATCGGCAACCCGGAGGGCGAGAAGTACTTCTTCCCGTCGCTCGCGCGCACGGTCAGCGGCGAGTTCATCCCCGCCGACATCCTGATGAACGACGACTACTGCGCGCGCTGCCACGCCGACGTCCATGAAGGCTGGCAAAAGAGCGCGCACCGCCTGAGCTCGTTCAACAACCCGCCGTACCTGGCCTCGGTGCGGGAGACGCGGGAGTTCTCGATGGAGCGCGACGGCAACGTGAACGCATCGCGCTTCTGCGCCGGCTGCCACGACGTCGTGCCGTTCTTCAGCGGCGCGTTCAACGACCCGAACTACGACATGGACAACGATCCCACGGCCAAGGCCGGGATCACCTGCACGGCGTGTCACGCGATCACGGCGATCAACTCGCCGCGCGGCAACTCCGATTACACGATCGACGTCCCGATCCACTATCCGTTCGCGTTCAGCGAGAACCCGGCGCTCCAGTGGGTCAACGAGCAGCTGGTGAAGGCCAAGCCCGAGTTCCACAAGAAGACCTTCCTCAAGCCGCTGCACAAGACGACCGAGTTCTGCGGCTCGTGCCACAAGGTGCACTTGCCGGAGGAGCTGAACGGCTACAAGTGGCTGCGGGGCCAGAACCACCAGGATCCGTTCTGGCTGTCGGGCGTTTCGGGACAGGGCGTGCAGAGCTTCTACTACCCGCCGAAGGCGGAGAAGAACTGCAACAACTGCCACATGCCGACGGTCGCGTCCGAGGACTTCGGAGCGAAGATTCGCGACGACTCCGGTGTCCGCAAGACGCTCGACCACATGTTCCCGTCGGCCAACACCGCGGTTCCCAAGTTGGTCGTGGAGGACGGACTCCTGACCGCCGAGCAGGCCGAGGAAGCGGTGCAGGCGCACGTCAAGTTCCTCGAGGGCGTGATGCGCGTCGACATCTTCGGTGTGAAGGACGGCGGCCGCATCGACGACCCGCTGATCGCGCCGCTGCGCCCCGAGGTGCCGATGCTCGAGCCCGGCAAGACCTACCTGATCGAGGCGGTGATCCGCACGGTGAAGATGGGGCACATCTTCACGCAGGGCACCGCGGACTCGAACCAGGTCTGGATGGACGTCGTCGCGACGAGCGGCGAGCGCACGGTCGGCCGCAGCGGCGCCGCGCGCGCCGAGGACAACGCCGTCGATCCTTGGTCGCACTTCGTCAACGCGTTCGTCCTCGACCGCGAGGGCAACCGCATCAACCGGCGCAACCCGCAGGACATCTTCACGCCGCTGTACTCGAACCAGATCCCACCGGGAGCGACGGACGTCGTGCACTACCTCCTGGAAGTGCCCGAGGACGCGACCGAGCCGATCACCGTCGACGTCGCATTGCGCTACCGCAAGTTCGACACGGAGTACATGCAGTTCGTGAAAGACGACGCGGGGTGGGTGAACGACCTGCCAGTTGTCGAGCTCGCGCGCGACTCGGTGACGTTCCCCGTCGCGGCGGGGCAAACGGTCGCGAACGAGGACTCGAGCATCGACCTCTGGCAGCGTTGGAACGACTATGGCATCGGCCTGCTGCGCAAGCGCGGGCTCGGCGAGCTGCGCCAGGCCGAGGCGGCCTTCATGGAGGTCGAGAAGCTCGGCCGCCCCGACGGTCCGGTCAACCTCGCGCGCGTGTACTTGCGCGAGGGCCGCGTCGCCGTCGACGCGCCCGAGGCGCTGCGCCGCGCACGCGACTTCGATCCGCCGGCGCGCGAGTGGTCGGTGCTGTTCTTCACCGGGCTCGTGAACCAGCAGAACGCGCGGTTCGACGAGGCGATCGCGAACTTCCGCCAGATCATCGAGGGCGGCTTCGAGCAGGCGCAGGGCAAGGGCTTCGACTTCTCGAAGGACTACAACCTGCTCGTGACGCTCGGCGAGACGCTGTTCGAGCGCGCGCGCCAGGAGCGCGGCGACGCGAACCAGGCGGCGCGTGAGCGCTTCCTGAACGAGGCCATCGAGGTCTTCGACCAGGCCCTGGTCTACGATCCCGAACTCGCCGCCGCGCACTACAACCTGCGCAACATCTACACCGAGCTAGGGGACGAAGCGTCGGCCGCCGAGCACGACGCGCTCTACTCGAAGTACCGACCCGACGACAATGCGCGCGACCAGGCGATCGCCAAGGCGCGCATCAAGTACCCCGCCGCGAACAGCGCGGCGGAGGCGGTCGTCATTTACGACCTGAACCGCCCGAGCGAATACGACGCACCCGTCCAGGGTGAGGTGCAGCGCTGATGAAGGACCAGAACGAGCCCGCGCACGATCCCGAGGAGGAACTCGTCCCGGAGGACGACGCGATCATCGGTCAGGCCCTCAAGTGGTCAGCCGTCGCGTTCGTCGCGATCGGCGCCGTCGTCGCCGCCGTGGTCTTGCTGCGCCCGAAGGAGGACACAACCGAGGTGGTCAAGGAGAAGGACGCCGGGGCGATCGAGAGCCTCGTGACCGACGAGTCGGTGATCCCCAGCGTGCGCTTCACGGACTGCACCGAGGAGGCGGGCATCGACTTCGTGCACGAAAGCGGAGCGCGCGGTGAGAAGTTCCTGCCCGAGACGATGGGCGGCGGCGCGGCGTTCTTCGACTACGACGGAGACGGCGACCAGGACCTGTTCTTCGTCAACGGTGCGCCCCCTGCTTCCGAGGTCGCAGCGACGGGCGCGACGGGCTCGGTGGGCAATCGGCTGTACCGCAACGACGGGCACGGCCGCTTCGACGACGTCACCGCGGATGCGGGCATCGCCGGTTCGAACTGGGGCATGGGCGCCGCGGTCGGTGATTACGACGCCGACGGGCGCATCGACGTCTTCACGACGGGGATCGGCGGCAACCACCTGTTCCGGAACACCGCGGACGGGTTCGTCGAGCTCGCGGAAGCCGCGGGGGTCGCCGGCTCCTCCGACCAGTGGACCACGAGCGCCGGCTTCTTCGACTACGACAACGACGGCGACCTGGACCTGTTCGTGTGCAACTACGTGCGCTGGTCGCGCGAGATCGACGGGCAGCTGAACTTCACGCTGAACGGGACGGACCGCGCCTACGGACCGCCGACGAACTACGCCGGGACGTTCTCGTCGCTGTATCGCAACGAGTCCGACGGCACGTTCCGCGACGTGTCCAGCGAGGCCGGCATCCAGGTGACGAACTCCGTGACGGGCGAGCCGATGGGCAAGGCGCTCGGCGTCTCCTTCGTCGACATCGACGCGGACGGCTGGCAGGACATCGTCGTCGCGAACGACACGATCCAGAACCACCTGTTCCACAACAACCACGACGGGACGTTCGAGGAAATCGGCGCGTCGTCGGGCATCGGGTTCGACCGCAGCGGAAAGGCGACGGGCGCGATGGGAATCGACATCGCCGACTTCCGCAACGACGGCGGCATCGGCGTGGGCATCGGCAACTTCGCGAACGAGATGTCGTCGCTCTTCGTCGCTTCGAACGCCTCGATGTTCTTCTCGGACGACGCGATGGGGGAGGGCATCGGCTCACCGAGCCGTGCGCACCTGTCGTTCGGCCTGTTCTTCTTCGACTACGACCTCGACGGACGGCAGGACATGCTGCAGGTGAACGGGCACCTCGAGGAGTCGATCAACGAGGTGCAGCCGAGCCAGCACTACATGCAGCCGCCGCAACTCTTCTGGAACGCCGGTCCGGACGGTCGGTCGTGCTTCGTCGAAGTGCCGACCGAGACCGCCGGCGACCTGAACGGCAAGCTCGCCGGCCGCGGTTCGGCCTTCGCGGACATCGACGGCGACGGCGACCAGGACGTGATCCTCGTCCAGGTCGGGGCGCGCCCGATCCTGCTCCGCAACGACCAAGCGCTCGGACACCATTGGGTGCGCATCGAGCTCGTCGGGTCCGCCGCCCATCCGAACACGATCGGCGCCACGGTCGTGGCCCGCGCGGGCGGGCACACGCTGCGCCGCCAGGTGACCGCGACGCGTAGCTACCTGTCGCAGTCGGAGCTACCCGTGACGATCGGACTCGGTACCGCCGACGCGCTCGAGTCGCTCGAGATCGTGTGGCCGGACGGAACGAAGCAAGCCGTGCCCGTTCCCATCGAGCTCGAACGCACGCACGTCATCCGTCGCGCGGACTGACGGGCTAGCCCGGATCCTTCATGAGCCTTCACCGAGATCGACGCAGCTGCGCGCCAGATCAACGCTTCCCTTCCTCACCGGGTTCGACGACCCGTCAAGGTCGCCTCCACGCGCTTCGGTCGCGAAGCGCTGATCTGACGCACATCTGCGTCGATCTCGGCAAAGCCTCATGAATCACCCGGGCTAGCCGGTTGCCGCCATGGACTCCGCGATGTTGAGCGCGTGGTCCTTCACCTTGCGGTAGCCGTTGAGCATCGTCGAGTAAGCCATGCTGAGCACGGGCTCCATGCGCGAGTCGGACAGCGACTCGACGTGCGAGCTGCGCAGTGACTTCACGATGGCGGTCACGGCGTCGCTCTCCGACGTCGCGCGCACGAGTACGTCGGGGGCCTTCGCCCTGAAGGCATCGGTGATCATGCGCACGTAGTCCGCGACGCGATCGTGCAGCGCGAGGATCTCGTCGAGCTGCGGCTGCGTGAAGCTCAGGCCGACCTCATCCAAGCGCAGGCGTGCCTTCAGCACCGTGCTGATGTAGTCGCTGACCGACTCGTACTCGTCGGCGATGCGCAGCTGCTGGCGCGCTTCGACGGCGGTGCGATACGGCGTTTCCGCGGAGAGGACGTCCGTGAGGAACTGAATCACTTCCTCCTGCACGTTGTCCATGACGGTCTCGCGGTGAAGCACGTTGCGAACGAGCTCCTCGTCGGTGTCCGGCGCGGCCATCACCTGGCGCGTCCAGTCCATCATCTTGTTGACGCCGTCGGCCATCTTCAGGATCTCGCCGCGGCTCGTCTCGATCGCGAGCACGGGCGACTCGATCAGGCGCATGTCGAGGTTCGTGAGGCGACCGATCTCCTTCGCTCCCCGGTCCGGGAACAGGCGTTCGAGCAGGCGCGCGAACGGGCGTACGAACGGGACGAACAGCAGCGTGTTCGTGATGTTGAAGCCCGTGTGCACCGCCGCGATGCTGAACGTGATCGTTTGCGCGAAGCTCGGATGATCGGGCTGCACGGTGAGCGGATTCACACCGCTCTCCCACTCGACGAACCGCCCGACGAGCTGCACGTACACCGCGAAGACGGCGGTGACCCACGCGACGCCGAGCAGGTTGAACATGACGTGCGCGTAGGCAGCGCGCTTCGCGACCGTCGTCGTGCCGATCGACGCGAGCCACGCGGTGATCGTCGTGCCGATGTTCTCGCCGAGAACGAGCGCGGCGGCGGTTTGGAACGGGATCGCGCCGATCGACGCGAGGCCGATCGTGATGCCGAGCGTGGCGGACGAGCTCTGCACGAGGAACGTCAGGAGGCAACCGGCGAGCGCGCACTTCAGGACGCCGAAGTAGCTGTCGGCGACGAACCACGCGAACGCCTCCTGGAACATCGGGACCGAGCGCATCGGCTTGAAGCCGTTCTTCATCATCTCGAGCCCGAAGAACACCATGCCCAGGCCCATCAAGCCCATCGCGATGTAGCGCACGGTGTCGCGCTTCGAGAACAGGTACCCGAACACGCTGACGCCCAGCAGCGGGAGGCCGTACTTGCCGATCTTCAGAACGAGGATCCAACCCGTGATCGTCGTTCCGATGTTCGCGCCCATGATGACGCCGATCGCCTGATGCAACTGCATCAGACCGCTGTTCACCAGCCCGACCACGATGACCGTGGTGATCGAACTCGACTGGACGAGACACGTGACCCCGGTGCCGACGCCGACGGCGAGGAGGCGGTTGTCCGTCACCGCGTTGATCATCTTCCGCAGGCGCGTGCCGGCGACGGCCTGCATGCCCTCGGACATGTTCTTCATGCCGATGAGGAAGATCCCGAGCCCGCCGATGACCATGAAGGCCATGCCCCAGAGGTCGGGATTGATCTGCTTCTCGAGCGACGTCTCCGCGGCCTCGACCTGTTCGAGCAGCGTGGCCGCGTAGGGGTGGTCCGGGTCCGCGTCGAGCGCGCGTTCCATGGCACGCGCCGCCGTCTCCAAGCGGTTGAGGTCCTCCTCCGTCTTGGCTTCGTTGTGTTCGAAGAGCGCGAAGCCGAAATCGAAGTTCGCCTGCGCGTCGTCCGCGTCGATCGCGTCGAGCTGCGCGGACAGGTCCTGCTGGAAGGGCGTCGGGACGTCCTCGGTCCACGGCGCCACGGCGGCGGTGCAGACGAAGACGAGCGTCAGGGCGAGGAGCAGGCGGGAGCGCAAGAACGCCATGTCGGTCGTGATGCGTGGGTCCGGGCGGGCAGGGGGGGGGCGCCGGAGACGATACGGGGGAGTCGTCGCCCAGTCTTGAACAACTCTTCATCGATGGGCGAGGTCGCCCACGGGCGGCGCCGGGCGACCGGCGCGGCGCCGCGGCGAGAGCGTCGGGCGCGGTCGATCGCGACGCCGGATTCGAGCCCGGGGGCGCCACGCGACCGGGGCCCGAACGTCGGGGACAGGTAATGCTTGGTACGGGCGATGTCCGGTCCGGTTACCGGCACCCCTACCTAGCGTAGGGACGGCACTGAACCTCCTCCCTGCGGCGCCCTGGGCCGCGTCGTCCCACTCCCTGGATCGAAACGACATGCACCGCCCAACCCTCTCGATCGGTCGGCTCGCCCCCCTCGCCCTCGGCGCCCTGGGCGTCCTCTCGTCCGCCCCGGCCGCCCAGACTCTGCGCTCCCCCCAGGCGACCCTCGGTGCGCCCGCGGGTTCCGCGGCCGCCGGCGCGGGCAGCGCCTCGCACAACGGCTTCGTCGAGTGCACGCGCCGCATCGCGACGTTCACCGGCGAGGGAGCCGGCGATCAGTTCGGCTGGGTGTCCGCGGCCGTGCCGGACATCGACGGCGACGGCGTTCAAGAGCTCCTCACGAGCGCGCCGTTCCGCTCGACGACGCGCGCCGGTTCGGGGCGCATCTACCTCTACAGCGGCAAGACGGGCGTGGAGCTCTTCCAGGTCAACGGCATTCGGCAGGCCGAGAACCTCGGGATCTCGGTGAGCGCGGCCGGTGACGTGAACAACGACGGGGTCGAGGACATCGTCGCCGGCGGGCCGGGTTCCCCGACGCGTCCGGGCCTGGCGCGCGTCCGCTCCGGCTTCGATGGCAGTGCGATCTGGACGGCGTCCCCCGGCTCGGTCGGCGACGGCTTCGGCGCCTCGGTGACCGGCGTCGGTGACGTCGACGGCGACGACTACGACGACGTCGCGGTCGGAGCGCCGCTCGACAGCACGGCCGCGGCGAACGCCGGGCGCGTCTACATCCTCTCCGGATTCGACATGAGCGTGCTGTGGACGATCGACGGCGAAGCCACCGGCGACCAGTTCGGCTCGGGCATGGGAGTGCTCGGCGACGTGAACGGCGACGGCAAGGCCGAGCTCGCCGTCGGCGCGATGAACGGCGGCCCCGGCAACCGCGGCAAGGTGTCCGTCTACGACCTGCAGACCAGGACGCGCCTGTACGCGCGTCAACCCGACACCAGCGGCGCGAACTACGGTCAGTACTTCGTCTACGCAGTCGGCGACGTGAACAACGACACGTGGCCCGACCTCTACGTGTCCGACTTCGCGGACAGCGGCGGACGCGGAAAGGCGTACATCTACAGCGGCCCGACCGGTGCGCTGCTCTGGAAGCTTCAGGGGCAGCTCGGCGACGGCTTCGGGATCGGACGCGACGCGGGCGATGTCGACTTCGACGGCTTCGACGACATCCTCCTCGCGAGCTGGACCAACAGCACGGGAGCGGTCCGCGCCGGCAAGGCGGACGTGTTCTCGGGACGCACCGGCGCGAAGCTGCGCACGATCACGAGCACGACTCCGAACGAGACGCTCGGCTTCGACGCGCACGGCATCGGTGACGCGGACGGCGACGGCCATCCCGACTTCGTCCTGACCGCGGCGGGCAACACGGCCAGCCGCGGCATCGTGTATCTCGTCGCGGGCGGCTCGCAGTTCGAGAACTTCGGCGCTGGACTCGCGGGCACCGGAGGGCTGGAGCCGCGGATCGCGTTCACGGGTTGTCCCGAGCTGGGCGGCGCGTTCGACCTCGACGTCGATCAGATCATCGGCGACGCGCACGGCTGCCTGATCATCGGCAACGTCGAACTGGCGCTGCCGTTCCGTGGCGGCACGATGTACACGAACTCGAATCTGTTCGCGCTGGGGCATCGCGCCGACGGCGCACCGGGCGTCGCCGGCGCCGGCACCGCGCACTTCTCCTTCGTCCTCCCGAACGATTCCTCGCTCTCCGGAACGTCGTGGGTCACGCAGTCCGCCTACTTGGACGGGGCGGCGCCGAAGAACGTGTCGATGACCGGCGCGCTGCGCTTCCGGGTGTTCTAGCCGACTGCTCACTGAGGACGACTCGCGCGAACGGGACGACCGACGCGGTCGAGTGGAACGGGTACGCGTTCCGCCGACCGCGTCGCGTCTCGGCGCTCACGCGATCGGTTCGGCGCAGGTTTGGAGTGCGTGCATGCGGCGCGTGCGCGTTCTCGACCCTGCGCGCGTATGGCACCATCGCGCGATGCGCATCCGACCGAGTGTCCGTGCCGTCGGCGTCACGTTCGCCGTCCTCGCGCTCCTCACGAGTTCGCCCGTCGGCGCTCAGAACGGAGCAACGATGAGCAAGCCCGAACGCATCTTCGAGGAGCTGTGGGGCACGTTCGATTGCACGTACGGCCTGTTCCCCGTGAAGGAGGCGCACTGGGACGACCTGTATCGCGTCTACCGTCCGCGCGTTGCTGCCGACACGACGGACGAAGAGCTGTTCGAAGTGCTCGCGGCGATGCTCGGCCACCTCGACGACAACCACGCGTTGCTCGAGACCCCGAAGGGTCATCCGGACACGTACCTCTCGACGGGCGACCTCTCGACGACCGCCGACGGAACGCTGCGCAATCGCGAGAACGACGGCTTCTCGCCGGAGCTGATCGATCGCACCTACGTCCAGGGTCCGCTCGAGACGCGCCTCGGCGGGACCTTCGCGTTCGGCCGGCTCGGCGAGGCGATCGGCTATCTGCGGCTGTCCGCCTTCGAGTTCGTCGGCCCGACCGCGGCGGCGATGGACGAGTTCCTGGAGGCGTGCGACGGAGTCCAGGGCATCGTGATCGACGTGCGTGGCAACGGTGGGGGGAGCACGCACTCCGCACTCGAGATCGCGGGTCGCTTCGCGGACCGCGAGCGTCTCGTTGGCTGGCGTCGGCTCCGACGCGGAACGGCACACGACGACTTCACGGACCCCATCCCGCTGCGCGTCGAGCCCACGGGCGGCGAGCGCCACTTCGACGGCCCGGTGCTCGTGCTGACCGATCCATTCTCGCAGAGCGCGGCCGACGTCTTTGCGCTCGCGATGCGCGTCCTTCCGAGCGCGACCCTGATCGGCGAGCCGACGTCGGGTAGCTTCTCGACGATCCTCGGCTTGCGGCTCGAGAACGGTTGGCTGTACTCCGTCTCGTACGAGCTCGTCACGGACTACGCCGGCCGCGCGTGGGACGGCATCGGCGTTCCGCCGGACCTGCGCGTCGCGAGCACCGCCTTCGACGTCGCTGCCGGACGCGATCGCGTCATCGAGTTCGCGTGCACGCTGCTCGAAAGCGACGCGCTGCAACGCTACGACGACCCCGCGACCTACGCCGTCGACGCGCTGCCGTCGTCGCTCGCGCACGCGTTCGGCGCGTGGCTCGACGAAGGCGATGCGAGCGCAGCGGTCGCCAAGTTGCGCGCCACCCGCGAGCGCGGCGGTCACTACCTCGCCGCCGAGGAGTTGTGGAAGCTGGCGTGCGACCGCCTCGCCGCCGGTCGCGGCGACGACGTCGACGCCGTCCTCGACGTCCTGTTCGAGGACCTCGCCGGCGAGTGGATGTTCGCCGAGCCGGGCGCCAACTGGGACGTGCTGCTCGCCGCCGAGGATCCGGAGCGGACCCGACGCATCCTCGAGCACGCGCTCGAGCTGGATCCACGCACCGTTCTCGGGGCAGGGTTGCGCGCCCGCGCGGTCGACGCGCTCGCCGGCCGCTGAAGGCCGGGGGGGGCTCGCCGTGCTGCGCGCGGGTGCTCCGGTGCGTTGGTGTGCGTGGCAGGTCGCGTGGGCCAGGGCGTCGATGCGCTGCGTGGGGAGCTCGCCGTCCCGCGCGCGGGCGTCGTTCGGAATGGTGGCGCCCGTGCGTGGCGCCCGCGGCAGTTCGCGCGGGCGCGGGCGCCCGCGCGCGTGGCAGCGTGTGGGGTGCTCGCCGTAGCGCACACGGGCTTAGGCCGGCGTGGTTGCTCCTGCGCTTGCGTGCTGACCGCACCACGCGCGGGCGTGACCGCCCGCGCGCGTACTTCCATGGCGGGGTGCTCCCGTACCACGCGCCAGGCTTCGCCTGAGCGCGCGCGCTCCCGCATGGGTTGGTCGCTGGCGCAACGGCATGTGTCGGTCTCCGG
>JAJDEV010000238.1 GCA_029259605.1 Planctomycetota bacterium | reverse complement strand
AAGAACAGCGGGAAGCGCGTCAGGTTGATCTGGCGCTCGTCGACCTCCGTCTCGGCGAAGTCGGTGTTCACCGTCATGCTGAGTGTGAGGTTGGGCGTGATCTTGTAGAACGCGTCGACGCCCGGCTCGCCGACGAGATCCGAGTCTTCGCCGCCGGTGCGATCGCGCGACCAGTTCGACGTGTAGAACGGAATGACGTCGAGTCCGGTGCCCTGCTGCATGCCTTCGAGCCCGGTGAGGTCGCCAGCCTGCGCGATCGTGAAGATGTGCGTGTCACGATCCGAGGTCGCCCAGCGGTTCTTCTCGTTGCGCCGGCCGATGTAACGCATCGCGTTGAAGCCCCACGTGTCGAGCCCTTCGTCGAAGCTCAACGTCTTGAACGGGATCGCGATCTCGGCGCTCCAACCCTCGGCGTCGACGGACGTCTTCCCCTCCCAGATCCCGTCCCACGGCTTGTTGAAGTCGCTGCCGTTGTCGGTGACAAGCGCGTCCCCCTTCGAACCGGCCGGGTTGATCTGGAAGAAGTACGCGTTGCGACGGTCCCGAAACGTGTCGATGACGAACTCGATGCGGTCATCGACTTCGAGGCTCGCGTCGCGCTCGCGCGACGTGGAGATCAGCTCCGCAGGCGAGCTGTCGAAGAAGCGGAAGCCGAAGTAGATGTGCGTCCTGTCGAAGAGCACGCGGACCTCGGTGCGCTCGGACGGCTCACCGACGACGGGCACGATCTGATAGAAGTCCGAGAGCGGCTCCGCGCTCGACCACACGCCGTCGGTGAGGACGCCGTCGATCACCGGAGGTTTGGGGGTGCTCGTCGCCTTCGCCGATCGCCGCTGGGCGTCCGCCGGCGCGGCGAACACGAACAGGAGCGCGGCGCACGCGAGGAGCTGGATGGGGGCTAGGGGCATGGCGGGGGAGTGCGATCGGTCGGAGCGGCGCGCCATCGTCTGGAGCAGCTCGTGGCACGCGAGGCCCTTTCCCGCCTTTTTGCAGGGGACCGACACCCGCGCAGAGCCTTGACGTTCGCGTCCGTCAGTCGGGCAGTTGCCCCTGAACGATCGGCAGTTGCCAAACCGCGTATCCGTTCGGATCGAGGCACGCGCCGATCATCTCGTCGAACGCCGAGCGCGTTTCGTCGAGCGTGAGCTCGGTGTGCGCGGCGATCACTTCGGCGTACCCGTCCTTCCACGCGCGGAAGATCTCCGCGAGCGTTTCGCGGCGGACGCGCTCCGTGTCGAGGATCGCGTAGTCGATCGTGACTCTCTCGAGTCCGAGGGCGCGTAGCAACGCCGGCGTGCGCCGTCCGCTCAAGAGGTCGGAGCCGGTGTCGCGCGCGAAGCGGCACGGACCGTTGAGGAAGAACGCTTCGATGTCGCGCGTCGTCGGCGCGAAGTGCAGCATCGCGTAGTCCTCGGCCGCGAGATGAAGGAAGCCACCCGGTCGCGCGACACGTTTCATCTCCGCGAGCACGCGCTCGGGACTGGGAACCGCCTGGAGCATGTGGCGGCACAGCACGAGGTCGAACGAGTCGTCCGCGAAGTCGAGCGCGAAGGCGTCGCCGACGTGGAATTCGAGCCGGTCTCCCGCGCCGGACGCTGCGCCACGCTCGCGTGCGTGCGCCAAGTGCGGCTCGTGCACATCGACTCCGACGACGTGCGCGCCCGGATACGCGGCGGCGAGGCGCAGCGCGCATTCCCCCGTTCCGCAGCCGACGTCGAGGGCGCGGAAGGACGCGCTCAACGGCAAGCGCCGCAGCAGCGGCAATTCCTGCGGCCAAACCGCCTCGGCCTGTGCGGCGAGGTTGCGCACCATCGACTCGTGCGCCATCTGTTCGCGTTGCGGATTCTTGTCCACGCGGAGTCCTCGGGTTAGCGCGACGAGAAGTCGTCGGGCGGTGCGCAGCCGCGCAGCGGGATGGTCGCCATCGTGTGCAGCCCGGGTTGGGCTTCGAGCAGCGAGCGAATCGAATTCAGCACGAGCGCCGACGTGGCCGTGTCCCCGTGAACACCGCCGGGAAGGACGAGCTCGAGCTTCGTGTCACCCTCCAGCACGATGCGGTCACACGGATCGGGTTCGCCGACGGCCGCGTGGAACACGAGCTCGATCGCCTTGGTGCCATCCACGGTCCCGTGCGCGATCTGGCGCACACCGCGCGCGTGTCCCGGTTCGACGCGCCCGAGCCCGCATTCGACCGCCTGCTTGGCGACGATGGGCTCGATCGTCTCGTCCCAACTCTCCAACGTCATGCCGAGCGCGTGCGCGATGAAGTGCAGCGACTCGCCGAGGCCGACGTGGCGCAGCGTTCCGTCCTCGACGCGGCGCGCGAACTCGTCAAGCGCGAGCGTAGCGCCGATTTTGCGCTGGAACGGGATGCGCCGCGGCGTCGCGTCCTGCACGCGCTCGACGCGAACGCGCGCGACGCGTTCCATCAGCGTGCTCGCGGCGACCGGCAACGCGTCCATCAGGAATCCAGGATTGACGCCTGCCCCGAGGATGCGCCCGCCGTGCCGGATGCAGAGCTCGTGCAGCTCTTGCGCGAAGATCGGATGGCGCAGCCAGGGCCAGGAGAGCTCCTCGCAGGTGCTGATCACCGCGACGCCGCGCGAGAGCAGCGCGCGAAACGTGTCCATGCACAGCTCGAGGTCCGACGACGTCGTCACGAGCGCGCAGCGCACCGAGCTCCAATCGCGGATCTCCTCGGTCGACGCGACGATCGTCACGCCCGGGTCGATGCCCGTGCCCACATCGACGACTTCGGCGAGCGGACGCCCGACCAGGTCCGTGGACGGATCGACGGCCGCGACGACACGTCCGAGTCCGCGCCGATAGAGATCCGAGACGATGGGACGTCCGAGCGATCCGAGTCCGACGTGAAGGAGATTGAGCATGGCGCGGCATTCTGCCTGGCCCGGGGAGTTTTCGGAACGAGCGTCCAACCGCCATCCCAAAGAGGTGATACTGGACGCAGTCTTACGGGTCGCCGACACGCTAGCCCGGATCATTCATGAGCCTTCACCGAGATCGACGCAGCTGCGCGCCATATCAACGCTTCCCTTCCTCACCGGGTTCGACGACCCGTCAAGGTCGCCTGCACGCGCTTCGGTCGCGAAGCGCTGATCTGACGCACATCCGCGTCGATCTCGGCAAAGCCTCATGAAGAACCCGGGCTAGGTGTTGCATGAAGATCACGAACGTACTGTTGGCCACGGATCTGTCCGAAGAGTCGGAGCGACCGTACGCCGAAGTCGCGCAGCTCGCCGAGCGCTTCGGCGCGACGGTGACCCTGCTCCACGTCCTCGAGGACGTCATCACGACCGGGCACGGTGCGCCGCTCGTCGCGCCGATCTCCTCGCCGCTGTGTCTACCGGATCGTGACGAGGTGTGTGAACTCCTCGAGCAACACGCGGCGAAGCTACGCGCGAGCGTCGACGCGAAGTGCGAGGTCAAGTGCGACGTGATCGGCGGGATTCGCGTCGCGGAAGCCATCACGAAGTACGCGGGCGAGCACGGTGTCGACCTGCTCGCCGTCTCGACGCACGGACGCAGCGGCTTCCGGCGGATGATGATGGGTAGCGTCGCCGAGCTCGTCGTGCGCCATTCACCGGTGCCCGTGCTCGTCTTCCCGCGGCTCGAGTAGACGCCGCCTCACCCGCGCTCGTCGTCATCCGCGGCTTCCGAGAGCGGGAGCGGCGTCATCGCTGTCTCTCCCAGGTTCTCGTGCGCGACGGTCAGCTCCGGATGGCGCGCACGCAACCACTCCGAGATGCCGAAGAGCGCGCGCCGAACGCCGTGCGTCGGATGCGGTCGACCGAGGCCGGACAGCTTGACCAGGAGGCCGCCATCGCGCTTCAGTGTGGCGATCACCGCGAACTCCTGGCGCAGCCCGTCCTCCTGGACGAGCACTTCCACCATCCACGAACCGGAGTACTTCGGGTTCTCGCGTTTGTACACCGCGACCAGGCGCACGGAGACCTCGATGCCATCGTGCGTCTCACGCAGTGCGTGCGGCACGAAGTCGGCGAAGAGCGTGGACGGATCGATCGGACCGCGGAGCAGGATGCTGGTCATGTCGGGCGTGGCGGGAAGGGACGCGAAGCGTCCGTCGAACGAGCCGAGTGGGGCGGCGGCCTTCTTCCACTCGAAGAAGTGGATCGGGATCCCCTGCGCGCGCGCCTTGGCCTCGTACTTCGTCGGGCGGCGCCCTTCGATCGCGTCGACCTCGACGGTCGGATGGCGCGAGACGAGCGCGCTTTGGCTGAGGAGCACGTCCGTCAACCAGGTCGCGTACTCGGCGTGATCGGTCACGATCGTGATCGGTGCGTCCGCTCGCAACCGGTCGGCGAGCAGCGCCAAGCAGTCAGGATGCAGGAGTCGCCGTCCGATGTGGCGCGCCTTGGGCCACGGGCACGGGTGGTTCACGAAGACCGCGTCGAGCGCTTCGGTCGTGAAGAGCTCGCGCAGCGCGACCTCGGCGTCGATGAGGAGCGCGCGTACGTTCTCGATCCCGGCGCTGTGAACGCGCTTGAAGAGGCGCGTCGCGCCTGACCACGACAGCTCGATGCCGACGTGGTTCTTGTCGGGATGCTCGAGCGCTTGGTCGACGAGGAACTGCCCGTTCCCGAAACCGATCTCGAGGACGAGCGGTGCGTCGCGCAGGAAGAGCTCGTTCCACGCGACCGGCCACGCGCTCTCGCGCCAATCGAACACGAAGCGCTCGATCGAATTGCTGAGGGGTGCAGGCATGTCCGCGCATGGTCACGTCGTCGCGCGACTTGTTCAACTTGCCCCTTACGAACACGGACGACGCGCGGTCGTAACGAGGCGGACGTCAGCTCGACAACGCCTCACGCGTTCGCGTTTCGACACGAACGAACGAAGGCCGGCGCGATCGGACGGACAACGAGGGGCTCGGTAAGGGAAAGTCAGCACTCGGCGAGCACGGACCGGCGTTTGAACGGTCGCGTCGCTCGACGGGCCTGACGAACCGCGATCCACGGATGGCGATCCTCGACCGGCCCGACCCTTCGGTGCTAAGGGTGCAATGGGGCCGGCGTTTCCGGGGGGAGGCGCCGGCCCTTCCTCTTTGGCCCCGTCGCGCGGATCGAAAGTGAACTGACTGCCTCGGTGTTGCGCGTCGCACCGCAGTTCAGGTCTCGCGCGGCAACCCAAGCCGGTTTGCGTCGGACTTCCTCGGACAACCCCCACCCAGGGCTCCGCCAAGGAAGGCGCAAACCGTGTTGCAGCCCCACGGGCTGTCCGTACCTCGACTTACGAAAGGCCGAGGCGCGGGATGCGGGTCCAGCGCGGCCGTCGAGCAACACCGAGGCAGTCAGTTCCGATCGAAAGGGCGGCGCGGTGCTCGCGCCGGATCACGCCCATGGAACTCGCTTCCGGGTTCCCGGCGCCGCCTGCGTCGCATCCGTAAATGCAGCTCCATAAAAGGCTTGTGGCGCCGGCTCGCGGCGCGCACGCTCACGCCCGGACCGGATTCGATCGAGTCGGAGCGTCGCGGACCGGAAGGCGCCCGGTTCGCTTTGCCAACTCTGGAATCCACCGTTATCAATTGAGTGGCGCGCGCCGTAGATCGGCCCCTGCGCCCCTGCGCGGCACCACGGTCCGGCCCGCTAGCATCCTCCCGCCCCCTGCCCATCATGAAAGTCGTTCGTTCCAGGTTCCTCGTCCCGACCCTCGCCGCGGTGCTGACCGCCACCGCCATCGCTTCCTGCGGGGACTCGAGTTCGGGTACGGACGGGAAGAGCGACGCGGCCCGTACGGCGCAGCAGGCGCTCGAGCCCGACGTCGCGCCGGCCGAGCCGGGCACCGCCAACTTCCGCAGCAACCTCGGCGACAAGGGCATCACACCGCTCTTCTTGGCGCTGAAGGAGCAGAACGTCGAGGCCGTGAGGACGCTGCTCAACGACGAGGGCGTGGATCCGAACGAGACGCCGTTCGCCGACGGTTTGCGCCCGTTGCACACGGCGGCGGGCAGCGGCTCGGTCGAATGCACGCGCGCGCTGCTCGCGAAGAACGCGGACGTCGACGCCCAGCAAGCGCGCGGTGCGACGGCGCTCAACGTCGCGACGTCCCTCGGACACCTCGAGGTCGTCCGACTCCTGATCGAAGGCGGCGCGAACGTCAACCTCGGCGACGTCGTCGGGCGTGCGCCGCTCCACAACATCGTCTATGCGATCGATGAGGCCCAAGTGCCGGTCGAGCGCGCGTTGGAGATCGCCGAACTGCTCGTGGACAACGGCGCGAACGTCGACGTTGCGACGCGCTCGAACAACACGCCGCTGATCGTCGCGTGCGAGTTCGGGATGCAGGACTTCGCCAAGTTCCTGCTCGAGAAGGGCGCGAACCCGAACGTCGCGGGATCCGAGGATGCGACGCCGCTGCATTACGCGGTCGTGCGTGGAGACACCGAGGTCGTCCGAATGCTCGTTGATGCCGGCGCAGATCCGAACGCCAAGGCGGCGGACAAGACCACGCCCGTACTGGTCGCGAAGCAGAAGAAGTTCGACGAGATCTCACAACTGCTGGCCGGCGCCGGCGGCGAGTAGCACTTGGCGAAGACCCTGACGGCGCTGCTCCTGATCGCCGGCGCGAGCTGCGGTGGCGCGACGTCGCCGACGCACACGGCTCCGCTTCCGGACCTCGACGCGCTCGACGTCACGCTGGCCGAGCGGATTCGTGAGGCCCACGCCGCGGTCGTCGCCGACGATGCGGCGCCGGCAGCGTGGATGGAGCTCGGGATGATCTACGAGTCGAACGAGCTCGCTGCGCCTGCCATCGAATGCTACGGGGTCGCGATCGACCTCTACACCGGTGACGCGACGCTCGAGCGCGCGCAGGCCTGGGCGCGGATCGGACAAGCGCGTCGTGCGGCGGGCGAGATCGAGGCGGCGGCCGACGCGATGCGGCGCTCGATCGAGTACGACGACTCGTACGCGCCGACCCACTGGCGCCTCGGGACCTACCTGTTCGACCTCGGCCGTTTCGACGAGGCCAAGCTCGCGTACGAGCGCGCGATCGAGTGCGATCCCGAGCATCTCGGTGGTTGGAACGGTGTCGCGCGGGTCCTGATCCAGGTGAGCGAGCCCGAACAAGCGATCGAAGTGTTGCAGTCCATCCTCGAGCGGGCTCCCGACGACGCGAGCGCGCGTAGGCTCTTGCGCACCGCGCTCGTGCACGCCGGCCGAGGCAACGAGGCCGCCAAGCTCCAGGCTCCCTGGCGTCGCAAGAGCGCGCTCGGCCGCGATCCATGGCACCGCGAGTTTCGCAAGTACCGCCAGGCGCCGCCGGTGATGGAGCAAGCTCGCGACGACCTGCAGGCGGGCAAGTTCGCGGAAGCGATCGAAGCGCTCGAGGAATTCGCCGAGGACCAGCCGGACGACATGAACGTGCTGTCGTACCTCGCCTGGGGCTACTACCAGATCGGGCAGCGCGACGCTGCGCAGGCGACGATCGATCGCGCACTCACGATCGACGAGCGCAGCGCCGCCGTGTTGCGCGTTCTCGCGCGCATCCAACGGAGCGACGGAGACAGTGCGAGCGCGCTGACCACGCTCGACCGCATCCTCGCCGCCGACCCGAACGACACGACCACGCTGCTCGAGAAGGCCAAGGTGTCGCGCGCGATCGGGCGCACCGACGACGCCCTCGGGATCTACGCGCGCATGCTGCAACTCGACCAGAGCAACGGGGACGCGTGGCTCGGAAAGGCGGACTGCGAGGCGACGCTCGAGCGCTGGAGCGACGCCGCGGAATCCTATCGCGCCGCGCTGCGCCTGCTTCCGAAGGAGGCGTCGGCGCCGGTCGGTCTCGCGCGCGCGCTCGCGTCGGACGGCAAGTGGGAGCTCGCGCAGAGCGTGCTCGAGAAGGTCAAGCGGCTCGACTCCGCCGGCGCTGCGCTGCTCGAGTCGATCCGAGAGCGAAAGCTGTGATGACGAACTCCCGCTGCACACTCGGTCTGTTGGCTGCGCTCGCCGTCGCGAGCTGTGGGGGCGACGCGCCGTCGACCGACGTGACCGACACGAGTTCGAAGGCCGCTCCGGCGATCTGGTTCGAAGAGGTCGGCGCCGAACGCGGACTGGTCTTCCAGCACGAGAGCGGTCACGACGAGCGCTACCTCTACCCCGAGATCGTGTGCGGCGGCGCGGCGCTCTTCGACATGGACGGGGACGGCGACCTGGACGCCTACCTCGTTCAATCGGGCGGCGTCGACGTCGCCGAAGCCGAACGCCCCGGCAACCAGCTGTTCGAGAACGTCGGCGGCGGACGCTTCGAGGACGTGACGGCGGGCAGCGGCGCGGACGACCGCGGCTTTGGCATCGGCGTGTCCGCAGCGGACTACGACAACGACGGCGACGTCGACCTCTACGTCTGCAACCTCGGCGAGAACGCACTGCTTCGGAACGACGGAACCGGACGCTTCGAGGATGTGACCCTCGCGACTGGAACGAGCGAGGATCTCTTCAGCGCCGGAGCGGCGTTCTTCGACTACGACAACGACGGCGATCTCGACCTGTGGGTCGTGAACTACATCCTCTGGTCGATCGGCGACGAGCGCGTGTGCTACGGCAAGACGCGCGGCGAGACCTACTGCGGTCCGATGTCGTACGGCAAGCCCGCGCCCGACACGCTCTTCCGCAACGAGGGCGATGGCACGTTCACGGACGTGTCGATCGAAGCGGGAATCCGTTCGTCGCTCGGCAACGGCATGGGGATCGGCATCTCGGACTTCGACGGTGACGGCATGCTCGATATCTTCATCGCCAACGACGAGATGAAGGACCAGCTGTGGATCAACCGCCGTGGCGAGTCGTTCGTGGAGAGGGGCGTCGCGTTCGGTTGCGCAGCCGACCAGGACGGTCAGATCAAGGCGGGCATGGGTGTCGGCGTCATCGACTTCGACAACGACGGGGACGAGGACCTGCTCGTCGTGAACCTGACGGGCGAGTACGACTCGTTCTTCCTGAACGAGGGCACGCACTTCGTCGACCGCACGGCGTCCGTCGGGCTGACCACCGCGAGCCAGGCATTCACGCGCTTCGGCGTGGGCTTCGTCGACTTCGACCAGGACGGCGAGCTCGACCTGTTCGAATCGAACGGCCGCGTGACGCACGGGCTGACGAGCGAGTACGCCGATCCGTTCGCCGAACTGAACCTGGTCTATCGCGGCGTGCCGGGCGCGAATCGCTTCGAGGTCGTCCAACCGCAAGGCGGCACGCGCGAGCCGCTCGCTGGGACGAGCCGGGGCGTGGCGTTCGGTGACGTGGACGGCGACGGCGCGGTGGACGCGCTGGTCGTCAACCGCGACGGCCCCGCGCATCTCCTGTTGAACCGCGCCGCCGCGCTCCCGGGCGAGCGCAACTGGATCCGCCTGCGCCTCGTCGATCACGGTAGAGACGCCCTCGGCGCGGTCGTATCGATGCGAGCAGGCGCGCGCGAGATCACGCGCCGCGTACGCACTTCGACGAGCTACGCGTCCGCGAACGATCCGCGCGTGCAGGTCGGGCTCGGTGCGCTCGGCGAGGTCACGGGTGTGCGCGTGCGTTGGATGGACGGCACCGTCGAGGAGTTCGGCGCGCTCGCGGCGGGTCGCGATTGGACGCTGCGCAAGGGATCGAAGGCCGCCGAGTAGGGCGCGCGCCTGTTAGCATGGACGCGACGTAGGCGTCGCCGGGACGCACAACGAACCATGGAGCATCGGAAGACTCGATCCATCCGCGCCTTCGCACTGTTCGCTCTCGCGTCGCTCGTGATCGCGGCGTGCACGTCGAGCGGGTCGAGCTCGGGCCGCATCGCGCTCACGGGTTCGGACGGTCGCTCGGTCGCGATCGAACCGCCGCAAGGAGGGGTCGCATCGGTCGCGATCTTCGTCGCGACGGAGTGCCCGATCGCGAACGCCTTCGCGCCGGAGATCCAACGCATCGCCGCCGCGTACGAGCCGCAGGGGATCGGGTTCTTCCTGATCTACGCGGATCCGGACGAGACGGCCGAGACGGTCGCGCAGCACGCGCGGGACTACGGCTACACGTTCCCCGCGCTGCTCGATCCGGACCATCGCTACGCCGCTGCCGTCGGTGCGTCGATGACGCCCGAGGTCGCCGTCCAGAACGCCGCGGGCGAGCTCGAGTACCTCGGCCGCATCAACGACCTTTACGTGGACTTCGGCAAGCAACGCGCACAACCGACGCGCAACGACCTGCGACTGGTGCTCGACGCGCTGCTCGCCGGCACCGAACCGACCGTCGACCGCACGGACGTGATCGGTTGCTTCATTCCGGACGCGCGATGAACCTGCGCACAGTCCTCCCGATCGCGAGCATCGTTTCGATCGCGGTTTCGTTCGGCGTGCTGGTGCGCGCGTCCGCCGATGTCGAGCCCGCGACGTCGGACGAGCCGACGTTCGCGCGCGACGTCGCGCCGATCCTCCACCGCCGCTGCGCCGCGTGCCACCATCCCGGCGGCGGCGCGCCGTTCTCGCTCCTGACGCACCGCGACGTCGAGAAGCGCGCGCGCCAGATTCGCATCGTCGTCGCCGACCGCTACATGCCGCCCTGGCCGCCCGCCGAAGGGCACGGCGAGTTTGCCGACGAGCGCCGCCTCGACGACGAGGAGTACGACACGCTGCTCGCGTGGCTCGACGGCGACCGGCCCCTCGGTGATCCCGAGGACCTTGCTCCGCCGCCCGTGTTCGACGACGAATGGAAGCTCGGCGAGCCCGACCGGATCCTGCGGATGGACGGGACGTATCAGGTGCCCGCCGAGGGTTTCGACGTTTGGCGCACGTTCGTGATCCCGACCGGCTTCGAGGAGACGGCGTACCTGCGCGCGATCGAGTTCCGCCCCGGCAACGATCGCGTCGTGCACCACTTCATCATGTACATGGACGCCACCGACGCGAGCCGACGGCGTGATGCCGAAGATCCGGGCGTCGGGTTCCCCGGCATGACGGCCGAGGTGACGTTGCTCGGCGAGGAGGCGTACGGGTGGATCCCCGGCATGAGCCCGCGCACGCTCCCGCTCGAAACGGCCACGGTCGTCGCGCCGGGCGCGGACTTCGTGCTCGACACGCACTTCGTCCCGACCGGTCGCGTGGAAGACGTGCGCATGGAGGTCGGACTGCACTTCGCCGACGGGCCGCCCGACGCGCTCGTCAGCGGAGTCGTCATGATCGGCCCCGGCGCGTCGATTCCGCCCGGTCAGGAGTCCTACGTCATCGAGCAGTCGTTCGTGCTGCCCGTCGACGTGCGCGCGATGAACATCGCACCGCACGCGCACTACGTCTGCAGCGCGCTCGAGGTCTGGGCCACGCTTCCGAGCGGCGAGCGCGAGGACCTGCTGCGCATCGACGACTGGGATCCCAACTGGCAAGAGATCTACGAGTACGAGGAGTTGCTCGAGTTGCCGAAGGGGACGCGGCTCGACATGACGTTCGAGTACGACAACTCCGACAACAACCCGCGCAACCCGTACTCGCCGCCGCACCGCGTGATCACGGGCAAGGCGTCGTTCAACGAAATGGCGGTCACGTGGCTGAACGTCCTCGTCGATTCGCGCGAGGAGTTCGAGACCCTGAAGCGCGCGAGCGAGGTGAAGTACCGCGCGTCGAGTGCGCGCGCGAACACGCTGCTCGACATTTGGAAGGGCCTCGTCGCGACGTTTGACGCCGACGGAGATGGCACGCTCGACGTCGAGGAAGACGCGCGCGCCACGGAGTACGTCAACGGCATCTTCGACAACGTGCCGCACCTGCTGGCGGGCTTCGACAAGGACAAGAACGGCGTTCTCAGCGACGACGAGCGCGCGTTCGTCGAGGAAGTCGTGCGCTACTGGAACGGTGAGCCGGCGCGCTAGCCCGGGTTCTTCATGAGGATGTGCGGCAGTAGCTGCAACTCGGTTCCTGCCGGTGCTTTGCGGGCGTTGGCCCCGGAGGCGACCTTGTCAGGTCGTCGAGGACGCCGACGTTCGCAGAGTGCCGGCGGGGGCCGAGAGACCGGCGTAGCCGGTCGATTGCAGCTTTTGGCGTGCATGCTCATGAATGATCCGGGCTAGCAGACTGTGGCAAAAGTCATTCACCCGCAGAACGCCGTCCTCCACTCCGGCTTGGCCCCGGAAAGCCTCGCCGAATCCACCGATTCGCCTACGTTTCCGGAGACCAACCCGGAGCGGATGCCGACGCTCTGCGGGCGAAGCACTTTCGCCACAGCCTGCTAGCGCCGCTACTTGTCGACGACTTCGATCTCGAAGAGCCGCGGCCACAGCTTGCCGGTGACGAAGATGCGCTTCGTCTGCGGGTCGTAGGCGATCCCGTTGAGCACGGAGTCGGGGTCCGGGAGCGTGCGCCGATCGAAGATGCCGCGCAGATCGATCCAGCCCTTCACGTTTCCGGTGGCCGGGTCGATGCGCACGATGTGGTCGTACTTCCACACGTTCGCCCACAGCTCGCCCTCGATGTATTCGAGCTCGTTCAATTCGCCGACCGGCTTCCCGTTCGTCGTGACCTCGATGCGGCGGATCTCCTCGAACGTCGCCGGTTCGCGCACGCTGATCACGTTCGAGCCATTGCTCATCAGGAGCGACGTGCCGTCCGACGTGAGCCCCCAACCCTCGCCCTCGTACTTCAGGTTGCGGTTGACCTTGAGCGTCGCGCGATCGAAGACGTGCACCCGACCGGCCGTCCAGGTCAGCTGATAGAGCTCGTCGTTGTGCAGCGCGAGCCCCTCGCCGAACAGGTTCGGCGGCAGGTCGATGCGTTGTTCGATCTCACCCGTCTCGAGCTTGACGCGCCGCACGGACGACGTGCCTTTGCGCCCGGTGCTCTCGTAGAGCGCACCGTCCGCGAAGAGCAGACCCTGGCAGTAGGCGTAGGGGTCGTGCTCGTACGTGTTGACCACGCGGTACGCCTGGACCTCGTCGCTGTTCGACTTGCAGCCGAGCGTGTACGCGGTCGCGGCGAGGAGAACGGCAAGCGGTACGGACGCGGAGCGGAGCGGCTTCGAAGCCATGCGTGCATTGTGGTCCGCCCCGGACTCCGGCGCAATGCGACGGGCCGGGGCGGTGGCTCCACACTCAGGAGGCGGGCGTCGTCTCGAGGATCGCGCCGTCGATGAGGACGGCGACGCGGGTGCCGAGCGCGAAGTAGGGCCGGAGCTCGGATCGCTCGCGGAGCAGCTCGAAGTACGCCGGCGAGAAGGCCTCGACCCGCGTCCTCGGCAGCGGCTGCGCGCCGTCATCGGTGCGGATCGCGAGATCGGTCCAGACTCCGCGCCGCAGGCGGAACACCTTCCCGTTCACGCGTCGCGTGAAGAGCTCGAGCAACGCCTGGCTCTCACCTGAAGTTCCACCGCGGATGAGGCGTTCGAGGTGCTGGCTCTGCGCGACGGCGCGACTTCCCACGTCGCGCGTCTCGCCCATCGCCTTCAGCTCGATCGCGGCCGCGCTCAGGCGCTCCTTGACCTGCTGCGCCAGAGCGACGACCTCGTCGGCCGGAGTGTCGTCGTCGACGATCTCGCTCGCGCGCAGTCCGGCGACCACGGCGTCGAGGTCGACCTCGCGCTCCGCTCGTTCCGCCTTCTGCGACCCGCGTCCGAGGAAGAACCCGTCCGATCCCGTGTCCGCGCCCCCCGACGCGATCGAGCGCGGGCTGGCGGGGCCCGCCGCTGCGCCGCCGCGTCTCCCGTCCGTGTAGCCGAGGCCCCGTAGCGCCTCCGCGTCCCTGGTTGCGAGGTGGTTCTCCGCGCGATCACCGGGCTCGAGGATCAGGTTGGACGTGTACGGCGTGACGATGCGGAACTCGCGCCCGATGCGCGTGACCTCGTCGACGAGTTCGCGCTTCTCACCGTTCAGGCGGATCGCGTCGAGCAAGACGCCGACGCGGCGCTGGGCCCAGAGACGCGGCAGGAAGTCGACCGTCTTCGACGGCCCGTCGGCGAAGGTACCCTCGAAGACGTACACGCGCTCCGTTCCGCGGAAGCGACCGGTCAAGCGAATCGCGCTCGCGCCGCTCGCCGCGTAGCGCCCGAAGATTTCGAGTCGCTCGCCCTCGAACAGGTCGGCGAGCTCGCCGGGAACCAGGCGCGAAACGCGCACGCCGTCGACCGTCAGCTCGAGGTCGGTGAGCACGGGGTTCGCGAGCTTGGTGAAGAGCGCGCTCGCCTTGAGCTCGATGTTCTCGTTGGGGCGCACGTAGTCGCGCGTACCCCGCGCTTCGGCCGCGAGCGAGTCGAGCAAGTGCGTGTTCACGTCGTGCCCGACGCCGAGCACGAAGATGCGCGTGGCCGCGTCGCCGTTCGCGCGCCGCACTTCGTCGAGGATCGCGGCGCGCGATGTCGTGCCCACGGTCGGCACGCCGTCCGTCAGGAACACGACGATGCGCACGCGATCGTCGTCCGTCGGCGAGGGCGCGCCGCCCAGGCTGACGCGCAACGCATCGGAGATGTTCGTGCCCCCGACCGCGTGGATGTCGCCGACGAGCTCGACCGCACGCGCGACGTTTTCCTTCGAGGCCTCGACGCGCGCGTCGAAGAACGGACGCGCCTCGGTCGAGAACGGAACGACGTTGAAGCGGTCCTCGGCGCGCAGTGAGCGCAGGAAGAAGAGCAACGACGCCTTGGCTTGATCGATTTTCTCGCCCGCCATCGAGCCGGAGGTGTCGACGACGAACGTGATGTCCTTCTTCGTGACGACCGCATCGCCCCAGTCGCGCTTGGGCGAGATGAGCATGAGGAACGTGCCGTCTTGTCCGTAGGGCCCGTCGCCTTTGCTCGGCCGGTGCGACAGCAGGTTCAGCCCGAAGTCCTTCTCCGACAGGCCGTACAGCACCGCGAGCTCATCCGTTGGCAGGCTGCTCGCCTTGGCCTCGAACGACGCGCGCACCGAGTGGTCGTCCTTCTGCCGGACGTCGACGAGAGCGCTCGGCGAGAACGCGTTCTTGATCGAGCGCTTGGAGTGAATCGAGAGGTCGAGCGTCACGTTGTCCGGCGCGCGGCCGTCCACGCCCGCCGCCGCGATCGGGAAGCTCCAACGCGAGAGGCCGGCGACGTCCTGCAGAACGTGGCGGTACGAGACCTCGACGCCGACCTCCTCGCCGGCGGGGATCGGAAACACGCGCGCCCGTAGGCAGCCACGACCGACGTACTCCAGCAAACCCGGGTCGCGGCGCTTGCGGACGATGTTCTCATAGACGGTGCGCGCACCCTCGGCGCCGAGGACCTCGCCGCTCATCCGCACGCCGTTCACGAGCATCTCGAAGTCGTCGGCCGCCGCACCCTCGGGCAGCGGCAGGACCCAGATCGCCTCGGCCAGCGCGACGTTCGAGTCGTTGCGGATGGTCTGCTTCAACTTGGTCGTCGCGACACCGTCGACGACGTTGACCGTGATGTTCAACGCCGTCGTGTGAACGCCACGCGTGGAGCGCAGCGGGCGCGGGTCGGGCGAACCCTGTGCGAAAGCGATTCCCGCGAGCGCGAGGAGCGAGAGGGAGCGGGTGGCAACGGTATGCAAGGAGGCATTCATGGAGTCGTTCCTGTAGGCGGACGTCGTTCGAGCGAGTCGCACGGTCGGGCGGTGCAAAGCTCGGTCCGGCGGCGCTCTTCGGAGGCAACGACACGGATCGCGACTCTCTTGGCGAAACCGCGCCGTCGATGGATGCGCGCCGCGAGCAACCGCTAGACTCCGGCGATGAAGGACGCTCCTACCCGCTTCGTCGCGCTCGCCGCGCTGTTCCTCGCCCCGTTGCTCGTGCCGCTCGCGGAGGGGGCGACGGACGCTCCGCCGAAGCCGCTGACCGTGCTCGCGTTCCGGCACGCCGAGACCGCGGGCTCCACGCGCTCCGGCGGCGACCCCGAGCTCTCCGATGGCGGTGCGGCGCGCGCGGAAGCCTTGGCGCGGTTGCTCGCCAACTCGGGCGTGACGCACGTCTTCTCGAGCGAGTTCGCGCGCACGCAGGCGACGATCGCGCCGCTCGCCGAGCAGCTCGGGCTCGAGATCCAGGTCGTGCCGGCTGACGACGGCGCGGCGCAGGTCGACGCGCTCCTCGACCTCCCGCCGGGTTCGATCGCCGCCGTGTGCGGACACTCGAACACGGTGCCGGGCATCGTCTCCGGGCTCGGCGGCGAAGCGCGCGATCTCGTCGAGCACCCGAAGTACGGCGGGATGCTCGAGCACGAGTCGTACGACCGGCTCTTCGTCGTCACGCGTCCGACCACGGACGACGGCGCGTCCGGCGTGCAGACGATCGAGCTACGCTACGGCGACTAGCCCGGATGAATCACGACGCTTCACCGAGATCGACGCAGCGACGTCGGGGGCCAAACCGGAGTGGAGGACGGCGTTCTGCGGGTGAATGACTTTTGCCACAGTCTGCTAGGGCGATCACTCCGCGGGCGCGTAGCGCTCGAACCACGCCAGGATGTTCGCGACCTTCGCGATCAGCTGGCTCGGCCGCGCGGTGATTCCGTGTGACGCGCCGGGGATGCGCACGAGCGCGGCGTCGATGCGTCGGAGCTTGAGCGCCTGGTAGAACTGCTCGGACTCGGAGATCGGCGTGCGGTAGTCGACCTCGCCGGTGAGCAACATCGTCGGCGTCGTGACGTTGCCGACGAGCGACAGAGGTGAGCGCTTCCAGTACTCGTCGAACTGGTCCCACGGATAGCCCGTGAACCAATGGCGCGTGAAGTACGGGTACGCGTCCGCGGTCAGCACGAAGCTGATCCAGTTGATGACGGGCTTCGCGACGACCGCAGCGCGGAAGCGCTCCGTCTTGCCGACGATCCACGCTGTGAGCACGCCGCCTCCGCTTCCACCGGTGACGTAGAGTCGTTCGGGATCGACGTAGCCGCGCTCGATCACCGCGTCGACCGAGCTCATCAGATCGTCGTAGTCCTGGCCCGGATAGTTGTGGTGGATCTCACTCGCGAACTCGTCGCCGTAGCTCGTGCTGCCGCGCGGGTTCGTGTAGAGCACGACATAGCCTGCGGCGGCGTAGAGCTGACCCTCCATGCTGAACCACGGTCCGTACGCGGCGAACGGTCCACCGTGGATCTCGAGGATGAGCGGGTACGTCTGCGCCGGATCGAAGTGCGGCGGCTTGATGATCCAGCCCTGGACCTCGCGGCCGTCGAAGGACGACGCGGTGCGGATCTCTTCGACTTCGCCCGGCGTCCGGAACGCGAACAGGTCGTCGTTCAAGCGCGTGAGGCGTTGCGGCGCGTTCTCCCCGCGTCCGCGACGGTTCCCGACGGCGAGGTCGGCCGGATGCGACGTGCTGCCGAGCGTGAAGGCGAAGCGCCCGTTGTTCGCGACGCTGAACGCGCCGCCGGTGTAGGGACGCCCGACGGACAGTCCGCCGACGTTCTCGGCGAGGACTTCGATCGAGCCGTCGAGCCCGACGAACGCGATGTACGAGTTGCCGTGATCGTCGTACGAGACGAACAGTCCGCTGCCGTCCGCCGCCCACACCGGACTCTCCACGCTGCGGTCGAACGTGTCCGTGAGCGAGCGTGCATCGGATCCGTCGCTCGACATGACATGCAGCCGCATGACCTCGTAGCCGCGCCGGCGATCGTCGAAGCCGAGATATGCCACGAGCGTTCCATCGGGCGACACGGTGGGGGAGCGGTCGGGCCCCTTCCGATTCGTCAGCACGCGCAGGCTGCCGTCGGCGATCGTGAGCTCCCACACGTCGCTCTCGACCGGCTGGAACTCGGCATCGTCGTCGCGGTTCGTCGAGAGCAGCAGGCGCTTCGAGTCGGGCGTCCAGCTCAGCGATCCCCCATAGTCGTGGTCGTCGTGCGTCAGCTGGCGTGGCGTCCCGCCCTCGACGGGCAGCACGAACACGTGCGTCCGCCCCTGTTCGATGTACCCCGCCCCGTCGGCGCGATACTGCACGCTCTCGATGACGCGCGGCGGATCCGCCCACTCCGCGCCTTCGGGCGCGCTCGGCAGCGTCGCGAGCGGCTTCGGCGACGATGGAACCAGCATCGTGAACGCGAGCCAACGCCCGTCCGGCGACCACGTCAAGCTCCCCGGCGACTCGGTCAACTGCGTCAGGCGCGCGCGCTGTCCCGTGTCCATCCAGCGCAGATGGACTTGCGTCGAGCCGGCCTCGGTCGACACGAACGCGAGCCGCTCGCCGTCGGGCGACCAACGCGGTGTCGACTCACTGACCTCACCCTCGGTGAGCGGCCGCACGTCTCCGCCGTCGACGTCGGCGATCCACAGCTTCGAGGTCTGGCGATCGCGCATGACATCCATCGAGCGACGGACGAACACGACGCGATCACCGGCCGGCGCGATCTGCGGATCCGAGACGTACTCGAGCTCGAAGACGTCCATGAGCGTCAGCAGGTCGGACGGCGCCTCGGTCGTGGACGCTTGCGGTGCGAGGGCGGTGAGTAGCGGGACGGCGGTGAGAGCGAGGAGCGACATCGGCGGAGTGTGTGGACGGTGGTTGGCGTCGTGGGGGAGCGGCATTGTCCGCGCGTGGCCGCCCGCCGCCAACGGTCGCGCGCGTCGCGGTCGTGGCAATCGCCCGTTCCTTACTCTGGGGGCGCGTCGCGCGGGCGAGCCTTCCTACCCGGAGTGGTTCTTCGGGCTTCCGCGCTCGAAATCGAGATCGAGTGGAACACGGGAGGGTCCCGCTGCCGTCATCCCCGCGACGAGCGGTCAGAGACTCCTCCGGCGCGATCGAAAGAAGTTCGGTGCCAGCGACCCGGATTCATGGGAACTCCCTACGATCGACCGGCAATGTCATGATTGGAGCGAGGTCGTTCGAGCTCTCGCCGGCCGCTTGCTGACTTCGGCGCCCACGCGGGTGCCGTTGTTCGTTTCGGTCTCGCCGCATCCCCCCGGCCCCCTCACGTCCGATCCCAACTCGGATCCGCACCCCACCCTCACGTTCATCCAGATGAAGAATGCAACCGTATTCGCGGCCCTCGGAGCCGCGATCCTCGCCTCCTCGGCGACTGCGCAGACCGCTCAACGGCACCAGGAAGCGCAACTGCAAGAGCCCGTCATCCAAGTCGGTGGTCAGTCCTTCGGGACCTGGCAGGAGTTCCAGCAGTCGACGACGTTCAAGTCGCTCGGCCTCCGTTGCGGTCTTCCGCCCGCGGATCCGAACTTCCGCTTCCCGGCGTCCGATTGCAGCGGCAGCTCGACGACCATCAAGCCGGAATACAACCCGGCCAACGGCCTGATTCAGATCCCGGTCGTCGTTCACGTCATCATGAACGGAGCGGGAACCCAGGGCGTGATCTCCGACGCGAAGGTGCAGAGCCAGATCGACATCCTCAACGAGGACTTCCGCGCGATGGCCGGCACGAACGGCGCCGGCGGCACGGACACGATGGTCCAGTTCTATCTGGCCGATCGTGACCCGAGCAACAACCCGACGACGGGCATCACGCGCTCGATGAACAACACGTGGTTCAACGACGGCGGCACGTACTACAACTCGCTCGCGTGGGACACGAACCGCTACCTGAACATCTACACGAACCAGGCCGGTGGCGCGCTCGGTTACGTTCCGAGTCTGCCGCAGGGCGGCCTCGTCGGTTCGAACTCCGACCGCGTCGTCATCCTCTGGTCGACCTTCGGTCTCAACGGCCCGTTCGGTCCCCCCTACAACAAGGGACGCACCGCGACGCACGAAGTCGGCCACTACCTCGGGCTCTACCACACGTTCCAGGGTGGATGCGCGTCGGCCGCGAGCTGCTACACGAACGGCGACCGCATCTGTGATACGAACCCCGACGGCGGATCGCACTTCGGTTGCCCGAACACGAGCTCCTGCTCCTCGCCGGACCCGGTGAAGAACTACATGGAGTACACGGACGACCTGTGCATGGACAACTTCACGCCCGAGCAGACGAACCGCATGCGCTGCACGATCGAGCACTTCCGTCCGAACCTCGCGCGTCCCCCGGCGGCGTGTGTGGCGGCCGGCGTCACGCACCGCATCGCGGGCAGCAACCTCGACGTCTACACGGCGACGGCACCGGTCATCGGCCAAAACGTGACGTTCACGGTCGACACGTCCGGCTTCCAGTTCGCGCAGATCTTCGGAGTCGGTTCCGCACTGTCGCGCCCGCTCGACTCGGGTGACTGGCTGCTCATCAACATCGACTCGACGATCCTCTTCAACTCGGGCCTCCTGTCCGGTCCGATCGCGCAGACCTCCGCGGTCATCGCGAACGACCCGAGCATGTGTGGAATCACGATCTACACCCAGGCGAAGCTCGTCAACGGAACGCCGCGTCCGCTGCGCTTGACGAACTCGCAGGATCTCCGCATCGGGAACTAGTTCCGATCTCGAGCAATACGGGCGGGCGCCCCCCCCCCACCCAGGCCGGGGGGGGCGGGCGGGGGGTGGGGGGGGGGGGGGGGGGGGGGGGGGCGGGGGGGGGGGGGGGGTTGG
>JAJDEV010000237.1 GCA_029259605.1 Planctomycetota bacterium | reverse complement strand
CGTGGTGAAACTCACGCCACCCTCGAACGGCGCTGGATCCGCGCTGCCTGCGTTCCGCTTCCTCCGAGTATCCACCAATACGCGTCGTCAGCGCGCCTTGCCAGCACGGATCCATCACCCTCCGACGATGGCGTGAGTTTCGCCACGGGCTGCTAGGAGATTCCATGCTCGTCGCCGCACTGCTCGCGCTCTCCGCCTCGTTCCCCGGCACGTCGGATGACCTGCTGCTGACCCCCAACCTGTCCGAGGACAACGTCAGCGTCATCGACGCGACGACCCAAACGGAGATCGCGCGCATCCCGGTCGGGGCCCGACCCGAACGCATCGCGATGTCCGCCGACGGAGCGTTCGCATACGTCGGTTGTGACGTGCTGAACGCGAGCAAGACCGTGCACAAGGTCGACCTCGCGACGCTCACCGTCGTCGGCGTCGCCGCGTTGCCGCAGCAATCGAACTCCAACCTGTGCGAGCTCGAGATCTCGCCGAACGGTGCGTATCTCGTCGCCGGAGACCTGCAGGGCGCGACCGCGCACCTGATCGAAACGGCGGGCATGACGGTCCTCGCGAGCCGGCAACTGTGCCTCTCGTGCGACGGCTTCAGCGGGCCCCTCTACGCGGGCCTCCTCATGCGGTTCACGAGCGACAGCCTGCACGTCTACGCCGGCGCGAGCTTCGACGAAGTCTTCGCGTTGCTCTCGGTGCCCGCCTTCGCCATCGAGGGCCAGGTCGCCGGCCCGTCGTCGAACGGCTCCTCGCCCTACGGCGAGCTCGAGATCGCCGGCAACCACGACCACGTGCCGTTCGTCAACCCGGTCAACGCCCCGACGGTGCGCATGTACGAGGCCGTGAGCGGGACGTACATCGACATCAAGCTCGGTGCGATCGACGCGAACCAGGACATTCAGTTCGCCACGAACCTCGGCCTGCTGGCCTTCTCGGACATCACGGCGGGCGCGACACCGAGCGAGCTCCTGGTGCTCGACCTCCCCCGTCGCGAGCGCTTCTCGATTCCAGGTCCGACGACCTGGCGCAACCTCGAGTACCACAAGGCGCTCGGCGAGCTGTGGGTCAAGTCGGACCTCGGCGTGTCGGTCTTCGACCTGGTCGGCCGCACGCGCGGGCCGGACATCACGGGCCTGTCGAGCTTCGCGTTCCTCGAGCCGACCTTCTCCGCGGACGGCGCCTTCTACTACTACCCGACGACGGGCAACCAGGTCGCCGTGATCGATACGGCCACGCACTCGATCGTGAAGTCCATCGACGTCGGCCAGAACCCGCGCGGCGTCTACCGCCAGGGCGACGCGCGCCCGACGGCATTCCGCACCCCCGCGTGGCTCGGCGGTCCGCTGCCCAACGCACTCGAGGCGCCGCGCGTTCGTCCGCGTCGCGCCCCGCGCCCGGGCCAGCTCGCGACCAAGCTGCGCATCGAGGCGCCCGCCGCGGGTCTCGACTTCGGCGCGTCGATCGCGATGGACGCGGACTTCGACGGCGACGGCACGCTCGACCTCGCGATCGGGGCGCCCGGTACGGACGCAACAGCGACGGGAGGCGTGCGCGTCTATTCGGGAGACTCGGGCACGCTCCTGTTCGAGATCCGCGGCGCGAGCGCGGGCGATCGCTTCGGTGCGTTCGTGTCGACGGTCCCGGACCGCGACGGCGAAGCGCTGCGGTCGTTCGCGCTCCTGCCGGGTACGGCGAAACGCGCGCGTCTGAGCTCGAGGCTGCGCGTGACCGCAGGGGCGGTGGAAGTGATCGAGGCGCGAGCCGCGATGTTCCAGCGCTAGCAGCCCGTGGCTAAACTCACGCCATCCTCGAAGAACGCTGGATCCGCGCTGCCCGCGTTCCGCTTCCTCCGAGTATCCACGAATACGCGTCGTCGGCGCGCCTTGTCAGCGCGGATCCATCACCCTCCGAGGACGCCGTGAGTTTAGCCACGGCCTGCTAGCAGGCCCCGCCGCCGCGGGACACGAACGCGTTCAGAGCGAGGCCGCGAAGGGCGCGTCCGTCTCGAGCGGCGCGCTCTCGAACGCGAGACCGCGCTCGATGCGCGCGAGCTCCGCGGCCGTCTTCGCGTGCGCCTGGAGCATCACGATCGTCCGGCGCGAGATCGTCTCGCTGCGCGAGCGCGGATACGTGCGCAGCTCGACGTAGAGCGCGAGCACGTGTTCGCCCCCCTCCTGCCAGCGCATGCGCACCGCGTTCGCGAAGGGCGAGCGCTCGAGGTAGGTCTGCAAGATCACGCCGGCCTCGGCGGCCTTCTTGTTGTTCAGGTAGTGGCGCTCCACCTCGGCGTCCGACACAACGATCGTCTGCGCGTCCGGGATGTGGATCAGCTCGAGCGGGTAGTCGCCCTCGTCGACGCTGATGCGCTCGTGCTTCTGCAGCTCTTCCGCGATGTGGTGCAGCAGCGGCTCCTTCAGGCCGAGCGAGTGGTCGCCCTGGAGCAGTTGGTAGGAGAGCGTGATGCCGCGCGCCGGATCGGCCCAGTGGCGCGCGTCGGTGCCCGTGAACGAGGGATGCGTGGCGAGCTCGTGCGCGAAGAACTCGACGTCCTCGGCGCGCGCCTCGGCCGGGGCGAGCGCCACCGCCGTGTCGCCCTCGCCAAACGCGAGCGCGAACGACAGGCGATGGCTCAGCACGATCGACGCGTGGCGCGGCCCCTGCTCGAGCTCGACCGTGGCCGCGAGCTGCGGCACGAGCGCGATCGCCGCATCGCCGAGCTCCGCGAGCGACGCCTCGCCCGCATCGAGCATCCAGATGGAGGTGAGCCCGATGTCGCTCGGCACATACAGCGCGACGGCGCGCCCGGCGCAACCGTCGATCGTGACCTCGCATTCGAACAGCATGCCCTCGCCGCGCTCGGTCTCGAACGGGCGCTCGTCGACGGGCACGAACGAGTAGGACTTCGACACGACCTCTTCGTCCGCCATGAACGTCTCGAAGACGTCGCCGCCGTCGAGCTCGCGCACGAGCAGCACGGCCATGCCGCTCGCCGACTCGTACGCCTGCATCGCGCGTTGCGGCAACTGCACGAGGCCCGACGGCACCCGCGATTGGCCGGGGTCGTCGAGCGGGATCCAGCCGGTCGGGGCGTTGAGGAAGGTCAGGAGCGACGCAACGAGGAGGGGCGCGATGGGCAGCATGGGGGCATCCGTGGGGACAACGATGCCAACCATTAAAGCGAGCGGTGGAGAGCGCGCAAGCGCGTTCGGCGGGGCCCTGCGGCATCCGTACCCGGCGCACCTGCTCGCGTCCCCTGCCCCCTACGCGATCTCCCCCATGCGCACGCTCACTCCCACGCCGCGGCGAGCGTGCGCGCGATGCACGCGTGGATCGGCGGACCGTAGTGCCCGTTCGGCGCCCAGCCCGCGGCGTCCGATTCGAAGCCGGCAGCGAGCAGCGCGCTCGACAGGTCGAGCACCTCCACACCACTCGCGCGCACGTCATCGACGAGCGTCTGCCAGTGCCCGCGGCCGCGTTCGGCGAACTCGGTCAGCTCGAGTTGGCCTGGCATCACGAGCATGCGGAAGCGCGCGCCGGTTGCCTCGACCTCGCGCGCGAGCTGCAGGATCAGCGCGCGGTTCAAGCGATAGAGCGCGCTCGACGGTTCCTCGAGCTGCGCGGGCACGTCGCGCCCACGCCGCTCGAGCCACGTGAGCGCGAGCCGCGCGAACCCCGAGCGATGCAGCCAATGCGTGCCCTTCGGCAGGTACGCGGCGCGCGCGCGCGCGATCCACGGATCGTGGCCGTCGAGCGCAGCGAGGAACGCATCCGTGTCGTGCACGAGGCGCGGCACGTCGTCGGGCGCGCGCGCGGGCGACGGGTGCGGGACGAGCTCGCCGCTGTCGTTCAGCGTGAAGCTCGGCTTGAAGTTGAGCGTGCGCGCGCGCCAACGGTGGTACAGCGGCGGGAACTGCGACGTGGGTCGCAGCGCGGCGTGCGGGAAGAAGCCGAACCACACCTCGTTCGGCGCGAGCGGCGCCACGTCGCGCCGGTAGCGCAGGAGCGTCTGCCCGACGCCGTACCCGTAGACGCCGAAGTTCCCGAAGCGCACGTCCGGCCACAGGCGCTCGAGCTCGGCGCCGAACGTCTCGCCGTTGTCGACCTCGCTGCCGTGCGTGAACGAGCATCCGACGAGCGCGACGAAGCGCTCGCTCGCCTCACGCTCGCGCGGCAACGGCGCGACGCCGATGCGACTCCCCGCCCAATCGAACGTGGCCTCGCCGCGCACGCGATTCGGCCGCGGACACCAACCGAGCTCGGCGTCGAAGTCCGAGACGAGCTCGTACGCCGCGCGATCCCCGGCCAGCCGCTCCTCGTACTCCGCGAGCAACCGATGCTGCGCCGGCGTGTAGAGCGGCGGCGTGAACGGCGCGATGTAGACGCCGAAGAGCTCGTCGTCGGCGAGCGCGGTGTGCAGCAGCACCTGGTCGACGGCGACGAGCGCAGCGACCGAAACCAGGAGCCCGAGGGCCACGCGGCGTTTGCGCGAAAGGGCGTTCACGCGTCGGTTTATACCGCATGGCCGCGGGCTTCTCGCGCCCGGCGGGTCCGAACGCGCGCACGCCGCGCGCCTCCGTTATGCTCGGAGCCCTTCCCATGCTCGAGGCTCTCGCATGACGAACCGCTCGCTGCTCGCCGTCCTCGCCGTGTCCCTCGTCGCGCTCGGTGTGTTCCTGTTCACGGCGACGCGAACGGACGCACCGATCGTGCCGCGCGCCGCGCCGCTCGCGCGCGCTGCCACACCCGCGAAAGCGACGCCCGCGCCGTTGCCGGTCCCGGTCGAGAGCGTGAAGAAGCTGGAAGCGGTCGAAGAGCAGCGCCCGTCGACGCGCGCGTTGGCACGGTCCGCGTACGAGGACGAGCTCGCGGAAGGCCACTGGATCGAAGGGCGCGTCGTGTTCCCCGAGGGTACGCCGCTCGACGAGGAGTGCTTCGTCGTCGCGGACGGTCGCTCGTTCGAGCACGGCGACGAGCACCGCGCGCGCGTCGCGTCGGACGGGCGCTTCCGCGTCGCGTTCTCGAAGCGCACGAAGAAGGGGCGGGTGCGGCTCGACGCGAAGTACCTCTATCTCGACGAATCGCCGCGCATCGAGGTTTCGGACGCGACCGACGTCACGCTCGAACCGCTGCTCGGCGGACGCATCGCCGGACGCTTCGTGCCGGAGGAGGGCGAGGAGTCCGAGGGCATCGATGTGAACGTCTGGGCGCACGGCGACGGAGTGAACGCGAGTGTCGCGGTGCACACGCTCGAGTTCGAGCTGAACGGCCTTGCGCCCGACCGATCGTACTTCGTCGGATTCCAAAGCGAAGTGCACGAGAGCGACCAGCAGGAGAATCTGTCCGTGCGCGCGGGAGAAACGTCCACGGTCGAATTCGCGCTCGTCGTCGGTGCGACGGTCGACGGAGTCGTCGTCGACGCATCGGGCGCGCCCGTCGGCGGGGCTTCGATCTCCACGACGGAGGGGACCTTCACGGCCGACGGCCTCACTCAAACCGACGCCGACGGACGCTTTCGCCTGGCGGGACTCGCGCGGGACAGCATCTCGATCGGCGTTCGGCATCCCGCGTTCTGTCTCGCGCATCGCGACGTACCGGAGCTCGTCGACCAGCGCGACGTCACGGGGCTCCGGATCGTGCTCGCGCGCGGCAAGTCGATCCACGGGCGCGTGGTCTTTCCGGACGGCACGCCGGCAGGCGGCGCGACCGTCGAGTACGACCATCCCGACTTCGCCGACGAGCCGTGGAAGGATGCGATCACGGTCAAGGCGGAGGACGACGGGACCTTCGTGCTCGCCGGGCTCGGCGACGAGCCGATCGATCTGCGCGCCGTTGCCGTCGAGAAGACCAAGGTCGAGGTGATCAGCGAGGTCACCGGCAAAGCGCGCCAGAAAACGCAACGAACGACACACCGCGGCGTCGCGGAGCACGTCGTTCCGGGCGCGGCGGGCGTGGTCGTCCAGCTTGGCTCGGGACACTCGCTCGTCGGCCTCGTCGTCGACGCGAGCGGCACTCCGATCCCCGACTTCCGCGTCGAGGTCGACGAAGCGGACGAGGTCGCGAACTTCATCAGCCTCGACTCGATCGTCAGCAGGCGCTTCCGAGAGTCCGACGGCGCGTTTCGAATCGAAGGGCTCGCCTCCGGATCGTTCGACGTGAACGTCACCGCGACGGGATTCGGAGACGCCCAGAGCCAGCGGCGCACTCTGCCGCGCGACACCGAGCCGCTCCGGTTCGAGCTCCAGCGTTCGGCGTCCGTCGCGGGCATCGTCATCGCACCGAACGGAGCACCGCTCGCGAACGCCCGCGTCGAAGAGAGCGACTCCGGCTTTGGCATGCGGCGCTGGACCGGCGAGGACGAGCTCTCGGAGGCCGACGGCGCCTTCTTGCTCGAAGACCTGAACTCGGGAACGGTCGCGCTCATCGCGCACGCGGACGGCTACGCGTCGAATGAGCCCGTGGTCCTCTCGCTCGTCCCCGGCGAGGAGCGGCGCGGCGTCGAGTTGCGGCTGAAGTCGGGAGTGACCGTGACCGGCGTCGTCCTCGGAGTCGGCGGCCGCCCCGATCCGCATCGCGAGGTGAGGTTCCAGTCCAGGGGCAGCCGCGACGTACGCACGACCACGAGCGATGCGAATGGCGCGTTCCAATTCGACGGCGTTCCGCCGGGTGACAGCACGATCGACGTCGCATCCACGCCGAGTGACGCGCGCGCGCTCCTCGGGCCCGACGCGACCCCGTTCGACGTCCACCTCCTACGCCGTTCCGCGCATGTGGACACCTCGGACAGCGCAGCGGCCCACGTCGTCCTGACGTTCCGCGAGCTCGACTTCGTCACGGTCCGCGGTCGCGTCCTCGTCGGCGGAGCTCCCCCGGTATCGGGCGCGTGGGTGAACTCGGCGGACCACTCCGAGGAGGGTTTCGGGCAACTGGCGACGACGAGGACGGACTCCGACGGGAACTACCGCATCACGCTCCCTTGTCCGGGCGAGTACACGTTCTCGGTCCAAGACACGAACACCTCTTTCGAAACCTCGGCGACGATCCCGAACGTGACGGAGTTCGCGCTCGACCTCGTGTTCGACATCGGGTCGATCGAGGGCACGGTGCGCGACACGCACGGCGCACCGCTCGAGGGAATGCTCGTCCAAGCGATGTCTCTGGAGTCCGACATGGGCGCGTGGTCCTCCGCACTGACCGATGCGGACGGTCGCTATGTCGCGGGCCCGCTCGTTCCCGGCACCTACGAAGTCTCGGTCGAGTCCCCGCAACAGACGGAGGGGCACGGCTTCGCGGGCGAGTCGCGGACCGGCGTCCTCGTCACGGCCGGCGCGACCGCGCGCGGTGTGGACTTCGAGCTCACGACCGGCGGCAGCGTGCGCGGCCGCGTCCGCGTCGACGGCAAGTCGGTCGCCGATGCGCAGGTCGCCCGGTTCGACGCGCACGGCGAGCACGTGACCACCGCGTTGACGGACGCGAGCGGCAGGTTCGAGATCGGAGCCATCCGGCCCGGCGACGCGATCCTCTTCGCGTGGAACCAGTCCCGACTGACCTCGCGTCCGCTTCCTGTCGCGATCCGCGGCGGTGAGACGACCGAGGGCGACCTCGATCTGTTCGAAGCGGGCAGCCTCGTTGTCGCGCTCGTCGGACCGAGCGGCGCGCTCCTCGCCGGCGACGTCGCGATCGACGGCCCGCTGCGCGAGTTCACGTTCTTCATCGAACAGGAGGGCACTTGGGTCGCCGAAAAGGTGCCCCCGGGCGAGTACCCCCTGCGCGCGACGGTCGACGGCATCGAGAGGACGAGCTCCGCGCACGTCGCCCCCGGCGAGCGCACCCGCGTCGAGATTCGCTTCGATTGAGGGCGCGGACGAGTCACACTCGCACCGCGCCCCCCCATGCACCCGCTCCGCTTCTCGCCCGCGCTCCTCGCCAAGCGCCCCCCCACCGGGATCGACGTCGAGACGACGCTCGCCCACTTCGCGCTTATCACCTACATGGTCGAGCCCGACGCACTGCGCGCGCAGGTGCACGAGCGCTTCGAGCTCGACTGCATCACGGGGCCGGACGGGACGCGCAAGGCGCTGATCTCGGTCGTCCCGTTCCTCGACCTCGACTTCCGCTTCGCGCGCTGTCCGTGGCCGAAGTTCTCGTTCGGGCAGACGAACTACCGCGCGTACGTCACGGACTCCGAGTCGGGCGAGCACGTGGCGTGGTTCTTCGGGACGTCGCTCGCGTCGCTCTTCGTCAACGTGCCGCACTTCGCGTGGAAGCTGCCGTGGCACGGCGCGGACATCCGCTTCGACACGGCGTACGACCGCGAGGGCAAGCGCTACGAGCGCTATCGCATGGTGACGAAGAGCAAGTGGGCGCCGGCGGAGGTCGAGCTCGAGGACACCGGTGCGGCGCCCGTCGCGCTCACCGGCTTCGACGACCTCGAGTCGGGCCTCGTGCTCCTCACCCATCCCTCGCGCGGCGTGTTCTACCGCCGCGACGGCGCGCTCGGCAGCTACTCGATCTGGCACGACCGATTGCGAATGACGCAGGGCCGCGCGCGGCGGGCGAGCTTCGCGTTGCTCGATCGTCTCGGGCTCGTCGAAGACGGCGACCTGGCGCAGATCCACAGCGTGCTCCTGCAACCGAGCACGGACTTCACGATTTACTTGCCGCCGCGCCTCGCGTAGGCGCGCGCCGCTCGTCGGCTCGGGACCTACTCGCCGTCCGCGTTCCAGAGCGCCTCGACGTCGAACGACACGGTCGTCGTCTCACCCGCTCGAACGAACACTTCGACGGGTCCGGCGCTCACGAGGTCGCCGGCGGCCCAGGAGAAGCCGTCCAGCCGCAGCTCGTGCGTCCCGGGCACGACCTCGTCGAAGGTGTAGGTCTTCGGAAGCTCGGATTCCGGGGAGCGAACGTGGCACGTGAGCGCGGCCGGCCCGACGCCTTTCGTGCCCAAGTGGAGCGACCAACTGTCATATTCCGTTGGACCGCGCTCGCCCGTGAGATCGACGACGACGGTTCCCGTCGCGGGCACCTCGAAACGGACGTCGACGTCGCCGCTCGCGATCGGCTGCGCGTACTCCGTTCCTCCGAAGGCCAAGAGCAGCGTGCTCACAGCGTCCGGAACGCCGCGGATCTCGTGTCGCCCGGACTTGAAGTGGGCGCGCTTGATGACGCGCTCGCCGTCCTGTTCGTACGCGAACGTGCCGGACTCCACGGGGCGACCGGCGCAGACGACCTGGGCGCGTACCGTTCGCATGCGCGGCAGTTCGATCCGCGCGAAGCCGCCGTCCGCGGGCGGCAGCCAATCGCGATGACGGTAGTTCAGCCCGAGGCCCTGGTGGCGAACCTCGAGCGTTGCCGCTTCGCGAAAGTAGCCGGAAATGGAGAAGCCGCCGTCCGCGTCGGTCGGCTCGGCGTTCGTCCAAAACGCACTCAGGTAGGTGAGGTGGACGAAGGCGCCCTCAAGGGGAGCGCCGTTCGCATCGATGACGCGACCCGTGAACCGCGTCGGTGAGTCCCTCACGGTGAGCTCGACGACCCGTTGTTCCCCCGGGTACAAACCCGCTTCGCGTTGTTCCAGAGCCACGAAGCCGTTCGTATCGACGAGCTGCAGCACGAGCGGGACACGCGGTCGTACTCCGGAGAGCAAGCTGGCCTTGCCTACCGGCGGCGCAAACTGGAACCGACCACCCTCCCCACTCCGGTCGACGCCGTAGCTGTCCGCGCTCAGATCGAGCGACCGATCGTAGGGCGGAATCCAGCCATCGTTCTCGGCGAAGAGCGGCTCGAGCGTCTCGATCGAGATCTCGAGTCCCGTCGCGTCCCCCTCCCCCTCGGCGGCCACGTGGATCTCGAGCGTGCACGCGCGCTGCAGGACGACCTCGAGCACGTCTGGAACGACGTCCGGCACCAGCAGGTCACGACGCTCGTGCCTGGGGGCGGAAACGGCGAAGCCACGGATCGCGGAGACCGAGCAGCGTCCGCTCGCATCCGTCGTCGCCAGCAGGGCGTAGAAGCCTGGCTCCGCGTCGCGCGGCTCGCCATCCCACTCGCGCACTCGCGCGCCTTCGATCGGCGCGCCATCGGCGTCGAGCACGAGCAGATCCAACGTTCGCGTCGGGGCGAGCGGCAGGTCCCCGACGTCCCACTCCGTCGCGCCGGAAGGGAAGTCGCCCAGTTCGATCTCGCGCTCGGCGGATCCGTCGGCCCGCCGCACGACGACCTCGGGCTTTGCCGTCGCGAGCGGGTTCACGGCGATCGTGAAGTGCCCGCTGTCGTCCGCGTTCGTCCTTGGCCCCTCGCGACCGTGCTCCGAGAGCGTCGTGAACCTCACGGAGGCGCCGGCGACTCCCGCGCTGCCATCGGACGACACGACGCGACCGCGCACCGTGAGCTTCGACACGAGGTGCAGCATGAGCCCCTCGCGCGGCTCGGAGAGCCGCAGGCGAGTGGTCTGTGCGACGACTCCCGCGGGAAGCGAGTGTCCGGGCTCGAGAACGAAGCCGGTCGGACCGTCGAGCGCCCCGCTCCAATCCGGAGACAGCCCGTGGAACGCGAACGCTCCGAGCGCATCCGTCGTGGCGCGTAGGTGAAGCGATCGCTCGAGGTCGATCTCGAGCGCGGTCCAAACCGCGTGCGGCAGCACCTCGGAGTCGCCCCCCGGCTTGCAACCGGCGCCGTTCGACCAGAGGTCCAACTTCAACGGTCGCGAGCCGCCCGGCGGCGCGCCGTCCACGAGTACCGCACCCGCCACGCGTTGCCCCGCGGGAAGCCGCACGATCGTCTCGGCGCGCGCGTCCCAATCGAGCCGCACGGTGTACGGCGGCGCGTTGTGCGGAGCGAGCGCGACGCTGCGCGCCGCCACGTGCGCGGGGACGCCGATCCATCCCATCGCGTCCGTCTCGCCCACGGACTCCACGCGTTCGTCGTCGAAGAACACGACGCGCGCTTCGGCGCACGGCTTGTCGTCCGCGGCGAGGACGCGCAGGCGACGCAACACGGCTTCCGGTCTGCGCTCCGAAGACGGCGCCGTCGCCGACGGGATCGACGCCGCGACCGGGACGGGAACCGGGTCCGATGGCGTGCTAGGAGTGGCGACGGGCAGCGGTTGGTCGGCCGGTAGCGGTACGGCGTCGCGCTCGAACGCGATCAGCCAGGCGGTTCCGAGGATCAGCACGACGGCGGCGAGTCCGACGAGGAGCGAGCGGTTCATGGTTGACCGTTGTACTCCTTTCCTCGGCGCGCGCGCAATTCGGCGCGACACGGCACGCGTGTCGAGCCGGAGACGCGGCCGAGAGCCGCCACGCTCAGTCGCCCGCGCCCGCGTTGTAGATGTGGCCGCCGCCGCGCGCGTAGCGTTCGAGCACGAGCGCCGCGTCCGAGCGGCACACGTCGCGCTCCACATCGATGCTCCGGCGCGCGAGTTCGGCCGGCCAGTCGTCGGGCTTGGCGCCCTCGTCGAAGCCGATGCGGCGCGCGTCCTCGTCGCGCGCTCCACACACGAGGCGGCGCACGCCGGACCACGGCAGCGCGCCGAGGCACATGGCGCACGGCTCGGTGCTCGACACGAGCTCGTAGCGGCCACCCGCCGCGGCGAGGTCGTAGCGGCCGACGCGCCGTTGTGCGACGACGACGGCGACGATCTCGGCGTGCATGAGCGAGCACTGGCTCGCGACGACGCCGTTCGCGCCGACCGACACGAGCTCGTTCGAGTCCATGTCGAACACCGCCGCGCCGAACGGGCCGCCGTCGTCCTGGGACGCGCTGAGCGCGGACAGGTGGATCGCGAAGCGCATGCGCGCCTCGGCGTCGTCGAACGCGTGGCTCGGTCCGTCGAGCTCGGCTTGCAGCCAGTCGGGCAGGTGCAGTTCGAAACGGAAGGGCGTCATCGCGGCGCGAGTCTACGCGATCGAGTCCCGCACCCCGAACGCCCGGCTCACTCTTCGAGCGCGCGCTCGAGGACCGGGTCGACGCCCGCGAAGTAGTCCTCGGCCGTGAGCGCGACCGCGAGATCGGGCTCGATCCACGGGCGATCGTCCCACGGGTCCGAGTCCTGCCAGAGGAGGTTCGAGATGCTCACGCGCACACGGCTGAAGGGCAGCACGAACTCGTTGCCTTCGCCCACGAAATTCGGGCACGAGGAGCTCGGCTCACCGACGAACGAGGCATCGGTCCAACGCTCGACGCGATTGAGGAAGTTCTGCGCGGCCGAGAACGTGTTGCGCCCCATCAGAACGAAGATGCGGTGCTCGGGCGCGCGCATGTCGAACTCGATCAGCGCGCGCACGAGCGGGCGCACCAGCGTGTTGTTCCCGCCGTTGTTGTGGCGGACGTCGACGATGAGAGTCGTGGGCTGCTCCGCGACGAGCGCCGCACGCAACCGCGCGCTGAAGGCGGCGATCGACTCGAGCGGCGCGTCGCGCACCTGGTTGAACTGCACGTACATCGCGTCGTGCTCCGGAAGCGGCTCCATCCAGTAGTTCGTGTCGACCCTCGAGAGGTAGCGCGGCGGGTCGCCCACCCGCAGCGGGAACGGACGCAGCTTGCGGACGAGGTCGTGCGCACCGCATTCGACCCGCAGCGTGCGCGCCTCGCCGTCGAGTGTCACGAGCTCCACCTCGATCGCTCCGTCGTCGTCGTCGGCGACGCCGACTTCGCGCAGCAGGCCCAGCTGACGCACGTAGAACTGCGGCCCCATCCAGGTCCACGTGTGCGCGTTGTCGACGCCGCGGTACGCGGACATGCGGCGCAGGACCTCCTCCGCCGGAACGCCGCCGAGGCGGACGACGCGGCTGCCGGCGAGGTCGACGTGTTCCCCCACGCCGTCGACGATGTGGAGCCCGCTCGGGAACAGGTAGAACTGGAACGGCAGCACGCGCTTCTCGAATGCGAGCGGCGTGTTCGGCTCCGGGCCGTAGACCGCCGTGTGCCCGTCGTCGAGGATCGCCGCGAGCCGCATCATGCGCGCGAGGATCTGGTCGTCGGACAGCTCCGCGAGCGCGGCGCGCAGCTCGTCGGCCGCGGCCTCGAAGGCTGGCGAGGACGCGGGGCGCTCGGGGTCGGCGTGAACGCGCCGCGCCTCGGCGACGAAGAAGTCGACGTCGCGGCGCCACCCGTCGATGCGGTCGTCGTTCGCCGACAGACCGGCGGCCATGAGCGCGAGCGAAACGAGCAGGGACAGAGCCATGGGAGTCCTCGTGGTCAGGGAGTCGAGCGGTCGCGCTCCTACCGATCCGGGCCCACGCGCGTTTCGGCCGCCGCGTGTTTCGCGCGCAATCCCTACGGAACGACGTCGAAGCCGATCGGCGCCGTCGCCACGCGCCCGTCCGGGGCGAAGATCAGCGCGCTCCAATCGACGCGTCGACCGATCAACGGAGTGAGCAGTCCGGCGCCCGTCACGAGCGCACCCTCGGCGCGCCCGCTGTCGTCGAGCTCGCCGAAGGTCCCGGGCATGCGTCCGCGGTCGACGCCGCCGCGCAAGAGGCTGATCAGCGGCGGGTTCAGCGGCAGCACGAAGTCCGCCGCCTGCACGCCGGGCTGCGTTCCGCCGAGGCTCGCCACCATCAGATACCTCGCCCCCGCGCGGCCCGGCGCGTTGAGGACGAGCGGCACGCGCGGCGCGGACGCGGCCGAGACCTGGTCGTAACCGGAATGCAGCCCGAGCGCCGGATCGCTGCGCACGGTCAGGTACGGGTACAGCGTCGCGCGGCGGTTGTTGCCGTCGGGCGCGGAGATCACGAACGTGTCCGTGCCCGTCGCGGTGCCGGCGGTGAGCGTGAACGAATAGCGCCCGCTGCCGAGGTCCGTCATCGGCCCCACCGTCGCGATCGAAGCGAGACCGTCGAGCGTCGTGACCGTGACGAGCTCGCCGCCCGTCGGCACGGGCACGTCGTCGATGTCGCGCAGCTGGATGGTCACGGTCGTCGTCGTCACGCCGTCGGCCGGCAAGGCCTGCACCGCATCGACCGTCGACAGGATCCCGTCGGCGCGCCCGCGACGCGCGCGGCGCCAACCGTTGTAGCGCATGCGCAGCTGCGTCACGGGATCGGGATCGCCGACCTCGGCGTTCGTGCCGAAGATGTTCTGGGAGAGGTAGTACGACCCGGTCGCGCACCCGCTCACGAAGTTGCACCCGCCGTTCGAATCGCCGATACGCGCGACGATCATGTACCCGCAGTGCGCGGACTTGGTGAAGCTCGGCGGCGGCGCGCCGCAGATCGTCGGGCGATTCGGATCGCACGAGCAGCGCCCGTCGCCGCCCAGGTCGCGCGCGGCCTCCATCGACGCCATCAGGCGCTGGCCCACGTCGCCGTTCGTGTTGCGGAAGGCGTCCTCGGCGGCGAGCACGACCTGGTAGTCGTCCGTCAGCGAGTTGCCCTGGATCGCGTACACGAAGTCGCCGACCTGACCGGTGACGCCGCGCGGGTCGCCGCCGATGATCTCGGCCGAGAACGTCACCGGATCCCCCGTGAACGCGACGATGCCGTACTGGCGCGTCTCGTGCCCGGGCTGCTCGCTGACGACCGCCAGGATCTCCTCCGGCGTCAAGACGCCCTCTTCGAAGAGGTCGTACATGATCGTGCGGTTGATCGCGTTCGGATCGCCGCTCGACTGCACCGCCGCCGCACCGCGACCGACGTAGATCGCCGGCGTGCCCGAGCGCAGGTTGTACAGCTGGATGCACGTCGCGGACCCGATCGCGACCTCGCGCGTCTTCAGGTTGAGCACGACGATCGACCACGTCGC
>JAJDEV010000236.1 GCA_029259605.1 Planctomycetota bacterium | reverse complement strand
TTGGCTCGAGGCGCAGCTCGGCATCATCGAGACGATCGGCATCGAGCGCTACTTGGCCGAGCAGATGTGAGCCGGGGCTAGCCCGATCTATTCACGAGGCTGCACTGCAGGAGCCACAACCGAGCAGCTGCGCTGCTCTCTGCCCCTCCCGGCACTTTGCGAACGCCGTCGTCCTCGACGACCCGATCAGGGTCGCCTGCGGGGCCGTCGCACGCAAAGCCCCGGGAGGAACCGAGTTGAGGCTTCTCCAGCACAGCCTCGTGAATAGACCGGGCTAGCGGCGACCGCGGGCCCCGCGCGCTACGTCGCGCTCCGAGCTATTCCGCCGTCACGCACTCGAACCGGAGTTCCGCCGCGGCGAACGTCGCGATCTCCGCCTCGTCGGACATCCGTTCGCGCGAAAGAGCGAGCACGATCACGTCGACGCCCAGGTACTCGAGTTCGGCCAGGAGCTCGGGCGACACGCCGGGGTCGAGGCGAGGTTCGAAGAGAAAGTTCTCGGTGGCGTTGTGGTGTCCGGGGCGAGCGCTCTGGGAGAACGCGCTCGTCAGCACGATCGGGTCCGCCGTCAGCCCGGTGACGATCGTGCGGTCCCACCGCGAGACCGGCGCGGTGTAGCCCGCGCTTACGGACGGCGGTTCGGGTGAGGCGAAGCGGACTTCGATGTCGATGCCGTCGCTCGAACCACGGACGACGCGCTCGAGATCCGTCCGGGACGGGACCGCGGGTTCCACGAGGACGACGTCCTCTTCGAAGGTCGCGGGGATGCCGGTGAAGGGCAAGCCTTGCCACAGCGGAACGGGATCGGAGTGCGTGGCCGTGAGGCTGTTCGCGACGAAGTCGTGCGCGAAGAGGATCGGCGACTCGGAGCGCGAGACGCGCTCGGGCACGGCGAGCGTTCGGATGACGAGCGTGCGCGGGTTGGCGAGCGAGGGCTGCGCGAGCGTGAGCTCGACCGCGCCGGCGTCCCAGGCTTGGAACGCGTCGCTGGACGTCGCGACGTCGAACGAGCGCTCCTGCACCGAGCACCCGTCGGTGAAGCGCAGGTCGACGCGCTCGAACAGGTTCTCCGCCGCCGCGATGGCGTCGAGCCAACCGCTCCGCACCGCGAGATCGACGTCGACCTTCAGCCGGTGATTGGAGAGCAGGTTCTTCAGCCCGCCCTGGTAGGTCGTGCGCGACGCGGTGGACGCGATGACGAACGGCACGATGTCGCGCGTCGTGTCCTCGGTCGGGAGCTCGCGCAGCTGCTTCACCACCAGCCCGCCGGCGGGAAGCGCCGCTCCGCCCGCGGCGAGCTTCTTGAACTCGAACTCGAGCGTGAACGCGCTGCGGCCCGCCTCCGACGCGAACCGGTCCGCCGCTCGCTTGAGCAAGCCGACGAGCTCTTCGTACTCGCCGGACCAGTCCATGACCGTCGCGCCGAGCGGGACGAGGTTCGAGGGCCCCTCGAACTCCAGTGACAACGAGCCGAACGTGCGGCGCGTCGCCGTCACGCGCTCGGGGATCTCGCCCGGTTCGGGGTTCGTGACCGACGCGGCGCCCGCCTGCGTTTCGAGCGTGACCGTGTAGTTGCGCGCCGCGGTGCGCTCGTACGTCGCCACGCCGTTCGCCAACTCGAACTCGTCCGGGAACGAATGGTGCGCGAGGATCGCCATCCCCACGTCCCGCTCGTCGACGCCGTACCTGAGGCGCGACAGGAACGGCTGCTCGTCGTAGAAGCTCGCGAACACCTTGCGCATGGCGCGCAGCACGCCGCGCTCGTTCTCTTCGCTCGGATCGCAGTGACTCGGACCGTCCTCGTCTTCGTCGAGGTCGTCCAGCAGGCAACCCGAGTTGCTGGAGTAGAGGCCGGCGCCCGTGAAGCGCGCGGCGTCCTCCATGTTGCTCGAGCTGCGGAACCGGATCTTCGCGTCCGACGCGAAAGCGTGCGTCGGATCGAGCAGGACCGCGAGCACCTCGGCCTCGTGTCCCGGCGCGAACGGGGCGAGCGCCGGGTCCTTGATCCAATCGCGCACCGCCTTCAGATCGGCCGCCAGCTGCGCCATGTCGGCCGGCGGATACGCGTGACCGACGAGGCGCATGTCGATGCGCTCGCGGAGCGTCGACGCGCCCACGCCGCCGGTCCCGGGTCGATCGAGCATGCCCTTCCACAGGTCGAAGGAGAACGCGACCGCCGTCGGCACGTTCGCGGGCAACGCGCGCGCGAGCGTTCCGAACCCCGCGGACTTCCCTCCGACAACACCCACGTCCGCGAGCTCGACGTCGCTCATCGCGAAGGCGATCTGGCCCGCAGGCGTCACGGGCGTGAGCTCGAGCGGATCCGGCGCTTGCAGCATCCGGAGCTCCGTCAACAACGCGTCGTCCACCTCGTCCTCGACATCGATGACGTCGATGCGCGTCTCGCCGAACGAAACGTACGCGCGCACGGCCACGCGTCGACCGACGAGCGCGCGCGCGTGTTCGGCGCGCGCTTCGTCGGCGAGGAATCCGAACGGCACGCCGAACGTCCGCGAGAGGATGGCGGTGTGCGCGCTCGGCGACGAGGGGGAGAGAGTCAGGATCGCGGCGACGAGCGGGACGCTCGCCGGCACACCATCGGTGAGCAGGATGTCGTCGGGTTCGAGGTCCCCGCGCTCGTAGGCGTCGTCGATCTCGTCCGCGGCGAAGAACGCGAGCTCGCCGATGGCCCAACCGGGAGCGTAGACGACGTCCCCCTTCGACCAGCGCGCGACGGACGAGATCGTCACGCCAACGCTCGCGAAGTACGCCTCGTTCTCGACGGCCGTCGGCTTCTGCTCGAACGTCGGGAAATAGAAGACGTTCGCAGCGGCCGAAGCGCCGATGTTCGCGCGCACGAGCTCGAACACCTCGACGACGCGTTCGCGCGCGATCGCGTCGTTCGCGACGAGCTGGATCCCGTACTCGTTCGAGTTCGAGAGGCCGCTGGCGTTCGGCTCGACCAGAACCGCGCCGAGGATCGCCCTGCGTCCCGCGTCGTAGAGCGTGGCCGCGTCGAACTCCGCGCGCGACATGCCGACGAACGGATCGAGCTCGTTCACGGCGAAGTCGTAGTGGAACGGATAGGCGCTCGAGTCCTGGAAGAAGACGACGCCCGGTAGGCACTCGAGCACGGCGAACTTGACCCAGCCGCCGACCCCCGGCGTCGCCGGAGCGCTCGCCGACGCTCGATGGACGAACGCATCGTCCGGCAACGCGACCGCGTTTGCCCAAGCCGCGCTAGGTGTGATCGAACACGTCTCGACCGGCAAAGCGGTCGACTGGCGGTTCGCGTCGGAGCAGGCGGCGAGGATCAGAACGAGCGGGAGGAAACGCATGTCGAGCCGTTCGGGTCGCGGCGAGTCGCGACGCGCAACGGCCTTTGCCGCGCGCGCGCAGGGGGGGGCGGCCTCAACCACGCGTCACGCCTCCGTTACGCGGACCCGTTCGACGGACCGCATGGGAAGGCCAGCAAGAGGCGCAGCCAGGGACGGCCGCGTTCTTGCAACCCAGATGCCGTCGCCCGCCGCGCGTTCGCGTCGCGCTAGCCCGGATGATTCATGAGGATGTGCGGCAGTAGCTGCAACTCGGTTCCTGCCGGTGCTTTGCGGGCGTTGGCCCCGGAGGCGACCTTGTCAGGTCGTCGAGGACGCCGACGTTCGCAAAGTGCCGGCAGGGGCCGAGAGACCGGCGTA
>JAJDEV010000235.1 GCA_029259605.1 Planctomycetota bacterium | reverse complement strand
GCTTCATCATCGGACCGGTGTTTCGTCGTTCTCGTCGAGGGGCGTCGTCTGGTCTACGGGAGCGAGGAGCGTTCCGCTCGCGGCAAGCAGCCGCCAACGCCTCCTCTGGAGTTCGGCACGGACCTCCGTCGTACGCGTGCGCGCATCGACGAGGTCCCGCTGCACGGTCAGGGTTTCGAGCAGAGTCACTTCGCCCGCATCGAACGCCTCGCCGATCAGTCGCCGGCTCTCCTCCGCATTCGGAAGGAGCTCGGTCTGAAGGAACTCGAGCTCGCGCCGGGACTCCTCCAAGGAAGAGTGCGCGTCGTAGACCTCACGGCGCGCTTCGTGAACCTGGGCCGCGATCTCTTCGCGTAGCGCCGCGCGTCTGGCGAGCGCGGTCTCGATCGCCGGTCGGTTGAACCCCCTGAAGATCCCGGGCACGAGCCAGATGCCCGTCCCGATCGATAGCTGCGGGAACTGGCGCGCGACCTCCAGGCGAACGTCTTCCTCCGCTGCTTGATACGCGGCGAAGAGCGCCGCGAGGTCGGGCCGCAGGGAAAGCGAACGCTCGACGAGCGTCTCGGGCGCGAGGGCCCCGTCGTCCCTCGATTCGTGCTGCTCGGCGGTCGGTGGAACGACTGGAACTTCGATCGAGGGGGGGAGGCCGAGCAGCGCGTTCAGCCGATGCCGAGCATCGCGCAGGCGTCCTTCCAGTCGTAGCCGCTGCGCACGGATCGAGAGCAGGTCACCCGATGCCAGATTGGCTTGGATCGCCGTCGCCGCTCCCGCGGCACCGGCGCGCTCGAAGTAGTCACGCGTGGTCTGGGCCACCTCGACCAGGCTCTGGTTCTGATCGAGTAGTCGCTCGGCCTCGAGGACGTCCTCGCATCCGACGAACACGTCGCGCGCGAGCGTCCACTCCGCCTGCGTCACCTTGCGGCGAACCTCCTCGACGCGCCATCGAGCACCGTCCTTCCTCGCGCCTAGTTCTCCCGGCCGCGGAATCGTGATCGAGAGTCCGAAGCCCGAGAGGTAGTCGATCGCCGTCGCCGTGTCGCCTACGAGCTGCGAGGCCAACACGTCCACGCCATCCCACCCGATCTCGGGATCAGCGAGCAGGCCGGCCTCGACCAGCAGACTTCTCGCGACGTCGATCCGGGTCCGCGCCGCTTGAAGCGAGGGGTTGTGCGTGATCGCGAACGCAGCCAGTTGGCTTGGACTCGCGCCCTCCGACTCCGTCCGATCGACGGTTTCGAGTGATGCCCACTGTTGCGCTTCCAGATCACCGAGGATCTCTGCGAGGTCGACAGGAGCGGGTTCGTAGCTCACGCAGGCCGTGAGCGCCGAGGCCATAGAAAGAACAGTGATCCGGCGCGCTGCGCCGAGTCGTCGGGATTCCGTGGGCCCATTGGCACGGAGAATGGATCGGGCCATGAAGACACCTCTTCGCTAGGAACGGGACGTCGGATCGAGCCGACGTCACCAACGCTAGTTACCGCGGGGACCCATGGAGGGCCGCCCGCACGCGTTGAGGCGGGTTCCTTAGCAGCGCAGCAAGACGCTGCGGAGGTGGATCAGATGCGGCGCTGCCTGGCCGCGATCCGGGGCACGCCCGAAGTACGGGGGCATGCTCGTGCCGAACGAGACCTGCGGGGTCGCGATCGGCAGGGCCGCGATTGCTTCCAACGGCAGGTCGAACGCATCGGAGTTCGAGCTCGGCGCCAAACGCGGATCCACCGAGATCCGGTAGTCGACGCACTCATCGCAGTTCGCTCGATCGGGCGACGACGTGATGATCCCGCCCTGCGCCGCTCCTACCACGGTCGACTCGGCGCAACACACGCTCTCCGCAGCCTCCACCCGCATATGCCCTCCCGGGGCAACGCAGAGAACGACGCCTTGCCCCAGCCCGAGCAGCAGAAGCTGCGGGAGAAGAGCCAGCGCGATGGCGAAGCGTCGGAGGTGGGTGACCATGGTCATTCGGGCTTCGAGACTACGGGGAGCAACTCGAGCGAGTCAACTACGCCCTTCGGCCCCCTGGGAGTTGGTCCGGATTCCGAGTCGGGTGCTTCGGACGCCGAACTCCGTTCACTTGAGTAGTTCGCCGTTGCTCTCCGGCGGCGTGGCCCGGTACGCGGCTCAGCGTCGGTACGCGTGGCAAACACAGCGGCCATCGGCGACGACCGGGCAAGCCTGCGCGCGGATCACCTAGGGCACGGCTGACCAGCACCCAAGTCAGGCCGTCGCTTGGCTGCTGGGTGAGCACGGGCACAGATGCGGCCTTGCACGGTCTCCTCGATCGCGTAAGCGGAGGCTGCCTGGAAGGCCACGCGGTAGATGAGCGTTCCTACGGACGGCATCGAGCGGTTGGCCGCGGAGCTACCAACGCGGACATTCTGCACTCTCGGCGACGAGTTCTCGTCAGGCGCATGTGACCGCTCGCCTCCAACCGTTGCGCGAACCATAGAGCACGAAGGTTCGCACCCACGTTGGGTTCGGTACCCCAAAGGAGTTCGTTTTCGAGTCCTGCTCGGCACCAAACCCAACGTCCAGCAAAATAGAACACGGACCTCGCGGGCACGGGAGGACCGATTCGCTCTCTCGGGCAAAGTTCGCTTTTCCGTCCGGTTCGGGGAGCCATCCCCCTCCTGGGGGTTCGCAGATCGGGGGTCGCGGTTGACGGAGGACGGCGAACGGGACGGCCGGAAACCCAGCGAGCCCGTGACACGGGGGGAAAGCGCCACCGCGCGTTGGCTCTCGCGGTGCTACCAGCGCGGACATTTGGCACTTTTGGCGACGAGTTCTCGTCACGGCCGACGTGACGACGTGACGCCCTGACCGGCGGTTCAGCACGAGTGGTGCTCGTGTCCGCGCGGCACACGATCGTGCTGGCCGGG
>JAJDEV010000234.1 GCA_029259605.1 Planctomycetota bacterium | reverse complement strand
TCCAGGTCGCCTGCACGCAGGCTTCGGTCGCGAAGCGCTGAGCTGGCGCGTCGCTGCGTCGATCTCGGCAAAGCCTCATGAAGGATCCGGGCTAGCAGCCCGTGGTGAAACTCACGCCAACGTCGGAGGGTGTTGGATCCGTGCTGGCAAGGCGCGCGGACGACGCGGATTGGTGGAACCTCGGTGGAAGCGGAACGCAGGCAGCGCGGATCCAGCGCCGTTCGAGGGTGGCGTGAGTTTCACCACGGGCTGCTAGGCGTCGTCCTCGGACCGATGGCGGATGATGTCGCCCTCGACCATGTAGACGACGTCCTCGGCGATGTTCGTCGCGTGATCGGCGATCCGCTCGAGGCTCTTCGACGCGGAGAGGATCAAGAGCGCGTCGTCGACCTGGCTGCTGTCGCTCTTCATCCGCTCGGACATCTCGTGGATGATCTCGCGGTTGTGATCGTCGACGATGTTGTCGTCGTGGAGGACGCGTCGCGCGAGCGCCGTGTCGGAGCGCACGAAGGCGTCGAGGCACTCGCGCACCATGCCGACCGTACGATCGGTCATCGGGCCGAGCCCGACCGGAACCGGAAACGGGAGCGCGCGTTCGAGCGACGCGGAGCGCTCCGCGATGTTCACGGCGAGGTCACCGATCCGCTCGAGGTCGTTGTTGATCTTGAGGCACGCAGCGACGATGCGCAGGTCCGCGGCGACGGGCTGGTGCAACGCGAGCACCTTGAGGCAGTCCTCTTCGAGCTCGACCTCGGCCTGATCGATGCCGGGGTCACCGGACATCACCTCGAGCGCCAGGTCGGCGCGACGCGTCTCGAGCGCGATGATCGACTTGCGAACCGCGTCCTCGACGCGCGCGCCGATGTCGAGCAGGCTCCGTTGGAGGCGTTCGAGGTCGTGCTGCAGATGTTTGCTCATGGGAGTCGTGTGGCGGATCAGCCGAAGCGTCCGGTGACGTAGTCCTCGGTCTCGCGCAGGCTCGGTGAAAGGAAGAGCGTCTCCGTCGGTCCGTACTCGACGAGCCGCCCGAGGTACATGAACGCCGTGTTGTCGCTGACGCGCGAGGCCTGCTGCATGTTGTGCGTCACGATCAGCACCGAATAGAGCCCCTTGAGATCGTCGATCAGATCCTCGATGCGCCCGGTGGCGATCGGATCGAGCGCGGAGCAGGGCTCGTCGAGCAGCAGCACCTCCGGTTCGGCCGCGATCGCGCGCGCGATGCACAGGCGTTGTTGCTGGCCGCCGGAGAGCGCGAGCGCGCTGTCCTTCAGCCGATCCTTGACCTCGTCCCAGAGCCCCGCTCCGCGCAGGCTCGACTCGCACACTTCCTCGAGCGCATGCCGGTCGCGAACGCCGTCGATGCGCAGCGAGTAGACCACGTTCTCGAAGATGCTCATCGGGAACGGGTTCGGCTTCTGGAACACCATGCCGATGCGCTTGCGCAGCTCGATGACGTCGACACCCTTGCCGTAGATCGCGTCGCCGTTGAGCTTCATCTGCCCCTCGACGCGCACCGAATCGACGAGGTCGTTCATGCGGTTGACGCAGCGGATCAGCGTCGATTTGCCACAACCGGACGGACCGATGAGCGCCGTCACCTTGCCCTTCGGCACCGAGAACGAGATGTCGTGCAGCGCCTGCGTCTCGCCGTACCAGAGCCGGAAGTCGACGATCTCGACCACCGCCTCGTCGTGGCCCGCATCGGGGTGCACGACGGACTCGAACTGGCGTCCTTCGGCGATGCACTCGAACAGGCCGCCGGGGCGCGCGCGCGTCTTCTCCGCACCGCTCGCCGCAGGCTTCGCGTCGGCGTTCCGCGGGCGCGTCGCCCGCGCCGGGAGTTGTGTCTTCATCCGTTCCGGATCCGTCGGGGGATTGAGATCGCTCATGTGCGCGCTCCGAGGAAACGCCTGCGCAGCCGCGCGCGGATCGCGATGGCGACGAAGTTGAGGAGCACCACGATGGCGATCAGGAGCAACGTGGTGGTGTAGACCATCGGCTTCGCCGCTTCCGAGTTCTGACTCTGGAAGCCGACGTCGTAGATGTGGAAGCCGAGGTGCATGAAGCTGCGCTCGGGAAACAGGTACGGGAACGTGCCGAGGTCGACCGGGAGATCGGGCGCGAGCTTGACGGCGCCGACGAGCATGAGCGGCGCCACTTCGCCGGCACCGCGCGCGATGGACAGGATCGCGCCGGTCATGATCCCCGGCTGCGCGCGCGGCAGCACGATGCGCCAGATCGTCTGCCACTTGGTCGCGCCGCAGGCGTACGAGCCCTCGCGCATCGAGTTCGGCACGGCGGACAGCGCCTCCTCGGTCGCCACGATGACGACCGGCAGCGTGAGGAGCGCGAGCGTCAACGACGCCCACAGGATCCCGCCCTTTCCGAAGGTCGGATTCGGCAGCCGCGCGCCGAAGAACAGGTCGTCGATCGTCGCGCCGACGATGTAGCAGAAGAAGCCCAGGCCGAAGACGCCGAAGACGATGCTCGGAACGCCGGCGAGGTTGTTGACGGCGACCCGCACCACGCCGACCAGGAAGCCCTGCTTCGCGTACTCGTGCAGATAGAGCGCCGCGAGCACGCCGATCGGCACGACGACGATCGTCATGAGCAGGGTCATCATCACCGTCCCGAAGAGCGCCGGCCAAACGCCGCCCTCGGAGTTGGCCTCGCGCGGGTCGGCGGTCAGGAACTCCCACCAACGATCGAAGTAGACCGACCACTTCCCCGCCGTGCCGATGCGATTGACCGGAGTCCCGCGCACGATGTTCGCGAGCGAGACGATCGCGGTGCCGCCGCCCGCGGTCTCGAAGCGCAGCGCGAAGCTGTCGTTGATCGTGCGCAGGCGGCCGATCTCGTCGGTGATCGTGACGAACTCGCGCTCGGCGTCCTCGACCAAGGCGCGCGTCTCCCGTTCCTTCGCGATCCACTCGGGCGACTCCATGCCCCGCGCGAGCTCCACCTCGCGCAGCGCCAGGCGCTGGCGCTCGATGCGCGAGTTGATGTGGCCGAGGTCGTCGCGCTCGAGGTCGTGAATCTGCTCCACGCGCGCGAGGATGCGCGCGTGGTGCTCCTCGAACTTGCCCCACGTCGCCGCGGACCCGACCGTGTGCGCTTCGCCGTCGACGAGGAAGGCCTGCGGCACGCCGTAGAAGCGCCCCTTCGCCGTGCGTTCGACGACCACCGCCCACTCGGGCTTCGTCTCCGCCGCGATGACCGACTCCTCGATCCAATCGAAGTGGGTCCCGGTCAGGTCGAAGTTCTCGGTGCGCAGCATGCGCCGCGCGACGCTGCCTTCGTTCGCGCGCATGTCGGCCTCGACGCGCACGCGCGCCTCGTCGGGTAACGCGTCGAGCGCGTCGGCCGACGGAGTGAACGTGTCGACGCGGGACACCTGCCCCATCAAGACGTCGCCCGTGAGCGTCTCGACCTGGACGATCTCCTGCGGCCAGAACGTCCGTCCGCCCTGGTAGACGACGAGCCCGAGCAACCCGCTGATCATCACCAGGCACAGCGCGAGCGACGCGCCGGTGAGCCACACCATCGGCTCGCCGTGCGAGGTCAGAGACGACTTGCGTCGGATTCGACGGCCGGCGCCCTTCCCCTCGCGCGGCGGTTTCTCGGGTGCGACGCTCATAGCCCGGAGAAACGGCGGCGGAAGTGACGCCGGACGAACTCGGCGAAGGTGTTCAGCACGAACGTCATCGAGAAGAGCACGAGCGCGGCGAGGAACAACGTGCGGTAGTGGCCGCTGCCGACGACCGCTTCCGGCAGCTCGACGGCGATGTTCGCGGACAGCGTGCGGAAGCCACTGAACGCGTTCCATTCCATGATCGGCGTGTTGCCCGCGGCCATCAGCACGATCATCGTCTCACCCACCGCGCGCCCGAGTCCGATCATGAGCGCGGAGAAAATGCCGCTCATCGCGAACGGGACCACGATGCGCAGCGTCGTCTGCCAGTTCGTCGCGCCTGCGCCCAGAGATCCCTCGCGCAGGGCAACCGGTACTTCGGAGAGCGAGTCCTCCGCGAGCGTGTAGATGATGGGCACGATCGCGAAGCCCATCACGAAGCCGACGATCAGCGCGTTGCGCTGCACGTACGTGTCGACCAGTCCGCCGCGCGGATCCATGCCCACGGCCTGCAGCAGCAGCGCGCACAGCGCGGCCAGCGCGACGGCGAGGACACCGCCGCACACGAACTTCAGCGCCTCGAAGCGCGCGACGGTTCCTCGCTCCCAACGGCCGGAACGCGAGCGCAGGCGCGGCGTCACCACGAACGCGACTCCGACCGCCACGACCAGCGCCGCGAGCGGCAGGAGCAAGAAGAACCACCCGCCGAAGGCGCTGCCGCTCTGCCCGCCGAGCCAGTTCGTGACGTCCCCGTCGAACACGGCGCGCTCGAAGATCGGACCGAGCACCACGCCGGCGACGACGCCGATAGGAAGCGTGAGCGCGATCGCGATGAAGCGCTGCCAACCTCCCCACCGGACGGCGACGTGGTTCGGGAGCATCTGCCACGCGTACGCGCCGAGCAGCGTCACGCACGGCACCGTGACGAACATGGCCAGCACCGACGGCAAGACGTCCTGCACGAACGGCGCAATGACGAGCGCGCCGATGAAGCCGAGCACGACGCTCGGCAGCGACGCCATGAGCTCGACGGTCGACTTCACCGACGCGCGCAGGCGCGGCGCCATGAACTCGCTCGTGTAGATCGCCGCGAGGATCGCGAGCGGCGCGCCGAACAGGAGCGAGTACAGCGTCGCCTTCAGCGTTCCGAACACGAGCGGCATCAGTCCGAGCTTCGGCTCGAAGTCGTCGCTCGCGCTCGACGATTGCCACACGTGCGTGGGCGCTGGATAGCCCTCGTACCAAACCGGCGCGATGAGCGCGCTCACGGCCGCCTCGGGGTACTTCAGGTCGATCTCCACGCTCGCGATGCGGCTCGACGTGCGCGCCACGATCGCGTCCTCGCGCGGCGCCACGGTCAGCGCGCCCGCCTGCTCGTCGCCGTCGATCTCGAGCAAGCGCTCGCCGAGAGTCGCCTGATAGAGCGCGATCGAACCCGACGCGAACGCCACCGCGATCATGCGCGAGCGCGGCGACGCGGCGACGAGGATCGCGGGCGAGTCGCCCGGTTCGAAGCGTTGCGCGCGGATCAGGAGCGCGTCGTCGTCGCTGCCCGCGGCTCGCGCGGGGAACCAGGAATCGACGCGACCGCTCGAGTCGCCGACGATGAGCGTGCGTCGACCGCCGACGAAGGCGACAACCGACAGGCGCGCGTCCGGATCCTCGATCAGGTCGATGCGCTCGAAGAGCCGCGGCGCGGAGAAGTCGGCCAGGTTCCAGTGTTCGGTCGTGCCGTCCGCGAACACGACGTACACGTGCTGCCCGAGCCCGTCGATCAGGATCCCGCGCGGCACTTCCGGCGCCGCACCTTCGATCGGCGCGGCGAGCTCCGCGGAGCGCAGCGAGACCGTGACCTTGCCCGTCATCAGGTTCTTCTTCGTGCGCTCGCGGGAGACGCGCAGCGCGCCGTTCTCCTGCAGCGTCACGATGGACAACCCGGAGGGCGTGACCGCGTGATCGATGCAAATGACCGGCGACGGGTTCTGCGTGTCGAGCGGTTCGCCCAGCTCGAAGCCGACCGTCGTTCGACGCAGCTGGCCAGCCGTCGTGCGTTCGACGACGCCGGCACCGCGCGTCGCGACCTCGCCCGTGGAGAGCGCGTGCAGCTCCGGCGCGGCGACCGCCTCGTCGAGCATCTCGGTCTCGAAGCCGACGTTTCCCACGCGGATCGTCCCGTCGGCAAAGCCGAACACGGCGACGTCGCCGGCCGTCGAGAACGAAGCCGACACCGGCACCGTCTCACCGAACGGATGCGTGAGCGCGATGCGCTCTCCGGACTCCAGCGCGACCAGCTCGAGCGCCCCGTCGCGATGCAGCGTCCAGGCCAGCACGCGATCCTCGTCCGTATCGAAGCGGAACGGCGCGGACGTCGCGTCGAGGGCCTCGACCGACTCGCTCCCGAGCGTGTGCGGCGACGCGAAGAGCGGAAAGACGACCCAGGCGAGGAACACGAAGATGAGCGTGACCGCGAGGATCGTCCCGATGCCGCCCGCGGTGATGAGGGTGCGCGCGATGCGTTCCTTCACGAGCACGCTGCGCCGGGTCGTACGACCGCGGCGTGAGCGCTTGGCAGCGCCTTCGCTGCCGGTGGACGTACGGGACGGCGACCCTTCCGAGTCGCCGCCCCGATCGTTGGCGGTTGCCGTCAACGTCTCAGTTCCCGACCGAGTCGGTTTTCACGCCGACCTTGGCGAGCGCTTCCTTCGCGATGGCCGCGGTGATCGGGAAGTAGCCGTCCTTGACCACGTCCTCCTGTCCCTTCCTGCTGAGCGCGTACTTCAGGAACTCCGCGCGCAACGGCTCGAGCGTGCTGTCAGGCTTGTGGTTGACGTAGAGGTAGAGGAAGCGCGCGAGCGGGTAGTCGCCGGTGTAGGCGTTGGTCGCGATGGCCTCGACGAAGGGCTCGCCCTTCTCGACCGCGAGCGAAACCGCGGCGACGTCGGCCGTCCGGTAGCCGATGCCCGAGTACCCGATGCCGTACTTGTCGCTCGCGATGCCCTGCACCACGGACGAGCTGCCCGGTTGCTCCTTGACCGAGTCCTTGTAGTCGCCCTTGAACAGCGCGTGCTTCTTGAAGTAGCCGTACGTTCCGGACGCGGAGTTGCGGCCGTAGAGGCTGATCTCCTTGCTCGCCCACTCGCCGGTGAGACCGACGTCGCCCCAGGTCGTGATGTCCTTCGCGTTCCCGCCGTTGCGCGTCTTCGAGAAGATCGCGTCGACCTGTTGCAGCGTGAGCCCCTTCTTCGCGATCGGGTTGTCCTTGTGGACGTAGACGGCGAGCATGTCGATGCTCGTCGGGATCGAGACCGGCTCGTAGCCGAAGGCTTCCTTGAACGCGTCGATCTCCTCGGCCTTCATCGCGCGGCTCATCGGTCCGAACGTCGAGTTGCCGGCGATGAGCGCGGGCGGAGCGGTCGAGGACCCCTTGCCCTCGATCTCGACCTGGACGCTCGGGTAGTGCTTGCGGAAGCCCTCGGCCCACAGGGCCATGAGGTTGTTCATCGTGTCGGATCCGACGCTCGTGACGCTGCCGGAGACACCTTGGATCGGCTGGTAGGGACGAAGCAGTTCGTCAACCTCGGTGGTTTGCGCGCTCGACGCGCCGATGACGGTCGTGGCGAGGAGCGCCTGGAGGCCAAACTTCGTAAGAGAGTTCATGCGCCTTGTCGGGTTTGGGCCCCGTGTCCGCGGGGCGTGTTGGGTTGCGTGGATTCGCGTCGGTGACGCCCTTCCACGACCGCGAGGATGTAGGCGCGGGATGAAGCTCGGATTGGAGCTTCATGAAGAACACATAAAGACGCCGGTCGGCGCGCGCGTTCAGCCCACCGGGATCCGCACGCGGAACGTCGTGCCGACCCCCATCTCGCTCTCCACGGAGACCTCGCCGTGCATCGCGCCGACGAGGTGCTTGACGATCGAGAGCCCGAGGCCCGTTCCACCGACGGCGCGCGAGCGCGCCTTGTCGACGCGGTAGAAGCGCTCGAAGATCCGTTCGAGATCCTCGGCCGGGATCCCCACGCCGGAATCGCTGACCTCGACGCACACGGCGTCCGGCTCGGCGGTTGCGTGGACGCGGACGTTCCCGCCCTCCGGCGTGTACTGGATCGCGTTGTCGAGCAGGTTGTCGACGACCTGGACGAGCGACTCGCGATCGCCGGTCACGGAGAGCGACGTGGCGTCGGCCGAGAAACTCAGCTCGAGCCCACGATTCGTCGCCGCGTTCTCGTGCAGCGCGATCGCCCCCTCGAGGATCGGCACGAGGTCGAGCGTCTCGAGCGGCAGTCCGTCCTCCTGCGCCTCGACGCGCGCGAGCGACAGCAGATCGGCGACGAGGTGGTTCAGGCGCTGGACGTTGACCTGCACCTTGTCGAGGAAGCGCCGGTTGTTCTCCTGATCGTCGATCGCGCCGTCGAGCAGCGTCTCGACGTAGCCGCGGATCGACGTGAGCGGCGTCTTGAGCTCGTGCGACACGTTGGCGACGAAGTCGCGACGCACGCGTTCGAGGCGCCGCAGTTCGGTGATGTCGTGCAGCACGACGACGACCCCGATCTGTCCGTCGGCTTCGAAGCGGTGGGCCTGGGCGCGCAGGACGACCTCGCGCCCGTCGGGCGCGCCGAACGTGAGCTCGCGCCGCGCCGCCTCGCTGTTCTCCCGGGCCTGGCGCAGGAGCGCGTCGAGCTCGGCGATACGCACCGCCTCCCAGAGCCGGCGCCCCTTCAGGTCGGCGTTCGCCCCGAGCAGGCGGCGCGCGGCGAGGTTCGAGAACGCGACGCGATCCTCCTCGTCGACGGCGACGACGCCCTCGACCATTCCTGCGAGCATGGCGCGCAGACGCGACTCCTCACCCGACAGCTCGCCGACGCGTTGCGTGAGCTCGACGCCCAGGCGGTTGAGCGCGTCACCGAGCACTCCGATCTCGTCGTTCGGCAGACCGGCGAGACGCGTGCTGTAGTTCCCGGTGCGCAGGCCGTGCGCGGCGCGCGCGATCTCCTCGAGCGGACGCGTCAGGCGGTGCGTCAGGAAGGCGCCGAGCACGAGCGCGAGCCCGAGCCCGGCGGCGGCCACGCCGAGCAGGCGCGTGCGCAGCTCACCGAGCTGGCGATCGATGTCCGCGATCGAGAGCGAGACGCGCAGGAAGCCGACCGGACGCCCGGCCTCCCGCGCGGGCACGTGGGCGATGTAGAACATCCGCTCGTGCACGGTCGCGCTACGCCGCGTCGCGACGCCGAAGTCCGAGACGGCGGCCTCCTGCACCTCCGCGCGGTCGAGGTGATTGCTCATCCGCTGCGGATCCTCGTGCGTGTCGGCGACGACGCTGCCGTTCTCGCCGATGAACGTGACGCGCGTGTCGGAGTCGCCCGCGAGACGCGTCACGAGCTCCAGCGGATCGTCGTCCAACTCGCCGCGCAGGAAGCGCGCCGCCTCGGGCGCCATCGCGACGCACTGGTGACGCAGGCGGATCTCCTTCTCGCGCAGGAGCGCGCGCTCGGTCTGCTCGAGCGCGAGCCCGCCGATGCCCAGCGCCGTCAGCAGGACGAGCGCGGCGCTCGACAGGTAGAGCTTCCAGAAGAACCGGGAGCGAAACACGTCAGTCGAGGCACTTGTAACCGACGCCGCGCACCGTGCCGATCAGGTTCACGTCGCTGCCGAGCTTCTTGCGAATCGAGCTGACGTGCACGTCCACGTTGCGGTCGATGATCACGGCGTCGCCGCCGGTGATGCGATCGACGAGGTCGTCGCGCGTGTAGACGCGGCCCGGTTGCGCGGCGAGCGTCCAGAGCAAGCGGAACTCGGCCAACGTGAACGGCACTACGCTGCCGGCGACGGAGACCTCGTGACGCTCCTTGTCGAGGACCACGTCGCCGAGCTCGATGCGCGTGCGCTTGCCGTTCTCGCGCTGCGTTCCGCGGCGCAGGACCGCGCGTACGCGCGCGATGACCTCGCGCGGACTGAACGGCTTCGCGATGTAGTCGTCGGCGCCGAGTTCGAGCCCCGTCACGATGTCGCTCTCCTCCCCCTTGGCGGTCACCATCAGGATCGGGATGTCGCGCGTCGTCTCGTCCTGCTTCAGGCGCCGGCAGACCTCGAGTCCGTCGACGCCCGGAAGCATCAGGTCGAGCAGGATGACACCGGGCTTGCGCTGCTTGGCGGTCTGCACGCCCCGCTCGCCATCGCGCGCCGTGATCACCGGATACCCTTCGCGCTCCAGTCGGTACTGGAGCAGCTCCACGATGTCGGGATCGTCCTCGATGAGGAGGATGGTCTCCTTGGCCATGCTTGAATGTTGCGGCGGGTTCTCTGCCGCGTCTCCAGGCGGACGGTACCGCGGGTCTTTAAAGCAGCCGTAAAGCCTACTCGTTTCCGGAGTTGCGGAGCGACCGCGTCAGCCGCGGACGCGCCTGAGCGTGCTCACGTCGGTGTGCTCGAAGCTGCGTCCGTAGATCTCGAGCGAGCTCGCCTGGGAGTAGAAGAGGTCGTCCCCGTCCACCGTCAGCTCGAGCACGAAGGACACGGTGCGCGCGTTGTCCCGCATGAACGGGGACTCGACGATGCCCCAGTCCGGGTCGCCCGCCTTCGCCCGCATCTGGAAGCGGAAGCCCGCGCCGCTCGGCGCGAACTCGCCCCCCATGACGACCGCGACGCCGCGGGGGATCACGAGCGAGTGCATGACCGCCCGCGCGTCGGCGTCCCACAGCCAGTAGCCGACCTGGTCGTGGAAGACCTCGTCGTTCGACTTGCGCCGCACCTCCTGGTGGTAGCGCACGATGCGCAGGTTCTGCGTCTCGGCGTTGTCGACGTCGCCCGCCGCTTCGTACACGATCGTCTCGTAGTACGGGCTCTCCTCGACGCCGCCGGGCTCGGGCTCGGGCGAGATGTCCAGGCCGGTGTCGCCCGTCCAGGTTCCGAGGAGCGCGGTCAGGGGTCCGTAGTCGATCTCGTTCTCGTCGGTCATCGGATGGGTGCGGGGTGCAACGGGCGGTTGGCGGGCGAGCCTAGCGAGTCGCCGCGTGCGGTCCAAGTTGGGACGCGTTCGCCTCGCGCTCGACCCAGTCGAGCAAGCGCCGATCGTCGCGTTCGCGCAGCAGCTCTTCGCGCTCGTCCTCGACGAGCCCGCCCGCGCGCCACACGCGAATCAGCTGCTTCAGCCTGCCCGCTTGCTTGTGCGGCGTCGCGCCGTCCGCGCGCAACGCGGCGGCGTACTCGCTGAGGAAGCGCGCCGCCTCCGCGCGCTCGACCACGCGCCCGGAGAAGATCCACGGATCGGCCATCGCCGCGCGGCCGACCATGACCAAGGCGCAACCGGTCTCGGCGCGCAACGCGGCGAGGTCCGCGTGCGCCTCGACGCCGCCGTTGCCGCACACCGGAATCGAGACGGTTCGAACGGCACGGCGCAGGCGCTCCCAGTCGGCCGTGTCGCGGTACGCCTCGCGCCGCGTGCGGCAGTGCACGGTGAGGAGGCGCGCACCGCCCGCTTCCACCGCGCTCGCGATCTCCTCGAGCCGCGTGTCGTCGTCGCCGCCCGCGCGGATCTTCGCCGTCACGGGCACGCGCTCGACGGCGTCGACGCACGCGCGTACGAGCGCTTCGACCTTCGGCGGATCGTCGAGCAGCGCGGAACCGGCGCAGCCGCGCAGGGCGCCCTTCGCCGGACACCCGAAGTTCAGGTCGACGAGCGGCGCGCCCGCGAGCTCCGCGCGCCGCGCCGTCGCGGCGACCGCCTCCGCGCTCGCGCCCATGATCTGCAAACCGACGGGCGCCGCGTGACGGCGCGGACCGAGGTGGCGCACGAGCACGCGCTCCGGCAACGGCTGCTGGCTGACGCGCGCAAACTCCGTGAACGCTCCGCCGAGCGCATCGGGCGGATTGCGGTCGAGCACGAGGTCGCGAAAGCAGGCCTCGGTGACGCCCTCCATCGGAGCGAGGAGCGCGGGGGCGGTGAAGGGCAGGCCGTGCATGGCCCGCGTACGGTAGCAGCCCGCGCTCGTCGCGTAGCCCCCGCACGGCTACGCTGGGTCGAATGCGCACGCTCAAAAGCCTCGCCGCGCTCGCCACCCTGGGCACCGGAGTGCTCGTCTGCGCCGCCGCGGTCGACTCGGACACCCGACAGGACGATCGCGGGCGACCGGCCGCGGTCGCGACCGAGGGCTACGTCGGCGCCCAGACCTGCCGCGCCTGTCACCTGTCGAATCACGCGTCGTGGAAGGGCTCGTACCACCGGACGATGACGCAGGTGGCGTCGAGCGCGTCGATCCGCGCGCCGTTCGTCGGTTCCACGCCGACGTACAAGGGTTGGCGCTGGGAGCTCGAGGCCGACGGGGACGCGCACTTCGTCACGCCGGTGCACGTGGCGACCGGCGACCGCAGCGCGCGCACCGAGATCGCGCTCGTCACCGGCTCGCACCACTATCAGATCTACTGGCTCGCGGCCGAGGCGAGCGCGACGCCCGGCGAGCGCTCCGAAGGCATGGGGCAGCTGCCGCTCGTGTGGCACTTGGGCGAGCGGCGTTGGGTGCCGCGCGTGTCGATGTTCCTGTTCCCGCCCACGCCGGACGTGTTCGAGGAGACCGGGCGTTGGCGCGCGACCTGCATCAAGTGTCACGCGACGAACGGCACGTCCGAGGTCGACGGCGGCGCGACCGAGGTCGTCGAGTTCGGGATCTCGTGCGAGGCGTGCCACGGGCCCGGCGCGCGTCACGTCGAGCTGCACGAGCGCGAGCGCGACGACCCGAGCGGCTCCGCATCCGACCGCGACGAGCTCATCACGCACCCCGAGCTGCTCCCCCACACGCGCTCGTCCGAGATCTGCGGGCAGTGCCATTCGATCCAACCGCTCGCGACGAACGAAGCGCGTGAGCGCTGGCGCCGCGAAGGCTTCGCGTATCGACCGGGGGACGAGCTCGCGCGGACGCGAACGCTCGTGCGCGGCGTGTACGAGGCGAACTCGGCCGAGCTGCGCGCCTACATCGACCGCCACCCGAACTTCCTCATCGATCGCTTCTGGCCGGACGGCGAGGTGCGCGTCTCGGGGCGCGAGTACAACGGGCTGGTCGACAGCCCGTGCTTCCAGCGCGGCGAGCTCGGCTGCCTCTCGTGCCACTCGATGCACGCCGACGACGCACCCGATTGGGCCGCGGACCAGCTCGCTCCCGATCGTTTCGGCGCCGCGGCGTGCATCGCCTGCCACACGTCGTTCGCCGACGCGGAACGCGTCGCCGCGCACACTCACCACGCGCAGGCGTCGTCCGGCAGCGACTGCCTGAACTGCCACATGCCGCGCACGACGTACGGGCTGACGAAGGCGATCCGCAGCCACACGATCTCGAGTCCGAGCGCGCGCACGTCGCTCGAGAGCGGGCGACCGAACGCGTGCAACCTGTGCCACCTCGATCGCTCGCTCGGTTGGACGGCCAACCGGCTCGCCGAGTGGTACGACGCCGAGCGCCCCGCGCTCGATCCGGTGCGCGAAGAGGTGTCGGCCGTCCTCCTCGACGCGCTCGCCGGCGACGCCGGGCTGCGCGCGCTCGCGGCGGACAGCATGGGTTGGAAGCCGGCGCGCGACGTCTCCGGTACCGGCTGGATGCTGCCCTACCTCGGCACGCTCGCGATGGATCCGTACGACGCCGTGCGTTGGATCGCCGTGCGGTCGTTGCGCGAGCACGCGGGCTACGGGTCGTTCGCGCTCGAGTTCACGGACGAGCTCGAGGCGCAGCGCAACGTCGTGCGCGAGCGGGTCGTCGCGGCGTGGCGCGCGAGCGGGCTGACGTCGACGCCCGCGCAGCGCGCGGCGCTCCTGATCCGCCCCGACGGGACGCTCGACGAGGAGCGCTTTCGCGCGATCTACGCCGGCCGCGACCGACGCGCCGTCGGGCTGGCCGAGTAGCCGCTACGGACAGGTGTCCGGGTGGCAGCCGACGAGCAGGTCGAGCGCGTTCGTCAGCTCGGGACCGGCGCCGCCGACGAACGCGGACTGCACGGTGCACGTGACGCCGGCGAGGATCGTGTCGTTCGGGATCGCGAGCGTCTGCGTGTCGAGCGCACCCGAGCTCGCGATCACGGTCTGGAACACGAGCGGCGTGCCGAGATCGACGAGCAGCTCGCCCATCGACACGACCTTGCCCTCGGCGCCGCCGACGCTCGCGACGCTGACGACGTGCGTCGCGCCCGGATGTCCGGAGGCGTCCGTACGAAAGCTCCAGTTCCTCCCGAGCACCGGGTTCGTCACGCTCGACAGCGCCCACGGATTGGCACCCAGTCCGTTGCGCACGCCCGCGCCCGGTCGCACGCCGGGCGCCGCGAGCACGCCGAGCGGATTCGCGAGCGCCGCTTGCAAGCCCGGGTTGTCCCAGGTCGTGCCCTTGTTCCCGAAGGTCGGCAGCGCGCAGCCGCCGTGCGTGTGGATCCCCATCACGACCCGCGTTCCGTCGAGCTGGACCGGACCGCCGGAGTTGCCGCCCATGGTGTCCGCGCCGTACTGCAGCTCGGGCTCGCCGGCGTACGGCAACCATTCGCCGACGCTCGTTTGCAGCACCTGGTTCGGCGGACCCGCGTCGATGCCGAAGCCCGTGATGCGCACGTCGACGCCCGGAGTCCACGTCGGCGGCGGGCGGAACTGGAACCCGGGCCCCTGGACCTCGCGCACCGTGAGCCCCGTGTCGCCGTTGCGCTGCACGCCGAAGTAGGCCCAGTCGTCGCCGATGCCCTGCCCGCCGTTCGACTGCACCGAGGCCGCGTCGACGACGTACTGATCGGTCGGCGACGGATGATTGATCGTCCCGTTCTCGTTCGACGGCGGGACGTTGAACTCGGCGATCTGCACGCTCCCCATGCAGTGCCCCGCCGTCAGCAGGCCACCGTTCGCATCGTCGATGAGAAAGCCCGTGCAGCCGATCGGCAGCAGGCGCGCGATGCTCGGGTCGGTGGTCGCGAGGCGGTCGTCCGTTCCGCAGATCGAGAACAGCGTGAACGACTCGATGCCGTAGCGCACGCGGTCGACGCGCACGCGGCTCGTGCCGGCCTCGGAACCCTCGAGCAGCTCGACCAGGACGACGTCGCCGTTGAAGTAGGCGCTCGTATTCCCCCACTCGACGATCGACGCCGCGTCGAGCGTTTGCACGCCGCCGTCGGCGAGCGACGTGAGCCGCAGACGCGCTCCGCCACCGAGCTCGACGTCGCCGAAGAACACGCGCATCCAAACGGCACCCTCCGCATAGAGGTGGAACGCGGTCGACGGGACGTCGATCGAGCCGCGCCGCACGCCGTGTCCGCGGACGAGTCCGGTGTCGATCTGGAGCACGACTTCGTCGGTCGCGCCCTCACCGGCCTGGGCGTGGGCGGCGGGAGCGAGCGCGAGCCCTGCCGAAACGAGAGATAGAGCGAGCGAGAGTCGGTGCACGGAGTCCTCGGGAAGCGGGAAACGCTTTCCGTCACGTGGCCGCGGGAGCGCGGGCGCACGGACGACACCGAAGCATGCCCGGTCCGCGTCGCGCGTGCGGCGCTCGTCGCACGAAAACGGCCGAGACCCGAGCCAGCGCTCGGGCCTCGGCCGCGTGGGAGTCCCGGACGCCGCTACTCGCAGCCGACCGTGAAGTCGATCGCGTTGCAGAGCTGCGTGATGTCGGCGCTCGCTCCGATCCCGGCCTGCATCGACGCGGTGAAGCCCGCGAGCTCGAGCGAGTTCGGGATCTGGATCGAGTGCAGGTGCGCGGACGCGCCCGTGCGCACCGTCGCGAAGAGGTGGCGCGACGAGAAGTTGAGCAGCAGCTCACCGAGCGGACCGATGCTCCCGCTCGCCGTGCCGACGTGCGCGCGCACGACGCTGAACTGGCCGCCGGCGACGGCGCTCGGATCGACCTGGTACTGCCACGTCTTGCCGAGGATCGGCGGCGAGATGTTCGTCAGACACACCGGGTTGACGCCGCTGCCGTTGCGCACGGTCGTGGTGGGCTCGGTCGAGCAGGTCGGCGGCGCGGGCTTGTTGCACACACCCTTCGGGTTCGCGAGCGCGTTCACGAGGTTCGCGTGCGAGCTCGACGTTCCCGCGTTCGATCCGCCGCTCGACGAACAACCGCCGTGCGTGTGGATCCCCATGACGACGCCGGCTTGCTCCTGGATCACCGCCGAGCCGGAGTTCCCGCCCTGCGTGTCCGTCGCGTACCGCAACGTCGTGCCGCCGGTGTACTGCACCCACGGCCCCTTGTGCGTCTGCTGCACTTGGTTGCGGTTGCCGCTGTCGACGCCGTAGCCCGTGATGCGCACTTCGAGTCCGGCCGACCAGGTCGGCGGCGGACTCGCGAACGTGTACACGCTGCCCTGCGCCTGCTTGGGTGTGAGCCCGGTGGTCGAGTTCGGGAACACGCCGAAGTAGCCCCAGTCGTTGCCCTGCCCGCCGTTCGTGGCTTGCTTGGACGAGCCGTCGACCGAGTACTGATCCGACGGCGACGGGTGGTTCAGCGACGTGTTCGCGTTCGAGAGCGGCACGTTGAACTCGACGACGTTGGATCCGCTCGAGCAGTGCCCGGCGGTCAAGAAGCAGCCGCAGTTGTCGTCGATCATGAAGCCCGTGCACCCGATCGGGAGCAGCCGCGCCGAGCGCGGATCGTTCGACAGCACACGGTCGTCCGTGTTGCCGCAGATCGTGTCCTCGCCCGCGGGCGTGAACCCGACGACGGCGCGGTCGAGCACGACGCGGTTCGGCCCCGTGCCGGGGTGCGCGATGATCTCGATCTGGACCAGGTCGCCGTTGAAGTACGCCGAGGAGTTGTGCCACTCGAGCACGGTCTTCGCGTCGAGCAGCTGGACCGCACCGTCCAACAGCGACGTCAGCCGCAGCACGGAGCCGGTCCCCGCCTCGACGTCACCGGACAGCGTGACCTCCGAGAAGAAGAGCCGCATCCACGGCGTGTCGCGCTCGAAGACGTGCAGGACCGACACGGTCTCGGGTTCGGCGCCCTTGTTCGCGACCCAACCGGAGTCGAGCGAAAGGGACGCCGTCATGGACGACGGCGTCGCGGTCTGGGCGGTGGCCAGGCTCGAAACCAGGAGTCCGGCGCAAAGGGCGAACGACGCGCGCAACGCTCTCGCGTGCTTCATGGGTGTGCTCTCGTGCAGGGGTGGGAGGCAGGGGTTACGAAGCCGCATCGTAGCGGCTGAGGGGTCGAGGTGGGCGCCGCGGACGCGCCGCAGCCGCGTTTCCAGGGAAAAAGCGCCGACGACGCCGCGCACGCGCGCGATTGCGCGTCGTTGCGCGCCGTTCGCGCGACGGCGGACGGGCGCGAAGCCGCGCGTCGCGACCGTTCAGGGCGGACGGCGCGCCGGTCCCCACCGCGCACCCCCTGGCTCGCCGCACGGTGCTAGGCTTAGGATCCGCGCCCTTTTCGTCGAAAGTGATCCCCCTCCCCCGGAGGTCCCCATGGCCGCTCGTACCAGCTGGAAAGGCTTCCTGAAGCTCAGTCTCGTCTCGGTTCCCGTGAAGGCGTTCACCGCCAACGCGACGTCCGAGGAGATCCGACTCAACCAACTCCACGAAGAGTGCCACGCCCGCGTCCGCTACAAGAAGGTCTGCCCCGAGCACGGTGAGCTCAAGAGCGACCAGATCATCAGCGGCTACGAGTACACGAAGGACAACTACGTCATCGTGGACACGGACGAGATCTCCAAGCTGCGCACCGAGTCGGACAAGGCCATCCACATCGACGGCTTCGTCTCGCCCGACGAGATCGACGCGCGCTACCTCGCCGGCCGCACGTACTTCCTGCTCCCCGACGGCGTCGCCGGCAACCGGCCGTACGCGCTCCTGATGAAGGGGATGGAGGACGGTGGCGTGGTCGCGATCGCGCAGATCGTGATCTCCGGTCGCGAGCAGCTCGTCATGGTGCGCCCGACCGACGGCATGCTCGTCCTGTCCGTCCTGCACTACGCCAAGAAGGTCAAGAAGATCGACGAGTTCAAGTCGGAGCTCGAGGCCGAGAAGGACCCGCTCACCAAGGAAGAGGTCAACCTCGCGAACACGCTCATCGGCGCGTCGATGATCCAGGAGTTCGACTTCGACACCTACAAGGACAAGTACGTCGAGAACCTGTCGAAGCTGATCAAGCTGAAGATCGACGGCGAGGAGATCGTGCAGGCGCCCGACCTCGAGGAACCGAAGATCCTGAACCTGATGGACGCGCTCAAGAAGAGCGTGGCCGAGGCCGGCGCGCGCAAGATGGCGCCGTCCGTCAAGTCGGCGTCGAAGGCGGCCAAGAAGAAGACCGCCAAGAAGGCCACGCGCAAGCGCAAGACCGGCTGAGCCGTGGCACTCCCGGAGTTCGTCGCGCCGATGCTCGCGAAGCTCGGGCGCGAGCCGTTCGACTCCGACGAGCACGTCTTCGAGATCAAGTGGGACGGCATCCGCGGCCTGGCGTTCGTCGAGGGCGGCGAGCTGCGCCTGCGCGGCCGTAGCAAGTCCGACCTCGTGCCGCGCTACCCGGAGCTCGCGTTCCTGGCGTCGCTCGAGTCCGGCCTGGTGCTCGACGGCGAGGTCGTGGCGATGAAGGACGGGCGGCCCGACTTCTACCACGGCATGCGGCGCACGTTCGCGAGGTCGCGCCGCGCGGCGACGCTCGCGCACGAGGTGCCGGTCTCCTACGTCGCCTTCGACATCCTGTACCGCGGCGGCAAGTCGGTGATGAAGGTGCCGCTCTCCGAACGCATCGAACTCCTGCGCGCTGCGACCGCGTCCTGCGACGACCCGCGCCTGGTCGTGTCCGACGGCGTCGTCGGCCCGGGCGTCGCGTTCTTCGAGGAAGTGAAGAAGCGCGAGCTCGAGGGCGTGATGGCCAAGCGCCTCGACAGCCCCTACCGCACGGGCCGGCGCAGCGACGCGTGGATCAAGCTGAAGCCGCGCACGACGATGCCGTGCCTCATCCTCGGCACGATCGAGGAACAGGGCGAGCTGCGCAGCCTCGTCATCGGCGCGGAGATCGAGGGCGAGCTGGTGTGCGTCGGCCGCGTGGGCAGCGGGCTGACGAACGAAGCGCGCGCGAAGATTCGCCTCGCCGCGAAGCCGCGCGACGAGCCCCTGATCGACTGCGGAATGGAAGCGTCCTGGCTTGAGCCCGGTCTCTACTGCACCGTAAGCTACCTCGAACGCACCGAGCACGGCCTGCGCGCACCGGTCTTCGTCGATCTCGTTCGATGACCGCCGCGTCCGAGCGCGACGACCGCACGGGTGCGTTCGCAACCGCCATGGTCGCGACGGACGCCAACCCCACCCTCCTCCTCGACGGCATCGAGCTCGCGGTCACCGGCCGCCTCGCTTCGATGCGCCGCGACGAAGCCATCGCGCGCATCGAAGCCGCGGGCGGAACGTACGCCGCGGCGCCGAGCGAAACGACACGCTGGCTCGTCATCGGCCAAGGCGGGCCGCCGCTCGGCGACGACGGGCTGCCGACCAAGCACCTGCGCGAGGCGCGGCGCCTGCGCGACGCCGGCGCGCCGCTCGAGATCATCGACGAGGCCGGGTTCCTCGCGCGCATCGGCCTCGACGAGCGCAAGGGCGACCTCGAGCGCCTCTACACGACCGCACAACTGGCGCGCATCCTCGACGTCTCGCCGCGCGAGCTGCGCAGCTGGGTGCGCAGCGAGCTGGTCCGCCCGGTGCGCGTCGTGCGCCGCCTCGCGTTCTTCGACTTCGCGCAAGTGGCGGGCGCCAAGGCGCTCTCGCGCCTACGCGCGAGCGGCGTCAAGCCGCAACGCATCCGCAAGAGCCTGCTCGAACTCGAAGGCTGGTGCACCACGACGTCGGCCTCGCTCGCGCAGCTCGAAACGCTCGAACAGGAGCGCACTCTGTTCGTGCGCACGAGCGAAGGTTCCCTGGCCGAGACGAGCGGCCAACTGCGCCTCGACTTCGACGCGGACGTCGACGCCGACGCGAGCCTCGACGCCGAACGCACAGGCAACGCCGAGCTGTGGTTCCGCCGCGGCCTCCACCTCGAGGAGCAGGACCGCCCCGAGGAAGCGACCCTCGCCTACGCACGCGCCCTCGAGTTCGGCAGCCCGCGCGCCGAACTCGCCTTCAACCTCGGCAACTTGATGTATGGCCTCGAACGCCACGACGAAGCCGCTCAGTGCTTCGCCCTAGCGACCGAGATCGACGCCGAGTACGTCGAAGCGTGGAACAACCTCGGCAACGCACTGAGCGCGCTCGAGCGCGGCGACGAGGCGCTCGACGCGTTCGAGCAAGCACTCGCGTTCGAACCCGATTACCCCGACGCGCACTACAACCTGGCGGAGACGCTGGCTGCGCTCGGGCGCACCGCCGAGGCGCGCGAGCACTGGCACGCGTACTTGGAACTCGACCCGCACAGCACGTCGGCCGACGAAGTCCGGGCGAGGCTCCGGCGGACCGAGGAGCGATAGGCGCGCGCAAGGGGCGTCGCCGCGCGGCACGGGCTCGCAGTCGCGGGGAGTTGTGGGCGTTCCTTACGGAATTCACGCGCAGGGCTTCGCCCTGCTGCGGCACAGGCTCGCTTCGCTCGCGTGCGGTGGGCGAACTGGAGTCGCGGGGAGTTGTGGGCGTTCTCTATCGATTCACGCGCAGGGCTTCGCCCTTGCTGCGGCACGGGCTCGCTTCGCTCGCGTGCCGGGGGCGGACTCGAGTCGCGGGGAGTTGTGGGCGTTCTCTATCGATTCACGCGCAGCGCTTCGCGCTGCTGCAGCACAGGCTCGCTTCGCTCGCGTGCTGCGTTACGCAACGGACCAGGGGTTTGCACGGCAGCCGCGACGGTTTCCGGAACGGCCGATGGGGCGTTCGGGGACTTGTCACCGGAGTGCGACCGGCGGGTTGCGCGCAGTCCCTGCACGGCGCGCCGCGAAGCGGCGCATGCCGTGCAGCGGGGCGAAGCCCCGCGCGTCAATCGGTAGCGCCTGCGGCTCGCAACACGCGA
>JAJDEV010000233.1 GCA_029259605.1 Planctomycetota bacterium | reverse complement strand
GAGCATGCGGCACGCGCGCGCGAGGTGGCGCCACGCGATCGGTTGGCGCTCGCGCTCGAGGATGGCGCGGAAGACGACGCCGTAGCGCGCGAGCAACCGGCGCGCGATGAACTCGCTCGCCTCCTCGCTCGGCGTGTGGCCCGAAGCGTCCTCGCCCCGCGGCCGGCTCAGCAGGCTCCACCGCCCGCCGGTCGAAACGGGCGCGCGGCGGCGCGACGCGGGACGCAGGAGCTGGCGCACGGACACGAACGAGTCGGCGGTGACGAGCCCGAGCGAGATCAGCTCCTCGAGCCCGCGCTCCACATCGCTCGACAGGATCGAGCCCGAGCGCAACAGGTCGTCGGTGAACAACGCGCCACGCGTCTCGAGCTCGTCGTGGATGCGCTGCGCCTGCCACGACAGTTGGTCGAGCGCGACGGGCGCGGTGAGCGCGAGCCACCGGTCGAGGTCCTCGCGCGGCACGAACGTGATCGGCGTCGCGCGCAGCGCCGCCTTGCTGCTGCCGAAGAACCGACCCCACGCGAAGCGCCCCGTGAACGCGAGCTGGTCGAGCCACTCCGGCCGGTACCCCGCGACGCGCGGCGCGATCAGGCTCGGCTCCCACGCCGCCGCCGGCGCCTCGAAGCCCGCCAGCTTCTTGATCACGTCGAGCGTGCCGTGCGTGCCGTCGAGCCGCGCCTCGTCGTCGACGTGTTGCCACACGCCGAGGAAGCGCAGGAAGTCCGCCGTCGACACGGGTTCGATCTCGCGCCGCAGCGTCTCGAGCGTGAGGCGTTGGATGCGCGCGAGCAGGCGCCGGTCGCACCACGCGTCCTTGCCGTCGAGCTGGATGCGGAGCACGTTGCCCCGCCGCTCGAGCTCGAAGAGCGCGGGATCGTCCGTGTGCTCGGCGCCGTGTCCGCCCGCGACGATCGGCCCGAGCGCTTCCAGGCGCCCGCGCAGCACCGCGACCTCGTCGCGCGGCGGACCGAGGACCTCGGTCGCGAACCAGCGCTCACCCTCGCGTGCGACGCGCCCCGCCTGCGCGAGGTCCGCGAGCCACGCGCTCCAACCGTCGGCCGCGCGCGCCTCGCGCTCCCACACGAACCCCATCCACGTCAGCGCCTCGTGCAACTCCTCCGCATCGCGCGGATCGGGCCAAGCTTGTTCACGAACGAGCGCGACCGCCGCCGGATCGAGGCGCCCGATCGTCTGCGCCGTGCGGTTGTCGATCACGCGTCGCGAGAGCACGGCTTGCGTGCGACGCTCCTCGAGCGGCGCGTCGTCGAGGAACGCGTACGGCCGCGCGGACAGGATCGAGCGCGCGAACGGCGACGGCTCGGGCGTGTCGATCGCGACGCGCCGGATGCTCCCGTCGCGCAGGCCGGTCAGCAGCTCGACCAGCCCGCCTGCGTCCATCGCCTCGTGCAGACAGTCCTCGAGCGTCTGGCGCACGAGCGGATGGCTCTTCGGAATCTCGAGGTCGCCCGGCGGCAGCGTCTCGCCGCACGCGACGACGTCGGGGAAGGCCTTCACCAGCTCGTCGTCCGCGCGCATGCGCAGGAGCGGCGCGGGCGTGCGCTTGCCGCTGCGCATGCGCTGCACGACGAGCGAACGCGTCACGTTCCAGCGCCAGCGCGCGGTGAACATCGGCGTCGGCAGCACGGCCTGCTCGAGCACGTCTTGCACCGAATCGGGATGCAGGTAGTCGAACACGTCCTCGAGCGGGAAGCTGTGCTGCGGCCCGAGCGAGATGACGATCGCCTCTTCGTTCGCCGCGGCCTGCAGTTCGAAGCCGAAGCTGCGGCAAAAGCGCTTGCGCAGCGCGAGCCCGTAGGCGCGGTTGATGCGGCCCCCGAAAGGCGCGTGCACGACCAGCTGCATCCCGCCCGACTCGTCGAAGAAGCGTTCGAGCACGATGCACGTGGTCGACGGCACGGCGCCGAGCGCGCGCGCCCCCTCCGTCAGATAGGGGACGAGCGCGTCGGCCGCGTCGCGCGAGAAGCCGGTGGCACGCATCAGCGCGTCGCGCCCGTCCTCGCTCGCGCCGACCTCTCGCACCGTCCCAATGAACGCCGACAGCTCGCGCGTGCGCGCCGGCGCCTCGCCGACCCAGAACGGAAGCGACGGCGGCGCGCCCTTCGCGTCGGCGACGCGCACCACACCCGGGTCGACCTTGAGGATGCGCCACGACGCGTTGCCGAGCTGCACGATGTCCCCGCCGCTGGCCTCGATCGCGAAGTCCTCGTCGAGCGTGCCGACGAAGGTGCCCTCGGGCTCGACGATGACGCGGTACTGCGTCGAGTCGGGGATCGCGCCGCCGGACGTGATCGCGGTCATGCGCGCGCGCCGTGTCGCGCGCAGCTTGCCGCCGACGCCGTCGCGGTGCAGGAGCGCGCTGCGTCCGCCGGATTCGCTCGTCACGTGCAGCGCGACGACGGCGTCGAAGTCTTCGCGGGGGAGCGCGCGGTACGGCCAAGCGCGGCGCAGGCGCGCGAAGAGCTCGTCCTCGCTCCACGTCTCGGGCACGCACGCGGCGACGATTTGCTGCGCGAGGATGTCGAGCGGCGCCGCGGGCTGCGGCGTCCTGTCCAGCACGCCGCGTCCGATCGCGCCGAGCAGCGCCGCCGCCTCGACCAGCTCGTCCTCGGTGAGCGGGAACAGCCGTCCTTTGGGAAGCCGCCCGACCCCGTGCCCCGCGCGACCGACGCGCTGGATCAGCGTCGCGATCGAGCGCGTCGAGCCGATCTGGATCACGAGGTCGATGTCGCCGATGTCGATGCCGAGCTCGAGCGACGCGGTCGCGACCAGCGCGTCGAGCTCGCCCGCCTTGAGCCGCTGCTCGGCGTCGAGCCGGCGCTCCTTCGACAGACTCGAGTGGTGGCACGCGATGCGCTCGGGCCCGAAGAGCTTGGTCAGCTCGGCGGCGATGCGCTCGGACATCTTGCGCGTGCCGACGAAGACGAGCGTCGAGCGGTGCTCGCAGATGAGCTCGGCGACGCGCGCGTAGATCTCGCCCCAGGTCTCGTGCGAGCAGACCGCGTCGAGCGGCGACGGCGGCAGCTCGACCTCGAGATCCATGCGCCTCAGGTGCCCCTCGTCGACGAGCGCGCACTCGCGCCCGGCGCCGACGAGAAAGTCGGCCACGGACTCGATCGGCTTCTGCGTCGCGGACAACCCGATGCGCTGCAGCGTGTGCGTGTTCGTGGGTTCGCCGGCCACGAGCGCGTCGAGTCGCTCGAGCGACAGCGCCAGGTGCGACCCGCGCTTCGACCCGAGCACGGCGTGGATCTCGTCGACGATCACCGTGCGCACGGTGCGCAGCATGTTCCGCCCGCCGTCGCTGGTGAGCAGGATGTAGAGGCTCTCGGGCGTCGTGACGACGATGTGCGGCGGCCGCTTGCGCATCGACTCGCGCTGGCTCGACGTCGTGTCCCCGCTGCGCACGAACACGCGCACCTCGGGGATCGAAGCGTCGCGCTCGCGCAACTCGCGCAACGGCCCGAGCAAGTTCTTCTGCACGTCGTTGCCGAGCGCTTTGAGCGGCGAGACGTAGAGCACGCGCGTCTCGTCCGGCAGCGCTCCGTTCTCGCTGCCCTCACGCACGAGCGCATCGATCGCCGAGAAGAACGCCGCGAGCGTCTTGCCCGACCCCGTCGGCGCCGCGATCAGCGTGTGCTTCCCGGCGCGGATCTCCGGCCACCCGCGCCGCTGCGCGCCCGTCGGCGGCCCGAGCGTCTCGGCGAACCACGCGCGCAGGGTGGGGTGGAAGGGGGCGAGGGACATGGGGGCATTCTACGCGGTCCCCGGCGGCGGACCGACGCCTGGCTGCCGACGCTCGGGCCCAAGGACGAGCGCCGCGGTGCTATGCTGAACGCGCTCGCCCTCAACCCCGGGAAACGGAGTCGACGATGTCCCTTCGCTCGCTCGCTTGCGCCGCAGCCCTCGCCATCCTGCACGTCCCGGTTCACGCCCGACCGCAGCAGATTCTGGAGGTCGAGCGGGTCGGAGCCTGGTCGGGGAACAGCCACCCGATCGCGAGGTACGGGTACGACGAGTACAAGACCGGGCCGCGGATGGCCGACGTCGCGTACCTCGGCGCGACGGACGCGTACTACGCCGTGTGGCAGAGCCAGATCCCGGGCCAGTACGCGAGCTATATCTCCGGTCGCGCCCTCGCCGCGGACGGTACGACGTCGGGTCCCGTGACCTCGTTCGTCACCTCCGTTCCCGGTGTGTCCACCTTCGAACGCCCGCAAGTGGGGGCGGTCGAGGGAGCGCGACGCTTCGTCGTCGCCCAGGTCAGCGGGATCGTCGGGAACTACGCGGACGGGTTGGTGTCTTTCGTCGACGAGTTCGGTCAAGCGTCGACGCCCGTCCCGATGGTCACCTTGGTCGCGTCGATCGACGTCGGGGGCGACTCGCGCGCGACGGAGACCGGCTGTGTCTTGGCGTCCGCGCGCGCGGCCGGCGCGATCTTCGCCGTGCACGTCGACGCCGTCAGCATGGTGGCCGATCCGCCGCGCCAGATCACCACGGCCACGTCGAGCAAGTCCGACCGTGACGTCGCGATCTCACGCACCTGCGGCGACAGCGGGTTCTACCTCGTCGTGTGGGCGCGCGACGCGTTCTTCGACGACGAGACGATCTGGGGTGCGATCGTCGACAGCGACGCGAACGTCGTCGTGAGCGAGTTCCAGATCGCAGCGGACGCGAAGCCGCTCGGCAATCCGGACGTCGACGGCGACGGGACGAGCTTCTGCGTCGCGTACGTGCGCAGCCCCGGCTACGACGAGTCCACGCTGTGCCGCGAGGTGACCTTCGACTCCGCGAGCGGTTCCGTCACCGTCGGCCCGGAGCGAGTCGTCGAGGACGATGTCGGAGAAGCCGAGGGCGACCCGTCGGTCGCGTGGATGGGGAGCACCTACCTCGTCGGCTACTCCGAGTCCGTCGGCGGGAAGACCGACGCGTTCGTCGAGACGATCGATCCCGCGCAACCCGGCGCCCCCGAAGAGAGGTACCTGATCTTCGACGGAGACGCCGGGGCCCGCTTCGACCACTGCGTCCGCCTCGCGGGGCACCGCAGCGCGGGCGTGCCGGAGGACGAAGCGCTGGTCCTGTGGGTGTCGCTCGGCCCATTCCTCGGCATTCCCGTGCACCGCACGACAGCCGGAACCCGCGTGTTCCACGAGCTCGGCGTCGTGCGCACGATCCCGAACCGGAGCGGTCGCACGAAGGGACGTCGCGCCGGGTCGCGCTGACGTCGAACTTGGCGGACGTGTGTCGCTATGCGGCCGGCGGCTCGTGCTCGTGCCCGCGCGCAAGCGGTGGCGCATCCGCCAGGGGTTGGCCTCGCAGGTCGTCGAGTAGACGCGCACCACGGCGATCGACGCGATCGAGGACGGCACGCTGACGCTCGCCGTCGAGCGGCGCCTGGGAACACCCACGTCCCCCTCGGCGTTCAAAGCCTCTGGACCGCCTCGAGCGTTCCTGACCGTCGCTCGAACCCCGCGCTCGTTGCCGAAACGCAACGGCCGCGTTATACCGATCTGTAGAAGAACGATATGGCCTCGAGCGACGGAGGATCTCGCGGCCTCGCAGGCTTTCGAGTGCGGCTCGCCCGCGCGACGCGGACCTGCTCAACACCCGCACCTTCCGCTACCTAGACCAGTCGAATGCGCGTTATGCGAACCGGGGCAACGATTCAGAAGTCGATAGTGAGCGTCGCTCTCCTGTTGGCGCCGGGTTGCATTGCGGCGCGTGCGGATGACTGGGTTGGCATCGCTGCAATTCACGATCTCGGGGTCGACGTCGACCGCCGCCTACTCGACGCGGATGTCGAAGCGGTCTTCAATCTGGTGGCGAGCCGGCCGGACCTGCTTGCGCTCGGCGGCGTGCTCTCGATCGGACCGGATCAGTCTGCGCGTTGGACCGTGTGGGTCGTGACTGGAGTTCGGTACGCAGACGACGCGGGAGGAGGTTTTGAGGTCAAGTGCAGGAAGCAAGATGGAGAATGGGTGATCGTCGACGTGGCGGAGTGGATCGCATAACAAGCCGCTCCAGCGGACGGCCTTCGGCCGCCGCTGATCGGCAAGGCGCTAGGCAGGCAATGGAAGCTCGCGATCGCGCCGATCTCTCGCACTGTCGCGCACGCAGCGGCGCGGGAGATTCAACCCACCCATGATTGGTCTAGTCCTCGTTCTAGCATCCTGGTTCTTCCTCCGCCTCGAGGGGAAGCGACTCACTGAGCTGGGGTTCAACGCCCCGCTCCTGAGAGCGAGGCAACTCGCGGTGGGGTTTCTGGTCGCGGGAGGCGTCGTCACTGTTCAACAACTCGGGTTGGCGGCGGCTGGCGGCGTAGGCTGGCAGGTCAACTCCGAGGTCGATACCGCTCTTGCTGTCCGAGGCCTTCGCCTCAACATCAACTCGGTCCTGTACGAAGAGCTCCTCTTCCGCGGCTATCTGCTCTATCAGGCCGTGCGGTGGCTTGGTCCGCGCCGCGGGGTGCTCCTTGGTGCAGCGGCGTTCGGCATCTATCACTGGTTCTCGTATGGGGTCTTCGGGTCCCCGGTGAGCATGGCGTTCGTGTTCGTTCTTACGGGGAGCTTCGGGCTCATGCTCGGACTCGCCTTCTCGAAGACGAAGTCCATCGCTGCGCCCATCGGCCTCCATCTGGGCTGGAACACGGTCGCGTACCTCGTGTTCTCCGGGGGGCCATTCGGTGCGGGCCTTTTGGTGCCCTCGCACGGTGCCCCGAACATCGAGGTGCCGGGGGTCACGGGACTTGCGCTGGGCCTCGGCCTGCCGCTCGCTTTTGTCGTCGGTGCGTCTTCGTATCTGCTGCGGAGTCACGTTCGCGACGGCGCCGATCCCAGCTGCGAGGCACCTCCCCGCGATTGAGTCCGCCGGAGCATGCCCAACAGACCGATGCAGACGGACGGCGCGTCGCGTCGCCGCTGACCGGCAAAGGCGCTCGTGACCACGAGAATCCGGATGGACACCGCGACCGTCGTGGACTGGACCCGAGAGATGGGTCGCCTCGGAGACTCACACGATGCGGAGTTCGACGGGTGGGGGACGAATCCGGCGCCGGAGCAGATCACCCAACCGTACGACGCGGCGGACGCGGCTTCGCCGCCACGCGGATCGGCAAGGCGTTGGCTGCGGCGAGCGCTCTCGGAATCCGCGCCGCGGGGCGAACCCGCGGACGCGCGATGTCAAACTGTGGGCGACCCATCCCCCCGTCCTCGCTCCCCACCGGAGATCCGCGTGCTCACACGACTCATCGTCCCCGCTTCGTTCGCCCTGCTCACCGCGCTTCCCGCCGATGCCCAGGATTGGCCGCAGTGGCGCGGTCCGCTCGGAACGGGTGAGGCGCCGGACGCGGACCCGCCGCTCACCTGGAGCGCCGACGAGAACATCCGCTGGAAGGTGCCGATTCCCGGGCGCGGGCATGGCTCGCCGATCGTGTTCGGCGACCTCGTCTTCGTGCTGACGGCCGAGCCGTTCGGCGCGGAGGTCGGGGGTGGCGCCGACATCGCGGCGGACGATTGGAGGCGCCCGGTCGCGCCGACTCGCAAGCAGCGGTTCATGGTCTTCGCGTTGCGACGCGCGACCGGCGAGGTCGCGTGGTCGGACGTCGCGATCGAGGCCTTGCCGCACGAGACCACGCACGGGGACGGGACGTGGGCGTCGAGCTCGGCGCTGACGGACGGCGAGCGCCTCTACGCGTTCTTCGGTTCGCGCGGGCTCTTCGCCTACGACCTCTCCGGCGAGCGTCTGTGGGAGGTCCAACTCGGGAACATCGAGACGCGCAAGGGCTTCGGCGAAGGGAGCTCGCCGGCGGTCTTCGGGGACACGCTCGTCGTGCAACGCGACCAGGAGGGACCGTCCTACCTCGTCGCGTTCGATGTGGCGACGGGCGAGGAGCGCTGGAGAACCGAGCGCGACGACGTGACGACTTGGTCGACGCCGCTCGTGACGGAAGTCGATGGCCGCGCGCAGGTCATCACCGGCGGCACGCCGTACGTGCGCGGATACGACCTGGCGACGGGCAAGGAGCTGTGGCGCTGCGAGGGGCTGGGTGGGAACCAGATCCCGAACCCCGTGCTCTTCGGCGACGCGGTGATCGCCATGAGCGGTTACCGCGACCCGGGCGCGGTCGCGGTGCGGCTGACGGGTGCCGCCGGTGACGTGTCCGGCTCGGACGCCGTGCTGTGGACCGTGGAGCGCCACACGTCGTACGTGCCCTCGCCGCTGCTCGCCGACGGGCTCCTCTTCTTCATCAAGTCGAACGCGGGGATGCTGTCCTGTGTCGACGCGGAGTCAGGGGGCGCGCTGTACAGCGCCGAGCGCCTCCCGACGGTCGCCAACGTGTACGCCTCACCGGTCGCGTCGCGCGATCACGTCTACGTCGTGGGGCGCGACGGCGCGACGGACGTCCTGGCGCGCGGACCGGACTACGAGGTCCTCGCCTCGAACACGCTCGACGACTCCTTCGACGCATCGCCCGCGCTCGCGGGCAACGAGCTCTACCTGCGCGGCGCGCAGCACCTGTACTGCATCGCCGCGGACGTGGAGCGGGACTGAGGCGCGCGCTGCCGACCTTCGCCTTGCCGGCGAGCAATTCCATCGCGTGGCGAGTCGGCCGGAGTTGCTTGAACTCGGCGATGTGCTCTCGATCGGCACCGTGTGGGTGAAGACTGGAGTACGGTGTTCCGACGAAGCCGGTGGTGGATTCGAGATCGAGTGCGCGCAGCAAGATGAGGATGGGTGGTCGTCCATGGGGCGGAATGGATCGCATAGCATGCCGCTCCAACGGTCCGCTGGTCGGCAACGCGTTCCCTCGCGAGCGGTGCAAGCACACGTCATGACCCGACACTTGATCGTCGCGCGACTCGCAGGCCTCGAGGTCGCCCAGAAGACGGAACTCCGCCGCTGATCGCCGCGGCGTTGGAATACAGAGCGCCATGCACCTCGCCCCCCTGACCGCACGCGACGCCGCGCAGTATCGGAGCTTGATGCTACAAGCGTACGCGCACGACGCGGACGCGTTCACGTCGACGGCGGACGAGCGCGCCGCCGAGCCCGAGTCGTGGTGGATCGAGCGCATCGGAGGGCCGCGTCTCGATCGGGCGGCGTTCGGTGCGTTCGTCGGGAGCGAGCTCGTCGGGACCGCCGCGCTCGAGTTCTCGCGCCGGCCGAAGACCAAGCACCGGGTGCGGCTCATCGGCATGTTCGTCCAACCGCAGCGCCGCGGCGCCGGCGTCGGCAAGGCGTTGCTCGAAGCCGCGACCGAGTACGCGTTGGCGCGCGACGGCGCGCGAACGATGATCCTCACCGTCACGGAAGGCAACGCGCCGGCCATCGCGCTCTACACGTCGTTCGGGTTCACGTCGTTCGGCGCCGAGCCCATGGCGATCCTCACGCCGAGCGGGTACCGGGCCAAGCTCCACATGTGGAAGGATTTGGTTCGATGAAGCTTCTGACCGCCATTCTCGTCGTTGCGATCGTGACGTCGACGGCGCTGGTCGCGTGCAGCGGGAGTCCCGAACGCGTTCGACCCGCCGCACCGTTCGCGCGGACCTTGGTCGGACAACTGTTGTTGCCCAGCGGAACGGGCAACCGCGGAGTCGAAGTGCTGATCCGCGCATCGGAGAGCGCGGGGCCCGTGGCGTGGGCGGTGCTCGACGAGCGCGGACGCTTCGACGTCACGCTACGCGAAGTCCCGTCGAGTCTCACCGTGACCGCAGGCCCCGACGTGCACCGGATCGACGCCGCGGACCTCCCCGACGCCGATCGGGTGGGCCGTATCGACGTCGGGGTGATCGACCTGCGCGATCGGTTGAAGGAGCATCGCCTCGTGGTGCGCGCGGCGGACGGCGAAGCGCCCGCCGTCGTGCGAGCGGGCATGTTCTTCGGCCCGCCTCCGGTCGGTCCGAGCGGCGAGCCCGTGTCCCTGGGATCGAGGCAGTTCCCGGAACTCGCGTCCGAGCGCGACGTCGCGTGGCTGTTGCCCCACGACGCTCGCGCGATCTACTTCCTGGTCGAGCGGCCGTCCGGCGCGGGCCGCGGAAGGCAGTGGCGCAGCGGGCGCCAACAACTCTTCGGCCCGTTCACGTCGGCGGACGTCCCGGCCGAGCTGGTCTTGGACTGACGCGCGGCGCGTGCTCGATCGCTCACGGTTCGCGACGATTCGGTAGGATGCTCCCGCGCCGCCCTGTCGCAGCGAGCCGAGGCCGGCTCTTCGTTCGGAATCGGGAGGAGGAGATCGTGATGTCCGCGAGTGGATCGTTCGAAGTGCAGTTGACCCCCGAGGACGATGGCGAAGCACCGGCGGGACGGATGCGGATCCAGAAGACGTACACCGGCGACCTCGTCGGGTCCGGCGCCGGCCAGATGATCAGCAAGCGCACCGACGCGGGCGCCGCCGTCTACTACGCGATCGAGGAGGTCTCCGGTGCGTTGCACGGCAAGACCGGCGGCTTCACCCTGCTCCACGAGGGACGCATGGATCCGACGATGCAGTCGTTGCGCGTCACGATCCTCGCGGGCTCCGGCCGCGGCGAACTCAGCGAGATCGCCGGCTCCATGCGGATCGAGCAGGACGAGACCGGGCATCGCTACACTCTCGAACTGGGTGGCTGACGCGCGCACGGCGTCTGGCCCGCTCGACGGTCGCTCCCGCATGAAGGTCGAACACGAAACCCGCATCGATGCGCCGAGGCCGCTCGTGTGGAGCGTGACGGTCGACGTCGAGCGTTGGCCGGATTGGACGCCGACGGTGACGGACGTCGCGCGCACGGGCGAGGGGCCGTTCGGCGTCGGCAGCGTCGCGCGCATCCGACAGCCCGGACTTCCCGCCGCCGACTGGTGCGTGACGTCGCTCGTCGAAGGCGAGCGTTTCACCTGGGAGACGCGCGTGCGCGGCCTGCACATGGTCGCGACGCACGAACTCGAGTCGTCGGGCACCGGGACGCGCAACGTGCTACGCGTCGAGTTCCACGGCCCCGTCGCCACGCTGTTCTGGCCGCTGATCCGCATGAGCGTGCGCAAGGCGTTGGAGCGGGAGAACGCGGGGTTGAAGGCGAGGTGTGAGGGGCTCGCCGCCGAGGGCCACGTCGCGCACGCACGATCGTGAAGACGGTCTTCGAGTCCGAGCGCCTCCTCTGCAGGCGATGGATCCCGGAGGACTTCGCGGCGCTCTACGCGGTCTACTCGGATCCCGTGGGCATGCGCTTCGTCGGCGACGGTCTACCGATCACGCACGCGGAGTGCGAGGAGTGGTACAGGATCACCCAGGCCAACTATGCGACGCGGGGCTACGGCATGTTCGCTCTGGTCGAGCGCGACCTAGCAGACTGTGGCAAAAGTCATTCACCCACAGAACGCCGTCCTCCACTCCGGCTTGGCCCCCGAAAGCCTCGCCGAATCCACCGATTCACCTACGTTTCCGGAGACCAACCCGGAGCGGATGCCGACGCTCTGCGGGCGAAGCACTTTCGCCACAGCCTGCTAGGCCAAGTCGTCGGCTTCGGTGGTCTCGTGCATCCGGGCGGGCAGCCTGAAGCCGAGATCAAGTACGCGTTCCTCCGTTCGCACTGGGGGCAGGGCCTGGCGAGCGAGGCGGTCCCGGCGCTCCTGGCCTACGGTGCGTCACAGCACGGGCTGCGGCGCATCATCGCCACCGTGGATCCGGAGCACCTGGCCTCGCAGCGCGTGCTCACCAAGGCGGGGATGTCGCTCGTCGAGCATCGGAAAGAGTCGGACTCCATCACGCTCGTCTACGAGTGGCTGGCGCCGGGCGCGGAACAGCCCGAGCTTCTAGGCAACAGGAACTGACTGCATTGGTGTTGCGCCTCTCGCCGCAGTTCGGGTCTCGCGCGGCAACCGAAGCCGATTTGCGTCGGACGTCCGCGGACAACCCTCCACCCAGGGCTCCGCCAAGGAAGGCGCAAACCGTGTTTCAGCCCCCGCGGGCTGTCCGTACCTCGACTTACGAACGGGCCGAGGCGCGGAATGCGCTTCCAGCGTAGCCGTCGAGCAACACCGAGGCAGTCAGCTCACAAGGAAGCGGAGTTACTCGCCGATCACCGCCGTCCCGAGCGGTGCGTCCATCAGCACGCGCTGCGTGATCGTTCCCGACCAGTTGCCCGAGCTCCCCGGTTTAAAGCGCAGCTTCGTTCCGTCCTCGGTCCAGGAGAGCGCGTTGTCCACGTCGGTGAACGAGTTGTCGTAGCTGCCGATCGCGGATGAGCCGGAGCCGAAGTCGACCCAGAAGCCGTCGACGCTGCGCGTGGGCCAGGTGACGCCCCGGTCGATCTTGCCGTAGATCAGGTTCGCGATGTTCGCGGCGTGCGAGCCGCCGTTCGGCGAGTCCGAGCCGTTGAACAGCACGACCACGTGAATGTCGTCCGCGCGTTGCGACATGATCGTGCTCGTGCCGGACATGCCGCCCGTGTGGCTGGCGCTCGTGGTGCTCGTCCACGGTGCGCCGCTGTTCGGGCCGAAGACGACGAAGCGGTTCGCGAATTCGAGCAGCGCGGCCGCGCTCGAGACCAGGTGCCCGTGCCCGACGAAGTTCTCGACCGGGAAGGAGCCGTAGGCGCAGGGCACGGTCGGACCGCCGACGTTGTAGACGTTCGTGCAGCCGTTGCCTCCGTAGTAGGTCGGCTCGCGGAAGTGCTGTGTGCCCTGGGGCGTCGTCGCGTTGAAGACTTCGGTGCGCGGGATCCAGTCCTGGCCGGTCAGGACGTAGCTCGTGATGAACTCGTCGTGCGGCATGCCGCCCAGCTGCTCGACGATCATGCCGAGCACCATGTACCCGAAGTTCGAGTAGGCGTAGGTCGTGCCCGGGTCGTACTCGAGCGTTTGCCCGAGCATGAACTGCAGCGTCAGCACGCGGTTCGCCGGAGCGGGGACGCCCATCGCGTTCGCGATGTCCACGGAGCGGAACATCGGGTCGAAGCTGATGGCGCGGTCCCAGCCGCCCATGTGCGAGATCAGGTCCTGGATCGTGATGTCCGCGAGGCGCTCGTCCTTGAGCTGCGGCCACGGCAGGTAGGGCAGGATTCCGCCGTTGCCGTTCAGCGCGAACGCCTTGTCGGTGAGCTGCAGAAAGCCCCAGCTCTCGAGCACACGAATCGCCGCGGCGGTTAGCGGCTTCTCCACGCTCGCCGTGCGCATGGGGGTGTTCTCCCAGTCGCCGAAGCCGCGTTGGTAGACGATGACACCGTCCTTCATGATGCCGAGCACGCCGTCGTTCAGACCCCAGAGCGTCATGTAGCTCTGCATGATCGAGTCGAACTCGGCGAACTCGGGCACGGGGACGCCGCGCACCTGCGCGGTCACGGGAGTTGCCGCGATCGATGCAGCGACGAGCAGCGCGGGGAGTTGGAATGTTCGCATCGTCAGCTCCTCGCTACTGCAGCCCCACGAGGACGAGCACGAGTCCGGTCCCTTCGTCGAGCGCGGTCATCGCCTTGCCGAGCACCGCGCCGTCGGCGCGCGACGCATCCGCGACGCGCATCGCGTGGCCCGCGGTCGACGACGTCGTCAGGCGGTCGCCGGGAACGATCGGTCCCGCCTCGCAACTGGCGCGCACGTAGACGCGGCCGGTGAGCGCGACGGCGGTGTCGCCGGACGCGACGCCTTCTTGTCCCATGGACAGCCCGGGCTCGATGCCGCCGGCGCCCGAGACGATCCCGGCGACGCGCCGGTCGTAGGGTTCGGCCGCGACCATCAGGCGACCGGGACGTTCGGGATCGATGACGAGCACCGTGCCCAGCTCGATCGCTTCGCCGTTCTCGCCCGCGTCGAAGTGCTCGACGAGGTCGGCGCCGCCGCTGATCTCGAGCACGTCCGTCGTGATGCGGCTCTTGCCGGTGCCGAGGTGGTCCGTGTCGAGCACCAGCGCCACACCGGAGCCGTTGCGCATGGTGATCGCCGAGCCGAAGCCGCCGTTCCGGACCGCCTCGATCAGGATCCGGTCGGAGACGAACTGTCCGCCGTTGCGGAAGATCGCGCGCCCGGCGCCACTCGTCGGGTCGCGGTCCATGATGATGCGCGGGACGTCGTTGAAGAACGGCCCGTCGGGCGCGCCGATGTGGACCGCGCCGTCGAAGAACGCGGCCGTGTCCCCGTTGTTCGACGCGCGCAGCGCGTAGTCGCCGGCGCCCGTGGTCAGCGTCATGCCGTTGCCCTTGAACGCGTAGTCGCCCGACTGGGTCCGCGCCTCCACGCCGACCCCGCCGCCGGTGTGGTAGCCGAAGACCGCCGGGTGCGTGTTCGATGCGCCGGTCGACGTGGCATCGACGGCGGATCCGGTGTTCTCCGAGTGGACGATCCGCAGCCGGTCGTCACCCGCCGACGTCGTGCCGATGCCGACGCCGCCGTCGGCCTCCAGCGTGACGCGCGCGGGGTTGAGCGAGTAATTCGGGTTCGTGCCGTGCGTGAAGCGCAGCGACGAGCCGGCCAGGTCGGTGGTGCGCGCGATCGACCACTTGTCCTCGAGCACTCCGTTCGCGTCCATCTCGCCGAACGCGAGCGCGGAGCCCCAGCTCCCGCCGCCCCAGCTGTAGAGTCCGAGCACCGCGTCGACCGCTTCGAAGATCACGTCTTCGCCGAGCAGCGCGGACGGTTGCACGCCCGCGGTCGCGTCCGACATGTGCAGTTGCGCGAGCGGTGCGATCGTGCCCATGCCGACGTTGCCGGAGAGGTCGACGAAGAGCTCCGCGCTGAGCGGAAAGAGCCGCCCGAGCGCGGGCGTCGACGCAGCTTGGATGCACGCGCCCGAGACTTGATCTTGGATCGACGGCGCGCAGAGCGGGGAGCTCATCATGAGCGGGTCGATGGATGCGGAGGGCGTGCTCACCGTCGTCCCGGGCACTTCGATCGCGCCGGCGGGCTGCGGCCCGTAGGCGCGGGTCGCGACGGGGCGCCGCGTGCCCGCGTGTTCGTCCGTGTCGTCGGTCTCGCCCGCGGTGCCTGCGCCGGTGGTGAGCGGAACGACGTCCTCTCCTTCGAGCGCGGCGAGCGGCGCTGCGGCGAAGGCGTTCGTCACCGGGCCGCGCGGCAACACGACCGGCTCGAACGCGAGCTCGCCGAGGTTGCGCAAGAGCCGGCGCTCGCCGTCGCCCGTGACGACGAGGTCGAGCCGCCCGTCGCGGTCGACGTCGGCCGTCTGAACGGCGCGCGCCGCGAACGCGAGGTCGAGCCCACCGTTCCCGTTCACTTCTTCGAGCGTCGTGCCGGCGTTGCGGAAGAGTCGCACGAGCCCCGCGCCGTCGAGCACGAGGAGCTCCGCACGCCCGTCGCCGCCCAGCTCGAGCCACTGCGCCGCGTGCACCGGACCGAGCTCGGCGAGTCCCCAGCTCGCGGTCGCGTCCTCGAAGCCACCGGTCCCGAGGTTGTGCAGCAAGACGAGCTCGCCCGCGGCGTTGCGCGTCACGACGTCCTCGAGCCCGTCGCCGTCGATGTCGGTCCAGCGCAGGAGCGAGTCGTCCTCGCCCTCGGGCTGGCCCGGAGACGAACCCAGGCTTTGGAGCGGAAGCAGGAGCAGCACGGCAAGGACGAAGGGCTCGATTCTCATGGCGGTTTCCGTGTTCGTCGACCGTTCCGACGCCGGCGACGTGCCAGGCCGGAGGCGCGGTTCCCAGCCAGCCGCAGAAACGCGCCGCCCCACGACACGGGAATCGAGAATGCGGCCGTCGCGCGTAGAAGCCGCTTCCGGGCGCCGCGCTTCGGCACGGCCTCGGGCTGCTTAGAATGAAGCGATGAACAGCGTGCTGCGTGTCGCGTTCGACAAGGAGCTCGCCCAAGCCGAGCAAGGGATTGCAGCGGGGCAGTTGGACCGCGCGTTTGGTCATCTGGAGCGGGCCCATGTCCTCGGCCAAGCCTTCGTTTGGCCACACGCCCAGTCGCATTGGCTGATGTGCCGAGTCGAACTTCGGCGCAGGCGAAGCGCGGCGGTACTCGGGCAAGTGCTGCGCATCCTCCTGGGCGTGATCGGTTCAGCCATCGGCGTCGTCCCGGTCGGGAACACGGGCGGGACGGACATCCGCATGTTCCGGCGTCTGCCGATCGAGCCCGAGTTGCAGGACGCTATCGATGGCCGCTCGTCAGCCGACCCCGAGCTTTAGTCGATCATCGGGCGCTGCGGTGCAGCTCGTGTTGGCGTGAGCTCGGGACGCTCCGTCGGCGTTGTGGCGCTTGTCACGCACCGCGTCTTCGGTATCGTTCAGGCGCGGCTGAGCGTCGGACGGAGCATGTTCATGACCAAGCGTTGGCAAGCGATTCTCGCGGCGTTCGTCGCCTCCGGCGTCGTCAACTACGTCGGCGTCCTGTTCCTCCTCAACCCCGTCGCGGAAGCCGACAGCGCGGGTGAGCCTTTGGTCGCGCCGGCCGTCGGCTTCTTCGTCTACGTGCTCTTGACCATCGCGCTCTTCGATTGGGCGGCGCGTCAGATGGACAGCGCCTACAAGGCGGCGTTCGTCGTCGGGGCCGCGCAGTTCGTCCTGGTCAACGTGGACTTCGTGCTCTCCGGCAAGCGCGGCTTGCTCACGGCGGGCGCGAGCACCGTGCTGATCGCGCTCACCTGGGGCACGGTGGCGTGCGTGTACGCGTACGGCGTCCGCCGGGTGCAATGCGACGGCGGGGATGGCGGCGACGCCTAGCCCGGATCATTCATGAGCCTTCACCGAGATCGACGCAGATGCGCTCTGTCCCGGAGCCCCGGCGTTCGACCGCGGACTCGACGCCACTTCTCGAACACCACACATCGGACGTTCCCATGAAACGAGTCACTGGCATCGGTGGGGTCTTCTTCAAGGCGAAGGACGCGCCGCTCCTGCAGGCTTGGTACAAGCGCCACCTCGGCATCGACGTGCAGGCGTGGGGCGGTACCGCGTTCCCGTGGACCGACGCCGAGGGCAAGCCCACCGGCGGAACGACGGTCTGGTCCGTCGGTCCGGAGGGAGACGACGCGTTCGCGCCGAGCGCGGCCGCGTTCATGATCAACTACCGCGTCGACGACCTTCACGCGCTCGTCGCGGCGCTCGAGGAGGAAGGCTGCAACGTCCTCGACAAGATCGATGAGTCGGAGCACGGCAAGTTCGCCTGGGTCATCGATCCGGAGGGGAACAAGGTCGAGCTGTGGCAACCGCCCGCCGGTCAATGAACCGGGACGACGAGGTTGCACATGAGAATCCAGGTCGGTGAAGTCGAAGCGCTCTTCCGCTACCCCGTGAAGTCCATGGGCGGCGAAGCGCTCGACGAGGCTGAGCTCGGCTGGCACGGATTGGATGGCGACCGGCGCTTGGCGTTCCGTCGCGTCGACGATCGCGGCGGTTTTCCCTGGCTGACGGCCTCCAAACTCCCGGAGCTGATTCGGTTCACTCCGGTGCGCCGCGGAGCGGACGCCGCCGGCGGTCTGCCGACGAACGTGTGCACGCCGGAGGGCGAGGAGCTGGCTCTCTTCGGTCCGGAGCTCGCCGCCGAGGTCGGTCGTCGGCACGGTTCACCGGTCGAGATGACGCACCTCGACCGTGGCATCTTCGACGAAGCGAGCGTCTCCGCGATCACGTCGGCGACGGTCGACCGGATCGCGGAGCTCGCCGAGCAACGCCCCGACGCGCGCAGGTTCCGGCCCAACCTCTTGATCGCGTTGCGGGAGTCCGATGCTTTCGAAGAGGAGGCGTGGGTCGGAGGAACGCTCTCGTTCGGCGCAGGCGACGCAGCCGCCACCATCGCGGTCACCAACTGGGACGAGCGCTGCTCGATGGTCAACTTCGACCCCGACTCGGGCCGCAGCACGCCGGACGTGCTGAAGGCGGTCGTGCGCGAGCGCAGCAACAGGGCAGGGATCTACGGTACGGTGACGCGGCGCGGCCGCCTCGAAGTCGGTCAACCCGTCTACTTCGCACCGACCACGAGACACCAGGAGCCGCGATGAACGATCAGTGGCGGCAAGAGAAGCGAGGCGACTTCGGTTGGTCCGTGGAGGGAGCCACCGAGATCAAGGCGTTCTGGCTCGCGAACGCGGTCCTCGCCGACCCCGACGCGAAGGCGACGGGGAAGGTCGCTGATTCCACGGCCGAGATGCTGAAGCAGAAGGTGACCGAGCACGCCACCGAGATCACGCCGCACGCCAACTTCGCGTCGGCCGTCGGTTCGGGGTCGCTGACGGCCTTCGCAATCTCGGAGGAACTGGGGGGTGGCTACCTGATCGTGTTCCCTGCCGGATTGCTGAGCTTCCAGGTTCTCGCGACGGAGAGCGGGGCACCGGCGCCCGCAACGACCCCGCAACAAGACTCGGGCCGTCCATCCGCCACGCCGCCGAGCGCGGTCCCGGCGGCCCCGACGGCAGCTCCGACGCAAGCGGGGGGACTCCGAGCCTGGTTCCGGCGGCTGTTCTCAGCCGGCCCCTCCGCGAAGTGAGCGCCTCGACGGGCGGGTGACGGCGACGTCGCCTTGGTGAGCGCTCGCATAGCCGCCGCGATGCGTGCCTCACGGCGCGCTCACGTCTACGCCCTCCGATGGTCGTGCCACGACACGGGACCTCCCTCGCGTCGTTTCGCTTGGATGCGCAGCGTAGCAGATGCTCGCCGGATATCGAAGAGCAAAATTCAGGCAGAGTATTGCAACAAGCAAGACAACAATAGCAAGCAGGGGTACAAGGGGATTCGACCCATCGGGCGCGTGTGCGCTCGCGATTCCCTTGTTTCCCCGAGAAGGAGAGATTCATGAAGAGATTGCTACAGGCCGTCGTGGCCTCGCTGGCGCTCGCCTCCGTGGCGGCCGCGGAAGAGGCGCTGATCACGATCGAGATCGACAACCCCGGATCGAACACGGAGATCACGCTGTACGACAGCGGCCGCGTCTTCGTCGACTTGCCCTGGCCCATCGACAACAAGGAGTTCAACATCCCCGCGGGGCTGATTCCGGAGGGTGCCGAGCCGTACGATGGCGAGACGATCACGCTCCCGTACTACGACGAAGAGGGCGAGCGCTACAGCGACGAAGCCCTCGGGCTCGGCGCGGGGATTGTCCTGGGCGCATACCTCATCGGCGAGTGGTTGTCCGGGGATGAACGGCTCGCGCCGAGCGGATCCGTTGCGGCGGTCCGCGATGGCCACCGTCCGCTCGCCCGGCCGCCGTACCAGGTCTACCCGAATCCGTATCCGTATCCGTACCCGATCTTCAATCCGGGACGGGACTTCATCAATGCGATGCGAGACGAGATCATCGACTCGGTGACCCCCTACGCACCCTGAGGAAGCCAACGCGACGCGCGCGGGGACGCCTTGCCCCCGCGCGCGTCGTTCCACGAACACGATGCAACGTTCCCGCTCCACGGCCGCCGTCGTCGCGCTGCTCTTCATTGCTGCGGCTGCCTTCGTGTGGCTCGTGCCCGATGCGCGCGACGAAGCGTCCGCGGCGGTGAGCGTCGAGCAAGGACGCGCTGGCGCGAAGGGCGGGGAGGGGTTGCGCGAACCGCTCGCGGAGCCGACCACGGTGCGAGACGAGCGCCGCGCGCCGAACGTGGCCGAGATCGTCGCAACCGGAGACGACGAACCGATCGCGATCGAGGTGCGCTTCGTCACGCTCGACGGCGCGCCGGTCGGCGCCGCGATTCCGTTCCAGTTGTTCGAGTGCGCGGACGGATGCCTCGACGACATCGCGGGACCGGGCGCGCCGCGCAGCTCCGTCGCGGTCGACGCGCTCTCGAATGAAGCCGGCGTGGCGTCCTTCCGCGCGCCGCCCGACGCCGTCTACCAGGTGGTCGTCACGGATCATCACTATGTCGCGGGGAGCGCGACGCTCGACACGCGCCGCTCCTCGAGCTTCGACGTGCGCCTCGGCGAGGGGGCGGTGCTCACCGGCGTCGTCCTCGCCACGGACGGACGACCGATCGAAGGCGCGCGCGTCGGCGTCTCGTTGAACTCCTTCGTGGGCGGCCTGGCCGACGCGCCGAGCGTGTTCTCGCGCGCGAACTACCGCTTCGCCACCACGGACGCGCGTGGCGTCTACACGTTGAGCGTGATCCCCGGTTCGACGGTCCGCGTGTCGGCGATGGGGGAGGGCTACGCGACCGGCGTCTCGGAGGAGGTCACGCTCGAACGCGCGTACGCGGAGGCGGCTCCGATCGTTCTGCAGCCCGAGGCGCTCGCCTCCGTCGACGTGCTCGATCCCGAGGGTGTGCTCGCACCCGGCGACGAGGTCCGGCTCGCGCCCGCGCGCGAGTTTCTATTCCAGGTCGAACGCCGGCGCCCGGTTCGTGCGAGCGGAACCATGCTGTTCCGCGGACTGCCCGAGGACGACTATCGCTTGACGCTCGCGTCGCGCGACGGCGAGGCGTCGGAGGTCGAGCTACGGTTGGGCGTCGGCGAGCAAGTCCACCGCGCGCTGACCGTGCGCAGTCGCAGCCCGCTCACGGGCTTGGTGCGCGACGCGGACGGGGCGCCGGTGGCTCGCGCCCGCGTGTCTCTGCGCGATGGCGGTCGCCGGAGCGAGGGACGATCGAATCCGGACGGCGCGTTCCGCGTCGGGAGCTATACGTCCGGGACGCGCGAGCTCGTCGTCCATGCCGAAGGCTTCGTCGAGTACCGGACGACGCTCGATGGCAACCCGAGCCGCGCGGGAGCGCCTTGGGTCGTCGAGCTCGAGCGCGGCCTCGGCGTGCGGCTGCGCGCGACCTTCGCCGGGGAGCCGGTGGAGGCGTTCCGCGTCGAGTGCCAGCACACGCCCCCCGGCGCGCGCGTGCCCGCGCTCGCGGTGCGGCGCGCGCGGACCGAGGCCGGCGAACTGTCGCTCTTCGGGTTCACCGAGGGACGCGTCGCGGGCAAGGTGCGCTCCGCTGCCGAGGGCGGCCTGATCGGAGTCTTCGAAGTCGACCTGTTCGCCGGCGAGGCCGTCGCAGACCTCGAGGTCGACCTCGTGCGCAGTGTCGACGTGAGCGGCGTGGTCGTCGACACGGAGGGCACACCGCTCGCCGGCGCGCGGATCCGCGTCGCCGCGGAGGACGCCGACGACGAGGCCGCCGTGCTGCTCGCCGTCACCGAAGCGATGGGCGGTGGAGCGGGACTCGAGTCGTCCGCGTTGGGCGAGTTCCTCATCGAGGACGTGCATCCGCGCGACACGAAGCTCGTCGTCACGCTGCCCGGCTACGAACGCGTCGAGCTCCGACTCGAAGACGTCGGCCCGGGCTTCCTCATCGTTCGCATGCAAGCGCGCTGACCGCGGCGCGTTTTGCCTCAACCGCTCGATCGATCGCGCCGATACGAGGCGCGAGTTCGTCCGTCCCTTCGGACGACGGTCTCGGGCGAACCGCATGCTGTCCTCCGACCCGATCCGCGCGAATGGTGCCGAGACGCGCGCCTTCACGGAGGCAGCCCTCCTGTTGAGCCTGGTCGTGCTCATCGGGACGATCGGCTTCGTTTCGATCGAGGGCTGGGACCTGGGCCGAGCGCTCTACTTCACGGTCATCACGATCACGACCGTCGGCTACGGAGACGAGGGCATTTCGCAAGGCGGTCGCGTCTTCGCGACGCTGCTCTTGCTCGGCGGCCTGGGCGTCGCGTCGCACTCGTTCGCCCAACTCGTCCAGGCCATGTCCAACTCCGAGAGGGTTGCGAGGAAACGCATGCAAGCGCGCATCGACAAGCTAAGGGATCACGTCATCGTCTGCGGCTTCGGGCGCATGGGGCGCGCCGTGTGCGAACGGCTGCGGAGCGAGGGTGCCGCGTTCGTCGTCATCGAAGAGTCGGCGCACGGCGTTGCGGCCGCGATTCGCGCGGGTGCGCTCGCCGTCGAGGGTGCGGCATCGGCGGACGAAGTGCTGTCGGCAGCGGGCGTCGAGCGCGCGAAGCACGTCGTCTCGGCCGTCGACACGCGCGAGTCGAACATCTTGATCACGATCACCGCGCGCGGGTTGGCGCCGCACGTGCGGATCGTCGCGCGCGCGGAGGACATCGCCGACGAAGAGAAGCTCCGCCGAGCGGGCGCCGACGTCGTCGTGTCTCCGCTCCGCACAGGCGGACTCCAGGCCGCCGACTCGATCGTCAACCCCGAGGTCTCCCGCTTCCTCGACGACGTCTCTTCGGTCGAGAACGACGTCGCGATGACGTCCGTCATCGTCGGAGCCGAATCCGAGCTCGCCGGCCGCGCGCTCGGCGACTACGGCCGCGAGGTCGCACCGCACGTCTCCTTCGTCAGCCTCCGCCGCGGCGACGCCTCACCGATGATCCCCCCGCGCGGCGACGTGATCCTCGAGCGCGGCGACCACGTGATCGTCGCCGGCGCACCGGCGGAGATCGTGCGCATGAAGAACGACGCGCTCGTCCCGAGCCGCTGACCCGAACGGCTAGCGCGCGACGGCCGCGGACGTGAATTCTCGGATCCGCGGCGAGGAAACCGGCGCGGCGCGGCACGTTAGGGCATGAGCGCGATGCCCTCCTTCGATCAGGTCGACGAGAACTGGATCCGGGACCACGGATGCTTCCTCCGTCGGTTGGGGCGCGCGCTGCTCGAAGGGGATCCCGAGGGAGAGGACGCCGCGCAGGACGCCTTCGCCGCCGCGCTCGCGCATCGCCGGCGCGGCGGAGGTGTCGAACGGCTCGCGGGTTGGCTGCACACCGTCACGCGACGCCGCGCAGCGCGCGTGCGGCGGCAGCACGCGGTGCGGGACGAGAGCGAGCGCCGCGCCGCGCGCCCCGAGGCGCAGGCGTCCGCGGCCGACGCCGCCGCGCGCGCGGAGATCGTCCAACGCGTGGCCGCGGTCGTCGCCGGGTTGCGCGAACCGTACCGCGAGGCGCTGCTCCTGCGCTTCTTCGAGGACCTCCCGCCGCGCGCCATCGCCGCGCGCCTCGGCGTGCCCGTGCGCACGGTCGACAGCCGCATCCAGCGCGGGCTGGCGCTCGCGCGTGGGGAACTCGAACGCACGAGCCGTAGCGAAGCGCGGCGTTGGTCCGAGGCGCTCGGCGTCGCGCTCGGGATCGACGGCCATCGGACGCCCGCGCCTCCCGCGTCCGTCGTTCCGAAGTCCGCCTTGCCCACCGCGCTCGTCGCCATGAAGCTCCCGCTCGCACTGCTCGCCTGTGCCCTTTCCATCGCAATCGTCGCGCATCTCTTGCCCGGAACGGACGGCGACGGGCGGAGCTCGCACGCCGCGCTCCCCGTGGTTGAGCACGGAAGTCGCGCCGCTTCGACGTCAGCCCTGGCGGATGGCGAGCGCGTCGCCATGGAACGAGCGGCGACCGACGGCGCCGCACCCGCGCAACGCGAGGCGCAAGCGCTCAGCCGGCTCCGCTTCCGACTCGTCGACACGAACGAACGCGCGCTCGCCGGCGTGCGCGGCGTGTGGATTCCGAACTCCGTCGCCGAAGTCCTCGCGGAGGACGAGCTGGCGTCGACGATCCGCGCGACCTCGGACGCGGACGGCGCGCTCGCCCTCGACGTTCCGGCGGAGAGCGGGGGAACGGTGCGCTTCCGGCTCGACGGCTACGCGCCGGAGTCGCGCTCCCTGGCGCGCAGCACGGCCGAGCCGTGGACCGTCACGCTCCGTCCGAGCGCCGAGCAACGCGCGCTGCGCTTCGTCACGTTCGAGTCGGGCGTTCCCGTGCGCGACGTTCGACTCTTCTCGTTCCAGGGCCACATCGCGACGTCCGGGTCCGACGGAGTCGTGCAGCTCCCGACGTGGGTCGACCCCCGCGAGGTGCTGCGCGCCGAGTCGTCGACGACGTCGCCGATCGTCTTCCAGCCGGGCAACCTGCTCCGCGAAGAGGTGCGGCTCCGCGCGGAGTGCGAGGTGACGCTCGACTTCGCGCTCGCGTCGGGCGAAGACGTCGGCACGGTCTCGCTCGCGTGCCACATCCCGGGTGCGAGCGGCCCGTCGGCGTGGGTCGTCTACCCTTGGAAGCAGCGTGTGGAAGGTGGCAGCGCGGTCGTTCGGCTGCCGCGCGATGTGGAGGTCACGTTCTCCGCGATCGACGAGCTCGGCCGCGGAGCCGAAGCGACGCACGTGTTCCGCGCGCCGAACGCCGCGCACACGCTGACCCTGGACGCGAGCGGGAACCTCGACGTGATCCTCTCCGACGAGCACGGCGCTCCGATCGTCGACGCGACGGCGGAGCTCGACTTCCTCGGGTCGGAGCACGAACCGTGGCGGATCCGCTCCGACGCACGCGGGACGCTGCACGTTCCCAACGCGAATCGAGTCCAGGGCATCCGCATCGAGGCCGAGGGCTACGGCCGTGTCCTTCTGCGCGCGACGCACGACGGAACGCCCCGGGAAGGAGCCGTCGCGTTGACGCTCGAGCGGGAGGTCACTGGCGCGCGCGTCCGCGTCGTCGATGCTTCGGGCGCGGGACTCGCTGGCGCGCGCGTGCAGCTCTCGCGCAAGGGCAACCTCGCCGCGTTCCGCCAGTTCCCCGAGTTGCACGGCGCCTGGCCGAGCGCGCACGGCGCCTGGGGGATCTGGGGGATCGCCTTCGACGGCACGACGGACGAGCAGGGGCACGTCGACGTCCGCGGTCTCGCCGCCGGCGAGTGCGATCTGGCGGCGACGATCCCGCGTGCGAGTGACGACGCGGGCGATCTGTTTCGCCCAACCCGAATGCGCATCGACCTGCGGTCGAACGCGACGACCACCATCGAGACGGAGCGCGCCGTTGCGGTCGAGCTCGAGGCGTTCGATGCGAGCACGGGACGTCCGGTGCGCGAGCTCACGCTCCGCATCCCGGGCGGAGGCGAGACCCAGGTCGTCGGGAACCAGTGGCAAGGGTGGCTCGCGGGCAGCGAGCGCGAACTCGTCCTCATCGCGCCCGGCGTCGGCACAACGCGCGTCGCGCTCGACGGCGACGGACACGGCTTCCGGCGCGTCGATGTCTGGCCGGAGGAGCCTTCGCTGATCCGCGTCGTCGGCGACGGCATCGTCCAGAAGCTCGCCGGCGTCCGCATTCCCGTAACCCTGTTCGAGCCGTATCCGGGTGGGGCCTTCGGGTCGATCGGATGGCGCGAGACCAAGCTCGACGGGAACGGCGTCGGCCGGGTCCTCGTTGCGGTCGCTCCGCCCATCCTCCTGGGCCTCGAGTCGGTCCTCGTCGACGGGCGCCGCATCCGCTTCGAGCCCGATATGCTCGAATGGAATCCCGCTGCTGAGCTGACCTTCACCGCCGTCGACGGCGACTCGGCGGGCCCCGTGCAGGTTTCCGAAGTGGGGAATCGCTGACCGGCGACGGGCCGTGACGAATTCGAGGATTCGTCGCCAAGGCTTCGAAGTCCATGGGCACGGTACGAGGTGAGCCCATGCCTTCCCTCGAACACGTCGACGCCGCCTGGATCCGCGAGCACGGGCGTTTCCTACGCACGCTCGGACGCGCGTTGCTCGACGGCGACGCGCAGGGGGAGGACGTCGTGCAGGACGCGCTCGCCACGGCGATCAGTCAGGAGCGACAAGGAGCGGGCATCGCGAACCTGGCGGCGTGGCTCCGCACCGTGACGAAGCGTGGCGCGCGCCGCGCGCGACGCGAGAGGCTGCGACGCGACGAGCGAGAACGCGCGGTCGCGCGCCCCGAGGCGCAGGCCTCCGCCGCCGACGCGGCCGCGCGCGCCGAGATCCTGCGCCGCGTGGCCGAGGTCGTCGCCGGGTTGCGCGAACCGTACCGCGAGGCGCTGCTCCTGCGCTTCGTCGAGGACCTGCCGCCGCGTGCGATCTCCGCACGCCTCGGCGTTCCCGTGCCGACGGTCGACAGTCGCATCCAGCGCGGCCTCGCGCTGGCGCGCGCGGAACTCGAGCGCACGAGCCGGGGTGATGCGCGGCGTTGGTCGGAGGGGCTGGGGCTCGCGCTGGGATTCGAGCCGCTGGGTGCGCCGCCGTCCGCCGTTGCTGCCTCCGAATCCGTCGCCGTCACCGGACTCCTCGCCATGAAGCTCCCGCTCGCATTCCTCGTCTGCGTCGTCGCCGTCGTCCTTGCTGTCGGCGCGTGGCTCGGCGTCGCGGGCGATCGTGTTCCGAAGGACCGGATCGCGACAGCTGTCGCGCTCGACGGGCTCGACGCGACGAGCAGCGATTCGTCGGCCGACGCGGGTCGCGTCGCGGTCGCGGATCTGGTGCGGGACAAGGATCCAGCGGCGGAGGCACCCGTCGCGCTCCGTCGCTTCTGCTTCCGAGTCACCGACGAGGACGGCCGCCCGCTCGAGGGCGTCGTGGGGGTGTGGAACTCCTCTGCCGAGGCCGACGCGTTCGGACGGGGTGACCGCGTGCCCGACTCGCCTCGCGCGACGTCGAATGCCCGCGGCGAACTGACGCTCGAAGTCGAGGGAGAGGGAGAGGGTTTGGTGCGTTTCCAGCGGGACGGCTTCGAGCCTGCGTCGTGCCGGCTTGCGCTCAGCACGGCGGCGCCGTGGGGCGTCGTTCTTCACCGGAGCGACGAGGTGAGGAGGCTGCGCTTCGTCTCGTTCGAGACCGGAGCCCCCGTCGGCGCCGCGCGCGTCTCCGCGCGCGGTGCCGAGATCGCGACGAGCGGCCCCGACGGCGTCGTCGTCGTGCCGAGCTGGGTCGCGTCCGACGAACGGCTGCGTGTCGAGTCGTCCGACACCTGCACGGCGAACGTTCAGTTCGCGCGCTTGGAGAGCGACGTCGTCCGATTGCGCGCGGCGTGCGATGTGACGTTCGACTTCGAGCTCGAGTCCGGCGACGCGCCCGGTGCCGTCTCGCTCGCTTGCCGACCCGTCGAATCCTCCGACCCGCCCTGGGCGGGGATTGCAGCGCGCGCCGTCGAGGGAACACGCACGGTCGTGCGCGTGCCGCGCGGCGTCGAGCTCGAGTGCTTCGCGATCGACGAGCTGGGGAACGGCGCGGAAACGCGGCGGATGTTTCGGGCAGCAGCCGAGGTGTGCACGTTGACGCTCGACGCGAGCGACTGCCTGGACGTACTTCTCTCCGACGAGGACGGCGCGCCGATCGCTGGCGCGCACACCGACGTTTCCTATCCGGACTTCGCCATCGATGCGCTGTCCTTGCTCTCCGGAGTGGACGGAGTGCTGCGCGTACCGGCGGCGAGCCGGACGTCCTTCGTGCGCATCGCGGCTCCCGGCTTCGCCGGCGTCGGTTTGAAACCGACGAGCTCGAGCGTGCCGAAGGCCGGCGAGCTCGCACTGACGCTCGTCCGCGAAGTGACCGGCGCCCGCGTGCATCTGGTGGACCCGCTCGGAACCGCAATCCCCGGCGTGAGGGTCGTGGCGTGGTCGCGGGATTCGGGCTTCCGGCAGTTTCCCGAGCACCACGGAGCCTGGCCGAGCGGGCACGACGGCTGGTCGATCTCCCGGATGATGGGGTTTGAGTTCACCACCGACGCGAACGGTGTCGCCGAGCTCCACGGTCTCGGGGAAGGCGAGTACGACCTCCATGTGTCGACGCCTGCTTCGTACCAGTTCTCGGCCTGGGTGTTGCCGTCGGCACCGTCGCGCGTGAGTGTGCGATCGGACCTTACGATCACGGTCGAGTCAGCGCGCCCCGTGCCCCTCGAACTCGAAGTCGTCGACGCCGAGTCGGGCCGCCCCGTCCGCGGACTCATGCTTCGCGTTCCGAGCATGCGCCTCGAACTCCCCGGCGTCGGGAACCACTGGCAGGGGCTCGTCGCGTCGACGGAGCGCGAGGTCATCGCGATCGCGCCGGGTGTGGGGAGCGCGCGCGTCCAGCTCGACGGGAAACCGCGCGGACTCAAGCGCGTCGTCATCTGGCCTGAGGAACCCACCCGCGTCCGCATCGTCGGGGACGCGGCCCGCTCGCTCGCCGACGCGCGGCTCCGCGCGATCCTGTTCCGGCCGCTGGACGGCGGCGGTTTCACCCAGACGGGTGCGCGCGGCATCGAGCTGGACGACCACGCCGTTGGCGAGTTGCTCGTCGGCATCGACCCGCCCCTCTTCGTCAGGATCGATGCGATCGAGTTGGACGGCCGGCGAATCCAGTTCGCTCCGCGCGAGCTCGAGTGGACCCCCGATCGCGAGCTGACCTTCACCGCGGTCGTGCGCGAGTAGGGGAGCTCCAACGCTCGAGCGACGCGGTCCAGGACGCCTGGGGTCCCATTTCGGTCCCTGTACCGAAATGGCGGTGATTTCGGCTTCAGAACCGAATAGAATGGCGTCGAGAGGCCTCCCCGCGACCCGCATTCGGTCGTAGAGCCGAAACCGGAACCGTCCATCCGATGCGAACCCCATTCTGCGCGGCGGTCACGGGCGATCTGGTCGCGTCGCGTGACCTGCCGCGCGATACGCGGGTCGAGCTCCAGCAGGTCGTGATCGAGCTCGTCGCCGACCTCAACGCGCGTCTCGGCGACCACATGGTTCGTCCGGCCGTGCTCACCGCGGGGGACGAGATCCAGACGCTCCTCCGCGACCCCGCGGCGCTCGTCGACCTCGTCCAGGGCGCGAAGGACCGCCTGTTCGGATCGGCGCCCGCGGACCGCGACATCGTGTTCGGCGTCGGGTGGGGGCCGCTCAGCACCGAACTCGATCGGGGCGCGAGCGTGGAGCAGCTCGACGGACCGTGCTTCCACCGCGCACGCGCGATGCTCGAGCGAGCGAAGAAGAAGAAGGCGTGGACGATGTTCGAGGGGTTCGGCGCGCGGAACGACCGGGTGTTGAACAGCCTGTTCGAGCTCATGGCCGCGATCCGTTCCGGATGGACGGCCAAGCAGCACGTGCACACCGTTCGGCTGCGCGAGCTCGGGAAACGCATCGCCGTTGCACGCGAACTCGGCGTGAGCCCGTCGGTCGTCACGCAGAGCCTTCAGGCGTCCCGCTTCGACGCGATTCTCGCGGGCGAGGAAACCGCGCGGCGCCTGCTCGAGTCCATTGCGGGCGGAACCGCTGGCGACTCCGTCGATGAATGATCGCGTCTGTCGTGAGCTGGGAAGATCCGCGCGCTTCTCTACTGGCGCTCCTCGTGTTCGCGCACCTGTCGGCCGGGGGCGCGCCACGCTCAGCCTCATTGGCTGAGCGCGGGCTCACGCTCGCCTCGGTCTACGGCGCCTGCGCGCTCGTGGCGTTTCCGAGCTGGCGAGGCGTGGGGCTGGTCGTTGCGTTGTCGACGACGCGCGCCGCGCTCGAGCGCATCGAGGCGCGCCAAGCGAAGAGTGGGTTGGCGCGGATCGCGATCGGGCAAGCGCTGCAACTGTTCGTCCTCATCGGCGCGGCGCATGTGTGGCCGACGCCTTCGGGTTCGCACCCGACACTCGGACGCGTCGCTGCAGTGGTCGCCGTCGTCCTCTTCAACGCCAGGGGCGGATCGGCGATCGTTGGCGCGACGCTCGCGCGTTTGGAGCCGCCGCTGCCCCCGGACGAGGGACCGCGTGGCGCCGGAGCGACGATCGGCGTGCTCGAACGATGGATGGTGCTCGCGCTCGTGTGGGCGAATCAGTGGGCCGGTGTCGGACTCGTGCTCACCGCGAAGTCCGTCGCCCGCTTCAAGCGCATGGACGAGCAAGCGTTCGCCGAGGTCTACCTCATCGGGACGATGGCGAGCGTCTTGGTCGCGATGGTGACCGGCGCCATGCTTCGACAGATCGTCGGGCCGGTCGCGCTTTGAGCCCGCCCAGCGCTCAGAACTGGAAGTAGATGAACGGCGTCTCCTTCCCGAGCAGGATCACGCAGGTCATCGTCAGCAGCGCCAGCACGACGGCCCACGCAGGGTGCAACGACCTCCGGATCTCGTGCGTGTTCGGTGCGAAGAACGCGATCAGGAGGCCGAGCACGAGGAAGGGGAAAAGCTCGGGGCCGCCGGCGACGTCGACGAAGGCCGGCAGGTTGCCGAAGGTTTGGGACTCGAGCGTGCGGGCGAAGAGGTCCTCGGTGCCGCTCTTGCCGAAGAGGCCGCGGTAGATCTCGCCCGCGCGCTCGAACGTCGGGGCGCGGAAGAGGACCCAGCCGAGGTGCACGGCGAAGAAGGTGAGCGGGATGGCGAGCAGGCGCGGGAGCGTGACGGCCAACGTGCGGAACGCCGCGTGCCCCGTGAGCAGCGCGCCGTGGAACAGGCCCCACACGACGTACGTCCACTGCGCGCCGTGCCACAGGCCGCCGAGGAACATCGTGATCAGGAGGTTGCGCACGGTGAGCGCGAGCGTGCCGCGCGAACCTCCGAGCGGGATGAACAGGTAGTCGCGCAGGAAGTGCGACAGCGTGATGTGCCAGCGGTTCCAGAAGTCGGAGATGTTCACCGACTTGTAGGGCGAGTCGAAGTTGACCGGGAAGCGGAAGCCGAGCATCAGGCCGAGGCCTACGGCCATGTCGCTGTAGCCCGAGAAGTCGAAGTAGAGCTGCACCGTGTAGGCCAGCGAGCCGAGCCACGCGAAGCCCGTTTCGACCACACCCGTGCCGTCGAACAGGCGATCCGCGAGCGGCGCGACGTTGTCCGCAATCAGCATCTTCTTCGCGAGGCCGAGCACGAAGAACCACACGCCGTGCGAGAACTCGACCGAGCTCACGCGCCTGCCCTCGAGCTCGTGCAGCTGATCGGCCATCGCCTCGTAGCGCACGATCGGGCCCGCGACGAGCTGCGGGAAGAGCGAGACGTACGCCGCGAAGTGCAGGAAGTCCGGCGCCGGCCGCGCGCGCGATCGATAGATGTCGATCGTGTAGCTCATGCTCTGGAACGTGTAGAACGAGATGCCGATCGGCAGCACGATCCCGAGCGTGTGCAGCGACGCGTCGACGCCGAGCGCCGACAGGCTCGCGTGCAGCGACTCCGCGAAGAAGTCGTAGTACTTGAAGAAGCCGAGGAAGGCGAGGTTCGTGACGACCGACGCGAGCAAGAAGAAGCGCCGCCGCGCGTGCTCGCCCGTCGCGCCGATCTCGCGCCCGCACCAGTAGTCGACCAGCGTCGACGCCGCGATCAGCCCGGTGAAGCGCCAGTCGTGCCAGCCGTAGAAGATGTAGCTCGCGACGGTGAGCATCGCGAGGCGCAGGGAGAGCGGCAGCTTCGACAACCAGAAGCACAGCACGACCGGCAGGAAGACGAGCAGGAACTCGTAGCTCGGGAAGATCATCGGCCCGCTTCCCTCGCCCTCGCCAATCGCGCGAGCACGCGGTCGGCGTTGGCCGGCGTCATGTGGAAGTTGTCGTGGAAGCCGGTGGGGTCGCCGCCGAAGCGGTCGATGTGCGACGCGTCGAAGGTCGTCGTCAGGACCGGGAACTCGGCCGAGAGCTCGGCGAGCAACGCGCGCAGCTGTTCGAGGTGCGCGGCGTGCGCCGTGTCGCGCACCAGGTAGTCGTAGAAGTGCGGATGCACCGGCAGCAGCACGACGTTGACCTCGATGCCTTCGTCTTGGCACAGCGCGATCGTGCGTCGGAACAGCGCGATGCTCACTTCATCGAGGCGCCCGCTCGGCAGGTAGGCGAGCACGTCGCCGACGCGGATGCGGCGTTCGTCCATCAGCGCCGTGCGCCGCGCCTCGAGCGCCTGCCGTTCGTCCGCGCTCGCCGCCTGGAACTCGGCGTAGAACTCGTGCACGTGCGCGGGCAGGAAGTCGCCGCCCTCGGGGACGTTCAGCTTGGAGCTCGTGCCGTCGGGTTCGAAGATCGAGTCGACGAGCGAGCGCTGCTTCACGCGCTCGCCGCGATACTTCAGCGTCGTCTGCGCGAGCGTCTTCACGCTCTGGATCGAGAGCGTGTCGAACACGCTCGACACGCGCAGCAGCGTCCGGTCGTAGCGATCGAGGTGCTGTACGAGTAGCGGCGCCGTCAGCAGTCGCCGGCGGTAGCGCCGGTAAAACGGCGGCCCCGTGTCGTCCGCGCCGAAGGTCCAGGGCTCGATGCCGAGGATGACGAGCTTCGGATGCGCGCCGAGGTCGCGCGTGAGGAAATTCGTCCAGCACCACAGGTCCTCGACGCGCCCCCAGTACGAGCCGAGGTTGAACGTGCGCTCGCCGAAGAGCCGCTCCACGCTCGCCGGCTGGAACGGCATCGTGTTCGACGAGCCGATGACCCAGGCGTCGGCCAGCTCGTCTCGCGGCAGCTCGGTGAGGTGCTCCGACTTCGCTTGCCGGTCGTTGTAGGTGTGGAACTGGCCGCGCTCGCCGAACGCGCCGTAGTGGTTGCTGTAGATCGACACGCCGACGAGCGCGAGCGCCGCGCCGGCGATGCACAGCGCGAAGGTGCGCAGGAAGCGTCGCGCGCGAGGCGCGG
>JAJDEV010000232.1 GCA_029259605.1 Planctomycetota bacterium | reverse complement strand
GCAACGGTGTCGGCAGAACGGATCGAAACGAAGCGGCGCCACGGCGCGGTCGTGTGCGGCACTCTCCGCCGCAAAAACTCCGCTAGGTGTGCGACACCGTACTGCTACTTGGCGGCGCGCGCCGAGTCGATCCGCATCTCGGCCAAGCGGGCCGCCGCCTCGCGCGTGTTCACGTCCTTGGTCCGCGCGATCTCGAACACCTTCTTGAGGTTGTTGTAGATCGTCGCGATGCGCTCGAGCGCGGCCTCTTCGACGTAGCCGCCGTCGATCAGCTCCATGTAGACGTTGATGATGCCGCCGGCGTTGATGACGTAGTCGGGGGCGTACAGGATGCCGCGCGACTTGAGCGCCTCGGCGTGCTCCGGCTTGAGCAGCTGGTTGTTCGCGCAACCCGCGACCGCCTTGCAGCGCAGCGCCGGAATCGTGTCGTCGTTGAGCCCCGCGCCGCGCGCGCAAGGCGCGTAGACGTCACACTCGAACGTGTGGTGCCCGGCGTCTTCGATCGACGAGAAGCCGTGCTCCGAGCACATGCGGTCGACCTTGCCGCCGTCGATGTCGCAGATCGTCACGTTGGCGCCGCTCTCCTTGAGCAGCACAGCGAGCGTTCCGCCGACCGCGCCAACGCCTTGGATCAACACCGAGCGACCTTCGAACGTCGGCGCGCCGAAGAGTTCCTCCATCACCGCCCGCAGACCGTGGTGGCAGCCCTTCGCGGTGTACGGGCTCGGGTTGCCCGAGCTACCCGACTCGCGTGACAGGCCGACGACCCACTTGGTCGACTCCTTGACGTTCTCGAGGTCGGCGATGCCGATGTTCATGTCCTCGGCGGTGATGTACTTGCCGCCGAAGTCGTCGATGAACTTCCCCATCGCGCGGAAGAGCTCGGGGCTCTTCGCCTGCGCGGGATCGCCGATGATGACCGACTTGCCGCCACCGAGCCGAAGGTCCGCCACGGCGGACTTGTACGTCATGCCTTTCGAGAGTCGGAGCACGTCGAACAGCGCCTCGTCCTCCGACATGTACGGAAGCATCCGCATCCCGCCGAGCGCCGGACCGAGCGTCGTGTCGTGCACGGCGACCAGTCCATGGAGGCCGGACTCCTCATCGCGACACCGGGCGACCCGCTCGTAACCGTCGACCTGAATCTCGGTGATCTCCATGCACGCGTTCCAAAAGGGCACCGAAGGGCGGGCCGAGTTGAGGGGGGGCGAATCAGGCGCGGATCCATCGCGCCGTCCCGGGCTTCGAGCGCCTCGCTCGAGCGGGGCGGCATGTTAAATAAGTCGGCGGTCGGCGTCGAGTGCGAGCCGTGGAACGACGGCCCGGAACCCGCCTCTTCGGCCCGTGTTCGAGGTCGGCCGGCGCCCGCGACTAGTCGTCGGCGCCGTCGGACAGGCCCGCGGGTTCCGGCTCGTCGGAGTTCTCGTCGGACGAGGGCTCGCCCAGATTGCGCGCGTTCTTGCAATCGGGATACCCCGAACACGCCAGGAACTCCTTCCCCCACCGACTCGACTTGATGACCATCGGCTTGCCGCACTGCTCGCACAGTTCGTCCGTCGGCTTCGGCGGCTCGCGCAATTCGTCGGGGAGCGGTTTCGCGTTACGACACTTCGGAAAAGCGGAGCAGGCCAGGAACGGACCGCGCTTCGATCCGCGAATTACCATCTCGCTGCCGCACTTGTCGCAATCGACGCCGGTCTTCTTCGGCACGACGATCTTGCCGTCGTCGTCGACCGACGCGGTGCTCTTGCACTTCGGGAACGCGGTGCACGCGAGGAAGCGGCCGCGCTTGCCGTCGCGAATGACCATCGGGCTTTCGCACTTCGGACACTTGTAGTCCGTCTCGATGGCCTCGGACGTCTTACGCACGCCGTCCGCCGGAAGCGTGTTCTTGCACTCGGGATACTTCGAGCAGCCGAGGAACTTGCCGCGCTTGTTGTAGAGCACCGCCATCGGCGAGCCGCACTTGTCGCACTTGATCTCGCTGAGTTCGGGGTCCTCCTTCAGGCTCCGCATGTTCGTCTCGGCCTTCTCGAGGTCGTCGGCGAACAGGGTGTGGAAGCGCGAAACGACGAGGTCCCACCTCTCTTCACCGCGTTCGACCGAGTCGAGGTCGCCCTCCATGCTCGCGGTGAACTCGGTGTTGATCAGGTTGCCGAAGTGCTCGACCAAACGGTCGGTCACGATCTCTCCGAGTTCGGTCGCCGAGAAGCGCCGTTGCTCCAGCGTGACGTAGCCGCGGTCCTGGATGGTCGAGATGATCGACGCGTACGTCGACGGACGACCGATGCCCTTCTTCTCGAGCTCCTTGACGAGCGTGGCTTCCGTGAAGCGCGGCGGCGGCTGCGTGAAGTGCTGCGAGCCGTCGACTTCCTTCGGCGTGTAGTCGTTGCCGACCGTCAGTCCCTTCGGGAGTGTCTGATCCTCTTTGCCGGTCCCCTCCGTCGCGAACACGCGCAAGTGGCCGTCGAAGACCTGGACCTCGCCCTGCGAGACGAAGCGCGCAATCGGAGCCGACGAGCGGTCGTCCTTCGTGCGCGGGTGCTCGAACACGGCGGTAGTGACGTGCGCGATGGCCGGCTTCATCTGGCTGCTGACAAACTTGTTCCAGATCAGCCGATACATCCTGTGCTGATCCCGAGTCAGCACGTTCTTGAGGTCGTCCGGCGTGTAGTGCGGCTCGGTCGGGCGGATCGCCTCGTGCGCTTCCTGCGCGCCCTTCGCCTTCGAACGATAAGCGTTGGGCTTCTCCGGCAGGTACTCCTTGCCGAACTTGTCCTCGATGACAGCGCGCACGCTCTCGACCGCCACCGGACTGACGCGCGTCGAATCGGTACGCATGTAGGTGATCAGACCGACCGAGCCCTCGCCCGGGATCTCGACACCTTCGTACAGCTGCTGCGCGATCATCATCGTCTTCTTCGCCGAGAAGCGAAGCATCGTCGACGCCTTCTGCTGCAGCTGACTGGTCGTGAACGGCGGAGTCGGACGCCGCGTCTTGGGCTTCTCTTCGAGCTCGACGAGCTCGAGCGGCGCGGCGCCGGCCTTGAGGACGACGAGCTTCTGCTGCTTGTTCGTCTCCTCCGTCGCCGGAGGCTCGATGATCTCGCCGCCGAGACGATCGACGAGTCCGCGCGCGGTCGCCTCGTCGAGGTTCTTCTCGATGCGCGTGCCGTCCAGCCGGCGCAGGTCCGCCTGGAACGTCTTGTCGTCGAGCTCGAAGCGCACCGCGACGCGCCAGTACTCCTCGCTCTCGAACGCGCGGATCTCCTTCTCACGCTCGACGATCAGTCGCACGGCGACGGACTGCACGCGGCCGGCCGAGAGTCCCTTCGCGATCTTCTTCCAAAGCAGCGGGCTGAGCTTGTAGCCCATGATCCGATCGAGGACGCGGCGCGCCTGCTGCGCGTCGACCTTGTCCGTGTCGAGCCGCCCGGGCTCCTTGAACGCGTCCTTGATCGCGGCCTTCGTGATCTCGTTGAAGACGACGCGGAACACGCGGTCTTCGGGGACCTCGAGGATCTCCTGCAGGTGCCAGGCGATCGCCTCCCCCTCGCGGTCCATATCGGGGGCGAGGTAGACGGCCTCGGCGCCCTTCGCCAGGCGCTTCAGCTCCGAGATCACCTTGCCCTTGCCGCGGATCGTCGCGTACTCCGGCTTGAACCCGTGCTCGAGGTCGATCCCGAACTTGCCCTTCGGCAGGTCGCGAATGTGCCCCATCGAGGCCCTCACGACGTAGTCGGTGCCGAGGTACTTGTTGATCGTGCGCGCCTTGGCCGGGCTCTCGACGATGACGAGCGACTTCTTCTTGCGCGGACGCTTGGCCGCCTTCTTCGCGGTCTTCTTCGTCGCTCCGTCGGTCGCTTCGGTCGCGTCGGTCGTGGCGCCGTCGTCCGCCCCGGTTTCCGGGTCAGGATCCGCGTCCGCTGCAGTCTTTTTGGTCTTGGCCATGGGTGCGGCTTCACCCTGGACGCCGGGAGTCGGTTCGTCAAGCGACCCGGTCGGGGTCGCGCTCGGATGAAGCGGCCATAGGAATAGAGGCGTCCACCCGAGAGTCAAGCGTTTCGATCCGCGCGCCTCCGCGGCGGTCGTCGGCCGAAAGCCCCTTCCTTAAAAGAACGCGCGCCGACCACGACCGTGCCAGATCCGCCCGCTTCCGCGGCTGGAGATCCGTTCCGCGTCGCTATCCTCGGGCGATGGTCGGCTCGAATCGCGCGTTGCCCCCGCTTCCCGGCGGCTCGGGCGGGGATCCGACGCAAAAGGGCGGCGGGCGCGTCGAGCCCCGTCCGTGGGACGCGACGGGCACTCTGGCCGAAATGGCGTTCGCGACGCTGTTTTCCACCGGTCCGGATCCGGCGAGCGACGGCGTGTTCCGCGTCCAGGCCCTCCGGCGCGACGCGCGAACCGGCGAGTGGGAGGCCTTCGATCGCTACGCCGACCCCTTCGCTCATCGCATCGAGGACGAGCGCACGCGCGTCGCCAGCGCGCGCATGGCGCGCGAGTTCGGCGTCACGCGCGCCGACCTCGCGGGCGCGGCGCCGTCCGGCGAGGTGCTCGCCGAACTCGACGCCTTCCTGCGCGGCCGCTCGGTCGTGGTCGTCAATCGGGCCACGTACACCGCGTGGGCGGGAACCGGCGGAGCGCAGATCCACGACCTCGTCACCCTCGCCGCGCGCTTCCTGCCCGGCCGCCTGGCGGCCGCGGGCGAAGAGCTCCCGACGCGCCTGCTCGAGCTCGACCGCGACGACATTCGCGCGCGGCGAACGATCGGACCGGCCGAGGTGCGCACATGCCTCGCGATCCTGCTGGGCCGCGTGCTCGCGCGCGACGAGGCCACGCTCGCGGTGCTCGGTCACACACTGATCGACGCCATCGATGCGTTGCGCGACTGGGCGCCCGAGCGTGCCGAGGAGCTACGCTTCTCGTTGCGCCTGCTCGAACATCCCTCGAAGTGGCGCGGTCGCGCCGAAGGGCTGTATCCCGAGCACGCCGAACTGACCGACGGCAAACTCAGCGACGCGGTGCGCGCGTTCGACACGCTCGAGGACGCGCTCGAGGCGGCGACACCGAGGTGGGCGCGCACTCCCGAACGACCGGATCCGTCGATGCCGCCGTTCACCGAGAACCCGAAGCCGCTCGACGCGTCCGACCAGCGCTCGATCGACGAAATCTTTCAGGAGTACCTGCCGCGTCGCATGGGCGCGGCGGGCGAGCCGTCCTATCGCGCCGGCCAGCACGGCGTCGCGGCGAAGATCGCGAAGAGCTTCGGCAAGCGCGAGCTCACGCTCATGCACGCGCCGACGGGCACGGGGAAGACGCTCGCGTACCTCGTGCCGACCTTGCTCTGGGCGTATCGCAACGGCGTGCGCGTCGGCGTCGCGACGTTCACGCGCGCGCTGCAGGAGCAAGCGATGGAGCACGACGTGCCCGTCGCGTTGTCGCTGCTCGAACGCATCGGCGTGAAGGGCATGCGCGTGAGCCTGCTCAAGGGGCGGCGCAACTACCTTTGCTGGCGCGCGCTCGTGCATCAGCTGCCCAAACCCGACGCGCCCGCCGAGGAGCTCCTCGCGTGGCTGACGTTGGCGCTGTTCGGGCTCGGCGACGAGACCGGCGATCTCGATCGGCTCGCCCTGCGCTCGCCGTTCGCGTCGATCGACGCGCGAGATTGGCAGCGGCGTATGGCGCGCTTCGTGCGGCTCGTGCGCGCGGAGACCGGTTGCTGCTCGCTGCAAGACGATCGGCTCACGTGTGCGGCCGAAGCGGCACGCAAGCGCGCGGAGCGCTCACACCTCGTCATCTCGAACCACGCGTTCGCGATGGCGCGACGCGAGTTCTTCCGCTACCTCGTCTTCGATGAGTGCGAGCACCTGCACGATGTCGCGCACAACGCGTTCAGCCACACGGTCGGCGTCCGCGATCTCGCGGGTCTCCTCGGGCGCCTGTACCAGGACGGCGACCAGACAACCGGCACGCTGGGTCGCATCGCCGAGGCGGCGGTGCCGAAGAGCGCGGCGTGGAGCGCGACGTACGAAGTCATCGAGGCGCGGCGCAACGCGGAGTGGGCGCTCACGCGGCTGAGCGATCACCTCGTCGCGTTCAAGGACTGGCGCGAACGGCGTGTGTCGGCGCGCACGGAAGAGGACACCCACTCGCTCTTCCGCGAGTACGTCGAGTCCGACGACGCGTTCGAGCTGCTCTCCGCGCACCGCGATCTGCACACCGCGCTGGCGGAGATGTCCGCCGGCCTGCAGCGCTTGGCCGAGCACCTCGACTCGGTCAAGCTGCGCGGCGCGCAGCGCGTGCGGCGCTCGCTCGAGATCCAGCGCGGCGAGCTCGACGACATGCTCGGCGGCGTCGAAGCGTGGATTCCGCGCACCGAGCACGCGCGCCCGGCGTTCCGCGCGCAGACCTTCCACGACCTCGAGTCGACGCGCCGAGGCGAGGACGTACTCGCGGCGCGCGTCCTGCTCCCGCACGAGTTCCTCGGACGGCACTACTATCCCGACTTGCTGGGCGCGGTGTTCCTGTCGGCGACGACGTGGCTCAAGGGCGGCTTCGACACGGCGGCCACGTTCCTCGGTTTGACGCGCGCCGTCGATCCAGCACCCGACGAGGACCGCGAGCCGTGCAAGCTGTCCACTTACCGCGCGCCCGAGGCGTTCGACTACGGCCGCGTTCTCGTGGCGGTTCCGCGCGACGCGCCGTCGGTCAGGGACAGCCGCGAGAACTACCTCGGCTACGTCGCGCGGTTCGTCGCCTACCTCGCCGAACGCACGCGCGGTCGCACGCTCGTGCTCTTCACGAACGCCGACGATCTCGCGCAGGTCGGGCGTCGCGTCGAGCCGTTCTTCGCCGAGCGCCACATCCCGTTCTGGTATCAGCGCATGGAGGGCAGCTCGAAAGAAGAGCTCGGCGAGTTGTTCCGCACGCACACCGACTCGGTGCTCTTCGGCCTCGACACGTTTTGGTACGGAACCGACTTTCCCGGCCCGACGCTCGAGTACCTCGTCATCGCGCGCGTGCCGTACGGCGTACCGGACAGCTACCACAAGGCGCAGTGCGCCGCGCTCGGCGCGCGTGAACAGCGCAGGCAGATCTATTTGCCGCGCGCGCTCGCGAAGTTCCGCCAAGGCTTCGGGCGTTTGATGCGACGCGAGTCGGACAAGGGGTGCGTTTTCGTGCTCGACAAGCGCGTCGTCGACCCGCGGCACCGCGTGTTCCTGCAGGAGCTTCCGCTCGCGAACGCGCTCGTGTCCGAGGACGACGCGAGCGGCGGTCGCTCGAAGCTCGTGACCGGTGAGACCGATCGCTGCATCGACACCGCGCTCGCGCACATGGACATGAAGGCGGACGTGCGCAGACGCGGACTCGCTCAGTCGTTCCTCGGATGGACGCTGGAGTCCGCGCGCGAACACGACCGGCAACCGGTGCGCGACGAGCGCTCCATCGAGGACACCGAGCGCGGCGACATCGACTCGAATCCGGCGCGCGTCAGCGAGCCGCCGATCATCGCTTCCGAGGACGTCCCGTTCTGACGCGAGCGGTCCTCGCGTCCCGGAACGCGGGCTCTTAGTTGACGCCCATGCGCTTGGAGCGTCCGAAGTTCAGCCCGCCCTGGAGTCCGATCCACAGCACGTCCGCGGGGTCGCTGTCGAGGTAGAGGCGATCCCAGGCGACGCGCAGGTCCAGCCGATCGCTCAGCGCGATCGTTCCGGTCAGACCGAACGTCAGGTCGATGCCGTCCGAATAGAGGCTGGCCTTCTCGCCGGTCGCGCTCTGGACTTCAAAATCCGCGGCCCAGATCCACACGCCGCCCGCGAGGGCGAGCTCGGCGCGGTCGGTCTCGACCAGGAACCAGCGCCCGGTGACCGAAACGCCCTTGCCCAAGTACGGGTGGAGCTTGCTGACGTCCTTCACGAGGTCCTCGACCGAACCGGTCGTTCCCCCGATGCTCGACTCGACCTGACCGAGGTTCAGCGCGGCCACTTCGATCGCGTACGGATCTTCGAACCGATAGCCGCCGAACACGCTCCACGCGAAATCGCTCTTGTCGAGATCCGTGTCGCTCATGTGCCCCTTGTTCTGGAGGTGTCCGTCGATCTCGCTTTCGGACGTCGAGAGAATCGCTTGGCCGACCATCGCGCCGGCGTAATAGCCTCCCTTGAACCAATCGACCTCCTGCGTGCGACGGGAAGGACCGGCGCACGCGGTGAGGCAGAGGAGGCTGACAAGAAGCGCTGAAGGACGGCGCATGGGAAGGACGAAGGGGTTGAGGAAACGGCGAGCACCGCGTGGGAGAGGAAGGCGCTTCGCAGGCATGGGGACCCGTGGAAGCTGCCTGAAGGAAACCTACCATGCTCCTGAGGCCGACGAGACATGCACCCTTCATCTCCCCCCGACCGGAAGAATCGTCTCGATCGCCTCGGCGACGATGAAGAAGTATTAATCGTCGGTGGAGGCATCACGGGCGCGGGTATCGCGCTCGACCTCGCTGCGCGCGGCGTGCGTGTCGCGCTCGTCGAGCGTGACGATTGGGCGTCTGCAACGTCGAGCGCGTCGTCGCGCCTCGTGCACGGCGGACTCCGCTACCTCGAACAGTTCGAGTTCGGACTCGTGCGCGAGTCGTGTCTCGAGCGCGGGCTCTTGATGCGCAACGCCGCCGGACTCGTCTGGCCCGAGCGCTTCGTGTTCCCGATTCACGAGGACGGTCCCGTCGGTCGCGCGAAGCTCGCCGCGGGGCTGTTCCTGTACACGGCCGTCTCCGTGCCGCGCGTCCTCGGTCTGCCCCGCGTGCTGGGGCGCGCGGCCATCGAACGCGCGCTGCCGGGCGTGGACGCAGCGGGGCTCGTCGGCGGCGGCAGCTATCTCGACGGCGCGACCGACGATGCGCGCCTCTCGCTCGCGGTCGTGATGACGGCGATCGAGCGCGGCGCGGTCGCGGTCTCGCGCATGGAGGCGAGCGCCATCGAGAACGGCGCTTCCGGGGCGCGCGTGGCGCTCACCGATCGTCTCACGGGGGAGACGCGCGAAGTGCGTCCGCGCGCCGTCGTGCTCGCCGGCGGCCCCTTCACCGACGGGTTGCGCGCGCTTGCCGGCCTCGGCGGGCGTTGGGTCGCGCCGACGCGCGGCGCGCACGTCCTCGTGCCTCGCGAACGCCTCCCCACCGACGGCGCCGTGATCCTGAACTCGCGCGTCGACGGACGCGTGCTCTTCCTCATCCCCTGGCCGCGCTTCACGGTGATCGGCACGACCGACCTCGACGCCGCGCCGACACGACGCGTCGTGGCGACGCGCGAGGAGGTGCGCTACCTGCTCGATTCGGCGAACGCGCTCGTTCCCACGGCGAAGCTCGGCGAAGACGACGTCGTCTCGAGCTACGCGGGGCTGCGCCCGCTGCTCTCCGCCGACGAATCGAACCCGTCGGCGCGCACGCGCGAGGAGCGCGTCGAGCGCGAGGGTTCGATCTACACGATCGCGGGCGGCAAGCTGACGGGCTTTCGCTCGATGGCCGAGAAGATCGGGCGTCGTATCGCGCGCGACCTCGGCGGCAACCATGACGCCGGTCGCATCTCGCCGACGCGATCGATCCGGTTGCGCGGGGCGCTCTCGCACCCGGTGCGGCGACCGGCGTGGTCATCGCTCCCGCTCGGCGCGGCGCCCGATCCGCTCGAGCGGCGCTACGGCGCGCTCGCCCATGAGGTGCGAGCGATGTGCGAGCGCGTCGAAGCGGGCGAGCAGCCGCTGGGCGCCGACACTCTCCTGGGCGAAGTGGACTGGACGATCGCGCACGAGGACTGCCTGCGGGCGACGGACTTCTTCTTCCGCCGCACCGACCTCGGCATCGAGCCGCGGGACGTCGCCCTGTCGGTCGTCGACGCCGTGACGGAGCGGATGGCGGATCGACTGGCGTGGGACGCGGAGGATCTCGAGCGCGAGCGCGTCTCCGTGCGCGAGCGCATCGCCGAGCGCCACGCCTGGCGCCTCGAACCCGAATCCGCCTCGCCGGAATCCGGCGCTCACGCGCTGCCGACGGGAACGTAGCCGCTACTATCGAAGTCGCGACGGGGATCGCGCACCGACCGGAACCAAGCGCCGTGCAACTCAGGGAAGGCTTCTACGAAAAGTCGTACTACGGAACGACTTTCCTCGACCCGCTCGGAGGCGCGGCTGTTCTGACGCTCGGGATCCTGACCGTCGTCCTTCCGCGCCGCCTCGCGCTGCTGCCGTTCATCGCGCTGATTTGCTTCATCCCCTGCACGCAGCGCGTCGCCATCGCCGGGCTCGACTTCAACCTGATGCGCATCCTGCTCATCTTCGGTTGGTCGAGGATGATCATGCGCGGCGAGATCCAGGCGCTGAAGCTGATGAAGCTCGACAAGCTGCTCATCGCCTGGGCGGCAACCGAATCGCTCGTCTTCTTCTCGCTCTACTTGAACCCCGGCGCGATCGTCACGATGGCGGGGCGGATGGGCGAGGCGCTCGGCGGCTACTTCCTCGTGCGCTGCTTCATCCAGAAGTGGGAGGACCTGCTGATGCTCGCGCGCGTGATCGCGATCATCTCGATCCCGGTCGCGATCACCTTCGTGATCGAGAAGTCGACGAGCCGCAACCTGTTCGCGGTGTTCGGCGGTGTACCCGAGATCACTCTCGCGCGCGAGGGGCGCGTGCGAGCGACGGGCGCGCTCGGCAACCCGATCCTCGCGGGATGCTATTGGGCCGCGCTCGTTCCGCTGATGGCTCCGCTGTGGTGGGCGAAGAAGGGCAAGATGCTCGGGTTGATCGGCGCGTTCTGCGGGACGGTCGTCGTGATCGCTTGCGCATCGAGCACGCCGCTCGGCGCGCTGATCTCGGCCGCCGGAGCGGGCTTCCTCATCCTGTTCCGCCACCAGCTGGGAACCATCCGCAAGATCATCCTCTGGGTGCTCCTGTTCCTGCACATCGTGATGAACCACCCGGTGTGGCACCTGCTTGCGCGCATCGACCTCGTCGGCGGGTCCACCGGTTATCACCGCTTCTATCTGATCGACCAGTGGATCAACCACTTCCGCGAGTGGGCCCTGCGCGGAACGAAGGGAACCGCGCACTGGGGCTGGGGTCTCGCGGACATCACGAACCAGTACGTGCTCGAGTCCGTGCGCGGAGGCTTGGCGACGTTCATCGTCTTCGTCATGCTCATCACGGTGTCGTACCAGTACATCGGCCGGACGTGGCGCGCCGTCGAGCACGACCGCGAGAAGCTGGCGATGACCTGGGGCGTCGGCAGCTGCATCTTCACGCACTGCATGGCGTTCATCGCCGTCTCCTACTTCGGGCAGATGAACTTCGGCTGGTACATGCACCTCGCGCTGGCCGCGAGTCTCATGCAACTCGTCGAGACGTCCGAAGAATCGTCCACGGAGCGAGACGACGAGCCCACGGAAGACGAACCCGAGCCCACGTTCGTGCGGCGCAGACGCCTGCTCGGAGCAACCTGATCGCCCGCCGGCTGCTCGCATGACCTCCTCCAACGAACGTTCAGCGCCTGGGGACGGCGTCCGCACACGGCTCGCGCGGTGTGTCGACGCGATCATCGGCGGTGGCGAACGACGCTTCCTGTGGAAGAGCCTCGCGCTGGGGCTGCTGATCCACGGAACGTTCACGGTGCTCGCGATCGTGCTCCATTGGACGCACCTCCGCATCGACGAGGTCAACGTCGCTCAACGCCTCGCGGGCGGAATGGGGTACTGCTTCAACTACTACCGGCTCTTCGGCGAGGAGTACGGCGAGAGCGCGTTCTTCCCGCCGGCGTACGTCTACAACGTCGTGTGGATGTTCAAGCTGTTCGGCGTGCGCTTGACGCTGCCGATCCAGAACCTCGTCTTCACGCTCGCGATCTCATTCGCGCTGTACGCCTTCGGGAAGCGCGTCTTCGGCGACCGCACGGCGCGCATCGCGCTCATCGCGAGCCTCGTCTACCCACCGTTCTTCACACGCATCGGTCACGGGTCGCCCGTGTACTTCAAGATGCTGTTCATGGTGCTGATGGTGGCGGCGATGCAACGCGTTTGGACGCGCGTCGCCGGCGCGCGCACCCAGCCCGTGCGCGGGATCTGGCCCGAGGTCGCGGCGGGGATCCTCGCGGGTGTGCTTGCCCTCTCGATGCCGGACGCGCTCGCGTACGTGCTGCTCTTCGCCGCCGCGCTCGTGCTCGTTCACCGCTTCCATCCCTCGAGTCTGCGCGCCGCGCTCGTTGTCGGTGTGACGACCGCGTTCGTCATCGCGCCGTGGACGATCCGCAACTACGAAACGTTCAACCGCTTCTGCCTCGTGTCGAGCAACGGCGGCTTCAACTTCTACATGGGCAACTGCCCGGGCTCGCTCGGCGAGGTGAACTACGAGCTCATCACCGAGCTCGACGAACGCCTCGACGGCGAGCTCGCACGCACCGACGAGTTCGGCCGCGACAAGATCCTGTACCGCGAGGGCATGGCGCACATCCGCGCGCACCCGTTCGACAGCTTCGTGGCGCTCCTCGAGAAGTCGGCGCTGCACTGGTTCTTTCGGCCCGAGAACGTCAACGCCCTCACGTCGGTGTCGGACGAGGACTCGGAGTTCGACGCGAGCTTCCAGGTGTACATTTGGACCTATGCACTCGCCTACGTCCCGCTGCTCGTGCTCGCCGCGATGGGCCTCTGGATTTCGCGCGGTCGCTTGCTCGACCTGTCGCCACTGTGGCTCACGTTCTTCTACTCCACGGCGATCGCCGCGCTCTTCGTCGTGCAGACGAAGATGCGGCTCATCAAGGTCGAGCCGTTCCTGCTCCTGTTCGCAGCGCACGCCATCGCCGTGCACCTTCCTAGCGCACGCAGGCGACGCTCCGCGAACGACGCCACGGACTGCTGACGGTCCGCGCGGCACGGCCTCCTAACCCGGTCGATTCACGAGGCTGCACTGCAGAAGCCACAACCGAGCAGCTGCGCTGCTCACTCGGCCCCTGCCGGCGCGTTGCGAACGCCGCCGTCCTCGACGACCCGACCCGGGTCGCCGGTGGGGTTGCCGCCCGCAAAGCACCGGCAGGAACCGAGTTGCGGCTTCTGCAGCACAGCCTCACGAATAGACCGGGCTAAGAACCGGCGAATCCCCCGCCGATCGAGAGGATGCCGGCGATGACGATGACGACCACGAGCGTCACGCCGATGAGCGTTCCAGGCAACCAGCCGTCGAAGAACCCGCCAGGTTCCGCGGCGCGCGTCTCGAGCGTCGTGATGTCCTCGAGCGAGATCGTGAACTCCGACGACCCTCCGGCGACGCGCCCGCGCAACTCCCCGCTCGCCGTATGGATGTGCGCGCCATCCACGAGGAACTCGCGGCCGTCGAGCCGCTCGACGCGCACGTCTCCAGCGTCCGCCACCAGCTCGTCCGTCCAAGGAGCGTCGTGCGCCTGCCACGTCGCGACGTGCGTGCACGCGGGCGCGAGGGAGAGCCACAGACAGAGCGCCAACCACCTGGTCGATCCGCGGACGTTGGACATGTTCGTTCGCGCGCCGCGCGGGCGCGACCTGGGTTCGCGACGGCGGCGCAGCATGCTCCCCCACCGGCTGGCGCGCAATACGGCCGATCGCGCGCCCTAGCCCGGATCATTCATGAGCCTTCACCGAGCTCGACGCAGCTGCGCGCCATATCAACGCTTCCCTTCCTCACCGGGTTCGACGACCCGTCAAGGTCGCCTCCACGCGCTTCGGTCGCGAAGCGCTGATCTGACGCACATCCGCGTCGATCTCGGCAAAGCCTCATGAAGAAC
>JAJDEV010000231.1 GCA_029259605.1 Planctomycetota bacterium | reverse complement strand
TGGAGGCGACCTCGACGGGTCGTCGAACCCGGTGAGGAAGGGAAGCGTTGATATGGCGCGCAGCTGCCTCGATCTCGGTGAAGGCTCATGAATGATCCGGGCTAGCAGGGCGCGGGTAGGGGCGCCGCCGCTGCCCGCGGTCCGGGGCAGGGATCCGCACTTGGGCGAGAACTCTTTGTTTTGCGTTGCAATTGAGATCCAGTCGCACTTAGATGGCCGCCGCTCCACACCGGAGCGCGCGTCCCATGCGACCCCAATTCCTTGCTCTGGCCTGCGCGGCCGTGTCCTGTGCCGGCCCCGTGCCCGCCGTTTCCGCGGTCCCGGGGGCCGTCGTCGAGCGCCACCTCGTCGCCATGGGCACGGACCTCACGCTCGAGGTCGAGGCGCTGGACCGCGCGACGGCGCTCGCGGCGAGCGAGGCCGCGGTGCGCGCCATCGAGTCCGTCGAGCGGCGCCTGTCGACCTGGCGCGAGGACTCCGAACTCGCGCGCCTGAACCGTACACCCCTCGGGGTGCCGTTCGCGTCGAGCCCGGCGCTCGTCGCGGATCTCGCGCGCGCCGACGCGCTCCGCCGTGCGACCTCCGGCGCGTTCGACCCGGGGATCGGTGCCTTGGTCGAGGTGTGGGGCCTGCGCTCCGGCGGGCGCATCCCTGGCGCGACGGAGCTCGAACGCGCGCTCGCGGGCGGCGGATTGGCGTCGCTGGCGCTCGTCGGGAGCACGGCGACGCGACGCTCCGACGGCATGCGCATCGAAGAGGGCGGTTTCGGGAAGGGCGTCGGCCTCGACGCCGCCGTGCTCGCGCTCGAGGAGGCCGGCGCGCGCGCGGCGCTCGTCGACCTCGGCGGCCAGGTCATCGTGTGGACGAAGGAAGCGCACGTCGGCGCGCGCCCAACGGCCTACGGCATCGCGCATCCGATGCATCGCGAGCGTCCGGTGCTCGACGTCGAGATCGACGCCGGTTCGATCGCCACTTCGGGCAACAGCGAACGCGGACTCGTCGTGGAGGGTGAGCGCTTCTCGCACCTGCTGGACCCGCGCACCGGGCGGCCGGCGCCGATGTTCGGCTCGGTCACGGTCTGGGCGCTCGACGCGACGACCGCCGACGCGCTGTCGACCGGGCTCTATGTCATGGGCCCGGATACCGCGCTGGCCTGGGCCGCGCGCCACGGGTCGATCGAAGTGCTCGTTCTCGAGCCGATCGACGACGGGCGCGCGTTGCGCGCGACCTGCACGTCCGGATGGCGCGGACGCGTGAACCCACGCACCTCGGACGTCGAGGTGCGCTTTCTAGAAGAAACGGACGGAACGAAGTCGTTCAAACCATGAAGATTCTGATTCGCCAACTCTGCGCGGTCGCCCTCGTTGCGCCGGCGCTCGCACCCGCGTTCGCGCAGGACTCCGCGCTCGAGAAGCGCGTCGACGCGCTCGAAGGCGAGAACGCCGAACTGCGAAGGCGCTTCGACCTGCTCGCGGCCGAACGCGAGGACGATGGCCTCGCCGGCGTCTTCACGGACTTCGGCGCGCGCGCTCCGGGCCACGGTCCCGCCGCCTCGAAGGTCTTCGGTGTGGATCACGGCGTGTCGATCGGCGGCTATGGCGAGGCGATCTACCAGAACTACGCGGGCGACAAGATCTCGACCGCCGACTTCCTGCGCGCGGTGCTCTACTTCGGCTACCGCTTCGACGAGGACTGGATCTTCAACTCCGAGATCGAGTTCGAGCACGCGTCCACGGGCTCGAACGGCGAAGCGTCCGTCGAGTTCGCGTACCTCGACCATCGCGTTTCGGACGACACGAGCATCCGTGGCGGACTCCTGCTCGTTCCGATGGGCTTCCTGAACGAGTTGCACGAGCCGACGACCTATCTCGCCGCGACGCGTCCCGAGGTCGAGAGCCGCATCATCCCGAGTACCTGGCGCGAGATGGGCTTTGGCGTCATCGGCGATGCCGGTCCGTTCGAATACCGCGCCTTCGCGGTCACCGGCTTCGACGCGTCGGGCTACAGCGACGCTGGCCTGCGCGGCGGGCGGCAGAAGGGCAGCAAGTCGAAGGCCGAGGACATCGCCGTCGTCGGACGCCTCGACTACGTCGACATCCCCGGCGTGACGGTCGGTGCGTCCGCCTACTTCGGCGATGCTGGCCAGGACGGCGCGGGCCTCGGCGCGACGCAGACCACGATCTTCGAGGTGCACGGCGAAGTGCGCAGCGGCGGCCTCTGGGCGCGCGGCCTCTACACCATGGCGGAGGTCGACGACGTGATGGAGCTCAACGCCGCTAGCGGCGCCGGTCTGCTCGAGTCCGTCGGCGAGGAGCTTCGTGGCGGCTACGTCGAGTGCGGCTACGACATCTGGTCGCTCGTCGATTCCGAGAGCCACGCATCGGTGAGCCCGTTCTTCCGCTTCGAGACCATCGACACGCAGGCGGCCGTGCCGGCCGGCTTCACCGCGGACGCGATGAACGACACCGACATCCTGACGATCGGAATCAACGTCATGCCGATCGACCAGGTGGTGCTCAAGCTCGACTTCCAGGACTTCGAACACACCGAAGACCGCGTGAACCTGTCCGTCGGTTACACCTTTTGAGTGTCATGCTTCGAGCCATCGCACTCTCGCTTGTCTTGCTCGGCGCCTCTTCGTCCCACGGCGGCGGGTCGGGCAAGGTCTTTCTCACGCGTGACGAGGCGTTGAAGCTCGCGTTCGGCGAGAGCGCGATCGAGCACGCGACGTACTACCTGACCGACGCGCAGCGCGAGCGGGCGTCCGAGCGCGCGGGCTTCGACGTCGACGAGAAGATCGCCCACGCGTACATCGCGCGGAAGGACGGCAAGGTCGTCGGGACGGCGTGGTTCGACGTGCACGAGGTGCGCACCAAGAAGCAGTCGCTCATGGTCGTCGTCGACGCCGAGCAGAAGATCTCGCGCATCGAGTTGCTCGCCTTCGCCGAGCCGCTCGAGTACATCCCGCGCGGCTCGTGGTACGCGCAGTTCGTCGGCAAACAGCTCGACGAGGAGCTGAGCATGAAGCGCGGGATCCGCGGCGTCTCGGGCGCGACCCTCACCGCGCGCGCGACGACACGCGCCGCGCGCCGTATGCTCGCGCTCCACGCGGTCGTCGCGGACGCCGCGCGGCCGGCGCCGGACGAGCCTGAAGACGCGAAACGATGACGCGCGCCGAGACGTGGTTCTCGCACGCCGCGACCGCGGTCGTCGGCGTCACTGGAGTCGTGTACGGCTGGATGCGCTACTTCGCCGAACCGGCCGACGAGTTCGCCGTCGTCAACCACCCGTGGCAGGACGACTGGCAGGCGCTGCACATCCTCTTCGCGCCCCTCGTCGTGTTCGCCTGCGGCCTGATCTGGCGCAACCACGTGTGGACCCGAATCCGCTCGGGCTTCGCCGTGCGCCGCCGCGGCGGCATCGGTCTCGCGTCACTCTTCCTACCGATGGCGGCCTCGGGCTACGTCCTGCAGGTCTCGTCGAACGCCGCGCTGACGCGCGTCGCCGTCATCGTGCATGTGGCCACGTCGTGCGCGTGGATGGTCGTCTACGTGGGGCACCAGCTTTCGGCGCGGCGCACGGCGAGCTTCGCTCGCGTGCGGTGGGGGAGTCGTGGGGCTGGGAGTTGATGACGCTTGTCGGATCGTGACGGTCCGGGTGTGGTTGCGGGGAGCGAATCGCCCTCGGAAGTTCCGAACGTGTTCCTCTCGTCCGGTGGAAGTTCCGGGGACGGGGGGTTGTTGACGTTTGTCGGATCGTGACGGTCCGGGGCGTTGCGGGGATTCGAATGGCCCTCGGAAGTTCCGAACGTGTTCCTCTCCTCCGTTGGAAGTCCCGGGGACGGGGAGTTGTTGACGTTTGTCGGATCGTGACGGTCCGGGTCGTTCCGGGGATCGAATCGCCTTCGGATGTTCCGAACGTGTTCCTCTCCTCCGTTGGATCTCTCAGGGGCGGGGAGTTGTAGACGTTCTCTATCGATTCACGCGCAGCGCTTCGCGCTGCTGCAGCACAGGCTCGCTTCGCTCGCGTGCTGCGTTACGCAACGGCCCAGGGGTTTACACGGCAGCTGCTACGGTTTCGGGAACAGCCGATGAGACGCTCGGGGAGCTGTCCGTTGGATCTCTCAGGGACGGGGAGTTGTAGACGTTCTTTATCGATTCACGCGCAGCGCTTCGCGCTGCTGCGGCACAGGCTCGCTTCGCTCGCGTGCCGCGTTACGCAACGGACCAGGGGGTTACACGGCAGTTCTACGTTTTCCGGAACGGGCGATAAGAGTTCGGGTCTCATTGGCGTTCGCTCGGACGCAACGGACCACGGGGCGACACGGCCGATGAGACGCTCGGGGACTTGCCAGTTGGATCTCTCGGGGACGGGGAGTTGTTGGCGTTCTTTATCGATTCACGCGCAGCGCTTCGCGCTGCTGCGGCACAGGCTCGCTTCGCTCGCGTGCCGCGTTACGCAACGGCCCAGGGGGTTACACGGCAGCTCTGCGTTTTCCGGAACGGGCGATGAGGCGTTCGGGAGCTTGTCGCCCGAGTGCGGCCGGCTGGGTGCGCGCGTGGGGCGCACTTCGCGCTTGAATCGGTCGCTCCCGTGCCACGCGCCAGGCTTCGCCTGAGCGCGCGCGCTCCCGCACGAGCTGGTCGCTGCCGCAACAGCATGTGAGAGTCTTCGGCAGTTCCAGCGGCGACGACGTTCGGTTCGGGGACTCGAGCACGTCCCCACCCTATAACGCGCGGGGCTTCGCCCCGCTGCACGGCATTCGCCGCTTCGCGGCGCGCCGTGCGGGCACGCGCGCAACCAGCCGCCCGCACTCCGGTGACAAGTCCCCGAACGTCTCATCGGCCGTTCCGGAAACCGTAGAGCTGCCGTGTAAACCCCTGATCCGTTGCGTAACGCAGCACGCGAGCGAAGCGAGCCTGTGCTGCAGCAGCGCGAAGCGCTGCGCGTGAATCGATAGGGAACGTCCACAACTCCCCGGGACTCCAGTTCCCCCCCCGCACGCGAGCGAAGCGAGCCTGTGCTGCAGCAGCGCGAAGCGCTGCGCGTGAATCGATAGGGAACGTGAACGAGTCCCCGTCCCCGAGAGATCCAACGGAGGCGAGGAAGGCGTTCGAGACTCCCAAGAGCGATTCGAATCGCGTCAGCGAGTCACCCGGACGCTCCGGAACACTTGGAACACTCGGAACGCCCGGAACACTCGGAACGCCCGGAGCACTCGGAACGCCCGGAACACTCGGAACACTCGGAACACTCGGAACGCCCGGAACACTCGGAACACCCGGAACGCCCGGAACGCCCCATACCCCCTACGAAACGCGCGGCAGACACGGCCCATCGGGTGACAACGCGGCGGCGAGGAGGCGCCGGGTGTAGGAGCGGTGCTCGCGGCGGAGGGTGGCGTCCTTGAAGCGGCGGACGCCGCGGTGGATGCGGCGCTCGAGTTCTTTCTCGGTGCGGAGGGCGGCTTCGGGGGCGCCGTTCTGGCGCAGGATCAGGGCGCGCGTTCCTTCGATCGTGATGCGGTCGGTGAGCTCGCCGCCGTGGCGTTCGATCAGCTCCATTCCGGCGGCGCTGTTGCGATCCGCCTGTTCGAGGTCGTCCGCCTCGCGGGCGACGCGCGCGAGGACGGCGAGGCCGAACGACTCCGCGCGGTAGAAGCCGATCTCGTGTGCGAGCTCGGTTGCGCGCTCGATCATCGCGCGCGCGTTCGGGTCGTCCTCTTCGTGGAGGAGCACGCCGAGCCATGTGCGCGCCAGGACCTGGCCACGGCGGTCTTCGATCTCGTCCGCCAACAGTTCGGCGTCGCGCAGTTCGGTCTCGGCATCGGACGGTCGGTCGAGCGCGAGCAAGAGGCCGCCCAGGCGCGCCTTGCCCTCGGCCTCGAGGCGGCGCTCGCCGGCGCGCCGCGCGAGCTCGATGGAGCGTCGGGCGGCGCCCATCGCGCGCCCCGGTCGACCGATGCTGCGCCAGATGCGCGCGCGCAGGAGGTGCGCGTACGAGGCGACACCGAGCCGCACTTCGCCCGCCGACTTCAGCTCGCGCACGGCGCGCTCGACGCCGTGCAGCGACTCCTCGAGCGCGTCGTCGAACACGTCGACGTTCGCGATGGCGAGGTACGCGAGGCCGCGCTGGTTCGGGTCGTTCGCCGCCTTCAGCGCTCGTTCCGCGAAGCTGCGCGCGTCGTCCAGGTCACCGATCTGCGCCTGGACCAGGGCGATCTGGCGCAGCGCCTGGGTGACCAGAGCGACGTCCTCGGAGCGCTCGGCGAGTTGCAGCGCGTTGCGCAGCATGCCGCGCGCGAGCCCGAAGCTGCCTGTCCCGGTCGCGTAGCGCGCGTGCAGCAGGTACAGCCGCGCACCGTCCGCCGGGAACGCCTCGAGGTCCAGGTCCAGGTCGATCATGCCGTCGAGGAGTTCGCGCTCCTCCTCGCGCCGGCCGAGTCGGTCGGCCGCGTCGGCTGCGGTTTCGAGCAGTTCGAGGCGCGCGCGCTGGTGCTCGGGAGCCGCGCTGTCGACGTCGAGCGCCTGGATCGCCTCGAGTCCCCAACGCGCGAGCGTCAGGAGGCGCCGCGCCGTGGCGCGCATGCGCTCGGCGCGCGTGTAGCGCAGAGCGAGTTCGAGCAGCTCGGCGTGCTGCGCGGCGGCGCGCAGGTGAAACGCGCGCTGGAAGGCGTCGTCCGACGTCGTGCGTTCGCTCAGTCCGTTCGCCGCGGCGACGTGCAGGCGCTTGCGCCGCGGCTCGCTGAGCGAGCGATAGATCGCCTCGCGCAGTGCGGGGCGCGCGAAGCGATAGCGGTTGGCGACGGGAACGAGCCAGCCGAGGCGGACGAGTCGTGCGAGCACTTCGTCGATCTCGGCGCGGCCGGTCGGCGGGAACGTCTGCGTGAGAAACTGCGGCGAGATGCGACCGCCGACGACGGCCAGGCGCTCGAGCCAGTGCCGGTCCGCGGGTTCGAGCGCGAGGAAGCGCTCGCGCATCATGCGCCCGAGCGAGCGTGGGAGCGGCAGATCGTCGGGCGCGATGTCGAGCAGCAACGCGCCCGAGCGCGGGTTGGCGTGCGCGCGGCCATCGGCGAGGAGCGCGTGCACGATCTCCGTGACGAGCCCGGGGTTCCCGCGGCTGCGACGCCACAACACTTCCGCCAGGCGAACGCGCGGAACGGAGCGATCGAACAGCTCTTCGACGAACTCGAGGATCGCCGCCTGATTGAGCGGTCCGAGCTGCAAAGTCGTGACCTCGAACGCCTCGTGCGCCTCGGCGGTTCGCTCGAGGCGCACGCGTACGCGGTCGAGCCCGGGGTCGACCGCGCCGACGTCGTCGCGCACACCGAGCAGTACGAGCGCTGGGATGTCCTCGAGCGCGTCGAAGAACGCGGACAACGCGTCGAGCGTCACCGGCCCGGCGCGGTGCAGGTCGTCGAGGAACACGATGACCGGCCGCTCCTTGCCGATCGCCTGCAGCCACGCGGCGAGCGCGGCGGGGACGGCCTCGCGGTTCACGTCTTCGTTGCTGGGCGAGACGGCGGCGAGCAGCGTGTGCGCATCGCGCGGTCCGAGCAGACCGGTGAGCAGGCGCTCCTCACGCTCGCGCGGCGCTGCGCCCGGCGGGAGCCGCAGCCAACGATGGAGCAGGATCAGGAGCGCGCCAGCCGAGCGCGACTCGGCGATCTCGTTCCAACGCGCGTAGAGATAGATCGGCGGGTCGTACGACGTGCGTGCGCGCGTCGCGAACTCGGACACGAGGCGCCATTTGCCGCAGCCCGCGGGGCCGGCGACCCACACGGCCGCGGTCGTTCCGTTGCGTACGCGGTCGAGCAGCGCGTCGAGTGCGCGCAGCTCGGCGTGTCGTCCGACGATCGACGACAGGTGCTTGCCCGGTCGCGCGCGGCGTGGGGTGGGGCGGTCGCGCTCGACGCACTCGCGCCACCAACTCCCGGACTCGGTCTCGGTCAGGCGCGTCTTCAGTTCGGCCGCGGTCGGACGATCGAGGGGCGCACGGGCGAGGGCCTGCGAGAGGATCTCGTCGAGGAACGGCGACAGCGACAGGTGGATGCGCGAGGGGGGGACGAAGCGCGCCTCGACCAGCGTCGCGAGCATGTCGTCGGCGCCGGGCGTTTCGATCGCGCGCCGGAGCAGCGCGCCGCTCGATCCCGATCCTGCCCACGCGCCGGCGGCGGGCTGCGCGTCGGCGCTCGCGTAGCGAAACGGGTGCACGCCCGTGGAGAGTTCGTAGAGCACGACGCCGAGCGCGAACACGTCGGCCGCCGGCGTCGGCGGCGCGCCGCGCGCGCGCTCGGGCGACAGGTAGGCGAGGCTGCCTGCGTCGGTCGGCGGCGCGTCGTCCGAGGCGCGCCGCGCGAAGCCGAGGTCGAGCAGGACCGCGCGGCCGTCTTCGTCGATGCGCACGTTCTCCGGCTTCACGTCGCCGTGGACGAGGTCGGCGGCGTGCAGCGCGGCGAGCGCGCCGTAGAGCTGCGCGCCGACGCTGCGGACGAGGGGCTCCGGCAACGCCCCGTCCTCGAGCGCGTCCTCGAGCGAACGGCCGGGCACGTACTGGAGCATGAGGTACGGACGGTCGTTACCGTCCGCGTCGCGCTCGCTCCCGCGGAAGAGGACGCGCACGAGCGACGGGTCGCGCGCGAGCTCGCTCGCGCGTTCCTCGGCGTCGAACGCCTCGAGCGCGCGCGCGTCGCGGCAGTGCTCCGGTGCGAGCGTCTTGATCGCGACTTCGGTGCCCGCCGGCAGGTCTTCGAACGAACGCTCCAAGCGCGCCAGGTCGACGCGTCCTGTTGCGCCCTCGCCGAGGAGTCGGAGGCGTTCGAACTGGGGTTCTCGGGTGCTCACGGAATGCACTATGATCTCCACGAATTCCCGCGGGAGTTAGCGACCCGCCCGAAAAAGTCCCATCGCGTCATGAGCTTCCACGTCTACAACTCGCTCACCCGGAGAAAGGAGCGCTTCGAGTCCCGCGAGCAGGGCGTGGTGCGCATGTACAACTGCGGGCCGACGGTCTACAGCCGCGCTCACATCGGCAATCTGCGCTCGTTCCTGTTCGCGGACGTCCTCCGGCGCTGGCTCGAATACCTGGGCTACGAGGTCCATCAGGTGATGAACATCACCGACGTCGGGCACATTCAAGGCGACGCGGATGAAGGCGAGGACAAGCTCGACGCGCAGGCAAAAAAAGATCGCCTCGATCCGCGCGAGATCGCCAAGCGCTACGCGGACGAGTTCCTGGCCGACGTCGCGGCGCTCGGCGTGCGCGCCCCCGAGGTCTATCCGCGCGCGACCGACCACATCCCCGAGATGCTCGCGATCATCGACGACCTGATCGCCAAGGGGAACGCCTACCAGGTCGGCCAGGACGTCTACTTCGACGTGACCAGCTTCCCGAACTACGGGCGTCTGTCGGGAAACAAGCTCGAGGACCTCGAGGGCGGCGCGCGCGTCGAGGTGCGCGAGGAGAAGCGCCACCACGCCGACTTCGCGCTCTGGAAGAGCGACCCGAAGCACCTGATGAAGTGGGACAGCCACTTCGGCCCGGACGGTTTCCCGGGTTGGCACATCGAGTGCTCGGCGATGGCGATCAAGCACCTGGGAGAGGAGCTCGACATCCACACCGGCGGCGAGGACAACGTCTTCCCGCATCACGAGTGCGAGATCGCGCAGTCCGAATGCCACACCGGCAAGCCGTTCGCGCGCTACTGGATGCACGCCAAGTTCCTGCAGGTCGAGGGCGGCAAGATGTCGAAGAGCCTGGGCAACGTGTACACGCTCGGCGATCTCGAGGAGCGCGGACACTCGCCGCGCTCGCTGCGCTTCACGCTGATCCGCGGGCACTATCGCCAACCGCTCAACTTCACCTGGGACATCGTGGCCGAGCAGAAGGCCGCGCTCGAGAAGCTCGACGAGCTCTACTCGCGCCTCGTGCGCGCCGCGGACGGGCAGGGGACGCCGGGCGACGACGACGCCGGGCGCGCGTTGCTCGACGACTCGATCGAGACGTTCGAGTCGGGCATGAACGACGACCTGAACGTGCCGCGTGCGGTGTCGGCGCTGTTTCAGCTGCGCGCCCACGTGCTCGAGGGAGCGCTCGGACGCACGGTCGCCGCGGCGGGTGTCGACTTCGTGCGTCGGGCGAACGATGTCCTCGGCGTCATCGACGTCGACGCGAACGCGGCCGGTGGCGAGGCGAACGAAGCGATCGAGGCGCTCGTCCAAGCGCGGCTCGACGCGCGCGCGAGCAAGGACTGGGCCGCGTCCGACCGCATCCGCGACGAACTCGTCGCCCAGGGCATCGTGATCCAGGACACGGCGGACGGCACGATCTGGCGCCGTCAAGCCGAGTAGACGTCAGCGACCGGGCAGCGGCGCGCGCCCGTCGGTCTTGACGTGTTCGAGCAGTTGGCGCGCGTTGGGGTCGCGCGGAACGAGCTCGACGAGCTTCTCCGCGAACGGGACCGCGCGCTGCCACTCGCCTTGCTCGATGTAGATCAGGACGAGCGCGTGCACGGGGTCGGGATCGTTCTCGTCCTTGCTCACCGCCGTGATCAGCACGGACTCGGCCTCGCCGATGCGTCCGAGCTGCTGCAACAGGAGCCCCAGGTTGTAGTGCACGCGCGGCCTGCCGGGGAGCAGGCGCGCCGCCTGTTGCATCGCCGCCGCCGCGTCCTCGACGCGTCCCATTTCGGCGAGGAGCAGCGCGAGCGAGAAGTGCAGCTCGCCCTCCGCGGGGAACGCGGTGAGGCCGCCGCGCAGGACCTCCTCGGCGTCCGCGTTGCGCCCTTCGCCGTTGAGCAGGTTGGCCAGGTTGAAGCGCGCGGGCAGGAAGCTCGGATCGAGGCGCAGGGCCGTGCGGTACTCCGCTTCGGCGGAGCGCGTGTCGCCGCGCGAAACGTGGAAGACGCCGAGGTTCAGGTGCGAGGCGGGCATGTCCGCCTGCGCCGCTTGCGCCGCGAGGAACTCCGCCGTCGCGGCCTCGAGCGAGGCACGATTGGCCTCGGGAACGGCGCTGTCCGGGAGCTGTGAGAACACGCGCGCGGCCTCGATGCGCACGGCGCGCACCGGGTCGTCGAGCGACGGACCGAGCATCGGGACGACGAGCTGATCGCGCAGCTGCGGCGTCAAACGGTCGAGTCCACCGACCGCCGCCGCGCGCACGAGCCCGTCGTCGTCGTCCAATCCGGCGAGCACCGATTGCAGCGCCGACGTGCCGTACGGTCGCAGCAACTCGAGCGCGGTCGCGCGCACGATCGGCGTGCTGTCCGGCGATTGCGAGACGGCGGTGAGCGCGTTCACCGCATCCGGATGGCCCGCCTGCGCGGCCGCGAAGATCGGCGCGAAGTGACGCGGTCGCTCCTCCCCGAACCACTCCACGATGGCGTCCGCGGCCCACTCCGCACTCTGGTCCGTGTGGCAGCCGTTGCACGCGTTCGGCGTCCCGAGCAACGCGGTGAAGTCCGGGCGCGGAATGCGGAACGAGTGATCGCGGCGCGGATCGACGACCATGTACGTGCGCTCGGGCATGTGACAGTTCACGCAGAGCGCGCCTTCGGAGCCCTCCGGATGACGGTGGTGCGCGGGCGTGTCGTAGTCCTTCGCGGCCAGGTCCGGGAAGCGGTCGAGCGGCGGCTGCGTCGAGTGGCACTGGGTGCACAGGCCGTTGCCGCTGCTCAGGAGCTCGAGGTTGTGCGGGTCGTGGCAGTCCGTGCACGCGACTCCGCGCAGGTACATCTTGCTCTGCGCGAACGACCCGTAGACGTACACCTCGTCGAGGATCTGCCCGTCGGGGAAGTAGTAGCCCGCGTGCAAGCGCTCCGGCAGGTAGTTGTCGAGGAACGCTGCGCCGATCTCGGGCCGCGAGTCGAGCGCCACGCGACGCGAGTGGCACGGCGCGCACGCGTCGATCTGTTCCTTCTGCGCGTGGCGCGCGAGCCGCGTGCCAAGGCCGTTCCATTCGTTCCCGTACGCGCTGTCGCCCGCGTGCTCCTCGGCCCACGCGACGTGCGCACTGCCCGGTCCGTGGCACGCCTGGCAGCCGACGTCGATCTCCTTCCAATCCGTTTCGTAGCTGTCCGTCTCGAGGTCGTAGTGCTTCTGCAGGTCGGTCGAGTGGCACTCGGCGCACATCGCGTTCCAGCGCTGATAGCGGCCGGTCCAGTGCAGCGGATCGCCGGCCGCGATGCGCTCGTCCGGGTAGAGCGTGAACCAACGCTCGTTCTCGGTGTCCCACGCGATCGTGAGGCACTGCAACTTACCTCCGTCGAATTCGATGAGGTACTGCTGCAGCGGCGCGACGCCGAACGTGTAGCGCACCTCGTAGTCGGTCAGGGCGCCGTCCGGGCCGGCGGTGTGAACGAGGAAGCGCTCACCGTCTTTGTAGAAGCGGGTCGTGTCGCCGGCGTGCTCGAACACCGCGTCGTCGAAGTCGCCGAGTACGGTCGTCGGATCCGCGATCTGCATGGCGAGGTCGTGCTGGGATCCGGTCCAGCGCTCGAACTCGTACGCGTGGCAATCCGCGCAGCGCGTGTCGGAGACGAAGTCCATGCTGGCGCGCGCGCCCGCGCGCATGGCCTGCGGGGCGTCGTCGCCGCAGCCGCCGAGGCTGAGAACGGCGAGCAGCACGAGCGCCACGGCGAGCAGGAGGTTCTTCGGGGACATCGCGCGGGAGTCTAACCGCCTGCGGCGCGCGTTCGCCTCAGCGAAACCACGCGAGCGAGATCGTGCCGTACTGGCCCGTCTGGCCCTGCGTGTCGTACGTGTCGGTCAGCAGCGTGTACGCGAGCGTGATGGCCGCGTTGCCGCGCGACGTGGTGAAGCCGATGCGGCCCGCTGCGACGCCGTCCCTCGAGTCGACGCCGCGCCCCTCGTCCACGAGCACGTTGCCGTCGATGGGGAGGTAGTGCGCGACCGCGTACGTGTCGAGCCCGAGGAACGCATAGGTGCGCGTCTGCACGCCCTCGATGATCGCGCGCCCCTCGAACGACGTGCGCATCTTCACGTTGCCCATGTCCTCGGGCAGGTCGCGCCCGACGCGCAGCTGGACCCCGGCGTTCAAGCCGGTGAAGTAGTTCCCGAGCGCCGCGCCCCAGTTCGGCGTCACGTCGTACTCGAAGCCGTCGCCGAGCGTGCCGCTGGCCGCGCGCACGTGTCGCTCGACACCGATGTTGAGCAGCGGCTCGTCGCGCAGTTGGTGATCCCAACCGCGCGGGGGATCCGCGCCGAACCAGCGGTGCAGCTCCATCTGCGTCTGCTCGGCCAATGACGGCTCGCCCACGACGCCGACGCGCAGGAACCAGGCGGTCAAACGGTCCTCGTCGCGCGTCATGACCGACGTGTCGAAGTAGAGGATGCCGGCGTAGGGGCGATCGTCGAGCGGGGGATCGCGGACGAGCAGGTTCTCCGGTGTGAAGATCAGCTGGCCGGCCGCGAAGCCGACGTACGTCTCGCCGTTCGGGTCGATGCCGGGTAGCCAACCGCTCGCGCGTGCGACGCGGCGCGAGACGGAGGTCGGTGCGAGGCTGTGGATCTCCGGCGAGAACCAGCCGATGCGAATCCCGTTCGTGTAGTTGCCGTCGTTGAACGAGTAGGAGTCGTTGTCGAAGGTCGCGCTCCACACGCCGCGCGTGCGCTTCGTCGCCGCATCCGCCTCGGCGTCGGCGCGCACGCCGGTGTTCGCGCAGGCGGACAGCGCCGCCAGCAGGGAAACGACCAGCGGCGTGATTCCGAGGCTGGTCGTCGACGCACGGCGAATCACGGGAGCCCTAGGAATTCGCGATCGCGCGGTAACGCGTCAGCTGGGGTTCGTTGGAGTCGGGCCGTCGGGAGATGCGCTCGGTTCGTCGTCCGCGACGCTCGAAGCCGCCGGGGTCTCCGCCGTCGCGCTCGCCGTCACCTGCTGCGCGCGCGCTTCCGCGCGCAACTCGCGCTGCCATTGCACGAGCTCCGACACGAACACGAGCCAAACGACCAGGCTGAAGAGGCGCGGGATCGCGTGGAACGGAAGCCAAAGGCCGTCGATGTCGAGGCCGAGCAGGCTCGTGCCGGCGGCGACCGCCCAGAACGAGCGCGCCATCGCCCAGAACGACACGAGCAGGAGCACGTACCAGACCCACGCGACCCAGCGCCAACGCATCCACAGCCCGAAGCTCGCGACGGCGAAGATGAGCGAGCTCGTGGCCGCCGCATACCGACCGTGCGCGACGAGGTAGGGGGCGAACGCGAGCGTGACGCCGAGGACCAGCTTGGTGAGGATGCCCAGGTAGGTCCCGGGCCGCTCTAGGCGCTTCGACAGGAACGGCAGCGACGACCAGCGCACGAACATCCCGGCGCAGACGACGATGCCGATGAGCGCGCCCGTGCGCGTGTGCTCCTCGGGGCGAACGAAGCTCGCGACGAGCTCGAAGGTCGCGCCCGCGAGCGCGATGCCGGTCAGGACGTGGAGCAGGCGGTCGAGCTTGCGTGTTGCGAGCGAGTCGGCGTGCGAGTCGTTCGCGCTACTCGAAGCGGGGTAGGCCATGAGTCCTTGTTGGGAACGGGGCTACCGGTCTTCCTTCTCTCGCTCGTTCGGGTCGTCGCGGACCGCTTCCTCGCGCGGAGGCGCCTCGATCGGTGCCTCGGCGTGGGCCGACGGGTTGATCTTCCGGTCGCGCGCGAGCGCCTCGAAGATCGCCTCCTCCATGTTCTCCTGGATCTCGATCGTGTCGTCGAAGAACCAGTGCACCTGCGGAATCTTGCGCGTCTCCAGGACGCGGCCGATCTGGTGCCGCACGAAGCTCGAGGCGCCCTCGAGCATGTGCGCGACCTTCGACTTGTCGCCGTCGGTGCCGAGCACGGTGTAATAGACCTTCGCGATCGACAGGTCGGACGACACCTCGACGCGTGTGACCGTGATGAACGACGCGCGCGGATCCTTGAGCTCGAACTCGACGCAGTAGGCGACGCGTTCGCGGATGCGCGCCTCGATCCTGGCGATGGAGCGGGGATTGGCCATCGGGTTGTCGGTCTCGTGGCTCCGCTTCCGGGCCAGGTGTTCGCGCGTTTACAGGGTGCGCTTGATCTCGACCAGGCGGAACGCCTCGATCACGTCGCCAGCTCGGATGTCGTTGTAGTCCTTGAGCACGATACCGCACTCGAAGCCTTCCCTGACGTCCTTCGCATCGTCCGACTCGCGGCGGAGCGTGCCGATCTGGCCCGTGTAGACGACCTTCTCGTCGCGCAGCAGACGCGCCTTGCTGGAGCGCGTGATCTTGCCGTCGAGCACGTAGCAACCGCCGATGTTGCCGATCTTCGAAGACTTGAAGATGCGACGGATCTCGGCGTGGCCCTGGAGTTCCTCTTGGATCTCCGGAGCGAGCGAGCCTTCCATCAGCGCGCGGATGTCCTGCAGGAGCTCGTAGATCACGGTGTAGACCTTGATCTCGACGCCGCTGCGATCCGCGAGTTGGCGCACCTTGCTGGCCGCGCTCGTGTGGAACGCGAGGATGCGCGAGTCCGAGTTCGACGCGAGGTCGACGTCGCTCTCGAGCACGGCTCCGACGCCGGAGTGCACGACCTTCACGTGCATCTCGTCGTGGTGCAGGTCGGCGATCTGCTGCTTGAGCACTTCGACCGAGCCTTGCTTGTCCGCCTTGACGATCAGGTTGATCGACGTCTTGTCGGCGTCCGCGACCGCGTCGAGGATCGTGTCGTGGCGCATCGGACGGCTCGCGAGCTCGTCCGCTTGGCGCGCGGTGCGCGCGCGTTCGGCGGCGACTTCGCGCGCGCGTTCGAGCGACTCGACGACGTGGAAGTGGTCGCCGACCGTCGGGAGTTCGTTGAGGCCCGTGACCTCCACCGGGACCGACGGACCCGCCTCCTTGATCTGCTTGTTGCGATCGTCGTGGATCGCGCGCACCTTGCCGTAGCCCTGGCCCGCGAGGATGACGTCGCCGCGCTTCAGCGTTCCGTCCTGGACGATCAGGTGCGCGACCTTGCCCTTGCCCTTCTCGATCTCGGCGTCGAGCACGATGCCGGACGACGGACCCTGGGGGTGGCACTTGAGCTCGAGCACTTCGCTCTCGAGGAAGACGCGCTCGAGCAGTTCCTCGACGCCGTCGCCCTTCAGGCCGCTGACCTCGAGCATGGCCGTGTCGCCACCCCACTCCTCGGGGGTGAGACCGAGGGCCGCGAGCTCGTTGCGCACGCGCTCGGGATTGGCCTCGGGGCGGTCCATTTTGTTGACCGCGACGACGACCGGCACGCCGGCCGCTTTCGCGTGGTTGTACGCCTCTTCGGTCTGCGGCTTGACGCCGTCATCGGCCGCGACGACGAGGACGACGATGTCGACCGCGTTCGCGCCGCGCGCACGCATGGCCGAGAACGCCGCATGGCCGGGCGTGTCGACGATCGTGAGCGTGTTGCCGTGCTTCGTCGTGACCTGATAGGCGCCGATGTGCTGGGTGATCCCACCGGCTTCCTTGTTCGCGATCCGGCTCGTCCGGATCGTGTCGATCAGGGTCGTCTTGCCGTGGTCGACGTGTCCGAGGAACGCGACGCACGGCGGGCGCTGGATCAGGTTCTCGTCGGCGACGGATTCGCGCTTCTCCTGGAGCTCGGAGAGGAGCTGGTCCTCGGCCGCGACCTCCTGGACGACCGTGAGCTCGACGTCGAACTCACCGGCGAGCAACACCGCGGACTCCTCGTCGATGATCGAGTTGATCGTGATGCCGAAGCCCATCTGTCGCATCGCGACACGGAAGAGCTCGTTCTCCTTGATCGAGAGCGTGTTCGCGAGCTTCTTGAGCGTGACCGGTGCGCCGATCGGAACCGCTTCGCCCGCGAACGGCGAGCCGCCCGGACCGCTGGCGAATCCTCCACCCCGGCGGCCGCCGCGGCGCGCTCCACCCTGTTGCTGCACGCGGCGCCGGCGCAGGAAGCGGCCGGCCTCGCGCTCGCGCAGCTCCTGGGCGGTGAGGTCCCCGCGCGTCTGGTCACCACGGACCTGACCGGAGTTCTTCGAGCGTCCGAACGTCGGCATGACGTTGGGCGTGACGTCGTCGCTCGAGCGCAGGCGTCGCGACTGCGGACGCGGCGGAGCCTTGCGCTCGAACTTCGAGGGATCGATGAAGCCGACGACCTTGCCGGCGGGCTTGCGCGGTTCCTTGACGTCTTCGGCCGCGCCCTTCTTGGGAGCCGGCTTCGACTCGGCGGGGGCCGCCGGCGCCTTGGCTTCGGCGCTGGGCGTCTCGGTCGGGGCGACCGGTTCGTCCGGGGCCACCGTGGGCGCAGGGGTGGGAGCGGGAGCGGGGTCTTCGGTCTCGGTGGTCACCGGTGCGTCCGGAACGACTTCGACTTCGGGCGCTTTGGCTTCGACCGCATCCACCACCGGCTTGGCGGGCGTTTCGACTTCGACCGGCGCTTCCTCGGGGGGGGAGGGGGCCTTCGCGCTCGCTGCCGCGGGCTGGACGGTCGGCTCGGGGTCCGCGGCGACCTCCGCAGCAGCCTCGACGATCGCGGGCTTCGGTGTCTCGACGACGGGAGCTTCCGGAGCCGCAGGCGTCGCCGGCGGCTCGGCGGCCGCGGCCGCCTTCGGCTTCTTCTTGCGCTTGATCTTGAGCCCGCCGACGTTCTCGACGGTCTCGGTCGCACGACCTTCCGACTCGCCGACGATGCCGTATGCCTCGAGCCGCGCCTGGATCGTCATCACGTCGGCGTCGGTCAGCGCCGTCATGTGACTCTTCACCTGGGCGAATCCGAGATCACGCAGCTTCGCCGCAAGGTCCTGTCCGGACATGCCGTAGGACTTGGCAAGGTCGTATACGCGTTTCTTCGCGGTCACTCAGTCTCCTTGGATGCGTCGGAGATTCCGACGGCTGTGCGGTTCGGCTAGCCTTCGGCGCCAGCGGTCGTCGTCGAAGCTTCGCCTTCCGACTCGGAGGTCGGCGGCGTGGGGGCCGCGTCCTCGGTCCCCGTCGCGCCCTCCGGATCTTCGGGCGCAACCGGGGTCTCGGCGTCGTCGCCCGCCGCTTCTGCGGCCCGGGGCGGCGGGGTTCCGAAGCCCTCGGCTTCGAACTCTTCGCGGGTCTTGATATCGATGTCCCAGCCGCACAGGCGGCTCGCAAGGCGGACGTTCTGACCCTTCTTGCCGATGGCGAGCGATTGCTGGTCTTCGTCGACGACGACGACCACGGCTCGGTTCTCGATGTCCGAGTAGATGTGGTCGAGGTGGATCGTGGCGGGCTTGAGCCCGTTCATGACGAGCGTCTCGAGCGAGTCGCTCCAGCGGATGATGTCGATGCGCTCACCGCGCAACTCGTCGATCACCGCTTTGATGCGCGAACCGCGCACGCCCACGCATGCTCCGATGCAATCGATCTTCGGGTCCTGCGAGAGGACCGCCATCTTCGTGCGGTAGCCGGGCTCGCGCACGACGCGCTTGATCTGGATGATCTCGTCGGCGATCTCGGGCACCTCGAGGTCGAACAGGCGGCGCACCATGTCGGGGTGGCGCCGGCTGACGATGATGCGCACGCGCGGACCGTCCTTGCGGACCTCGAGCACGATGCCACGGATCCGATCGCCGGGGGAGAACGTCTCACCGCGCACGCGCTCTTCGCGCGGCAGGTAGGCCTCCGTCCGCCCGAGGTTGATCACGAGGTTGTCGTTGTCGAAGCGCTGGACCGTTCCGTTGATCAGGCTGCCGACGCGCGTCTCGTACTCGTCGTAGAGGACGTCGCGCTCCGCCTCGCGTACCTTCTGAATGAAGGTCTGCTTGCACGCCTGGGCCGCGATGCGCCCGAGCTCCGAGAGCTCGAACTCGTACTCGCCTTCGTCGTCCTCGACGCCGATCTCGCCGGTGCCGCGATCGATCGTGACGACGAGATCCTCGCCGACTCCGAGTCGCTTGCGCACGGCGGTCGCGATGGCCTCCTCCAGGCCCAGGAAAAGGGTGTCCTGCGGGATGTCCTTTTCGCGGTGGAGGACATCGATCATCCTCAGCAGGTCTTCGGGATTCATGGACGAGGCTCTTGGGTCGTGAGGGGACACGCCGACCCGGTGGTTAACCTCGCGTCCCGGCCCGCAAGCGAACAGTTCGCTTCCGTACCGGCAGGCAACCCCCTCCCAGCGTCCCTTTCCCCTTCTGGCGGACTTTGATCCGACACTTTTAAGGCCAGGGAGTGTGCGAAATCTCCCCCGAGGAGTCAACGCCGGCGACGAAACGGCCGCCTTCCCCCGGGCCCGTTGCGCGCTGGGCGCGCGCGGCCCCGCGCGGCCCGGCCGCGCCTTCGTGGCGTCATCACGGCGGCCCCCGCGCGCGGGCCGGTCCCGCGACCCGGGGGGCGCGCGCGACTTCACCGTTTTGCCCGGTTGACCTCCCGGGCGCGGCGGGCAAGCTCGGGGAGCGGCGATCCGTCGCCCGCGTTCGCGCACCCGCCGCGGCCGAAGCCATCCCCCCGGAGCACCCGCTCCACGCCCTCCTCGATGACCCTCTCGCGCTTTCCCTTCGTCGGCCCGTCGGCGACGCTCGCGGCCTTCGTGTCGCAGCTCGAGCTCGCCGCGGCGAGCGAGGCCACGGTGCTCCTCACCGGCGAGAGCGGGACGGGCAAGACGACCGCCGCGCGCCGCCTGCACGAGGCCAGCGCGCGCGGAGCGGGCCCCTTCGTCGCCGTGAACCTGGCGGGATTGTCCCCGACGCTCGTCGAGGCCGCGCTCTTCGGCCACGAGCGCGGCGCGTTCACCGATGCGCACCGCGCGCGCACCGGCCTCTTCCAACGTGCGTCCGGCGGCACGATCGTGCTCGACGACGTCGATCTCCTGCCGCTCGCGTTCCAGGTCAAGCTCCTGCGCGTTCTTCAGGAGCGCGTGGTCGAGCCGCTCGGCTCCCAGGCGCCGATCGAGGTCGACCTGCGCATCGTCGCGACGACGAACACGGACCTGCAGAGCGAGGTCGAGGGCGGGCGGTTCCGCGAGGACCTCTACTATCGACTCGCCGTGGTGGCGCTCGAGGTGCCGCCGCTGCGAACGCGCGACGCGGACCTGGCGGCGCTCGTGCCCGAGGTGATCGAGCGCGTTTGCGCGCGGGTCGGCGTGAAGCCGCGCACGGTTTCCGACGGAGCGCTCGACGCGCTGCGCGCGCATCCGTGGCCGGGCAACGTGCGCGAGCTCGAGAACGCCCTCGAGCGCGTGTTGGTGCTCGGCTCGCACGTGCCGGAGATCGAAGCCGCCGAGTTCGAGTTCCTGGGCGACGCGTGCCGGGGCGTGGCGGACGAACTCGCCAGTCGCGCGCTGGGCCACGGGCTCACCGTCGACGAGATCACGCACGCGATGCTCGAGCGCGCGCTCGCCGAGCACCGCGGCAAC
>JAJDEV010000024.1 GCA_029259605.1 Planctomycetota bacterium | reverse complement strand
GGGGATTCGCGTGGCGCTCGCCGACGCGCTCTTCGCGTTGGGTGAACTCCAGGAGGCGAACTCGATCTACTCGCAGGCCTCGAACGCGGACCTGTCGCACCAGCGCGCGCGGGCGGGAGTTTGGGCGACGCAGCTCCTGCTGAGTCGCGCGCAGGGAGCGACGGCGACCGCGCCCCGCGCGACCGGCGCCGACCTTTCGGTCGACCGCGCGAGCGAGGGCTTCGACCTGCTCGTCGTGCGCGGTTTCGACGCGTTCCTCGCGGACGACTTCGACGGAGCGCGCGACCACTGGACGCTGGCCGTCGAGGCGGACCCGTTGCGCGCGTCGGTGGCGCTCTCCGCGCTGTCGTTCCTCGCGCAGTTCACGGGCAACGACGAGGCGGCGATGGGTTTCGTCGAGGACTCGCTCGAGCGCGACCCCGACAACGCCTACGCGCTCTACCGTCGCGGCCGCCTGCTCGGATTGCGCGACGACTACGAGGGTGCGCGCGCTTCGCTGCTCGCCGCCCTCGACCAGGAGATCGACTTCGAGGACGCGCTCGTCGCGCTCGGCGAGATGGCTTTCAACCTCGGGCGCTTCGACGACGCCGAGCGCTACCTCGAACGCGCGCTGTCGATCGATCCCGATCGCGAGGAGGTCCACTCGCTGCGCGGCCTGAACCTGCTGCGCTTGGAGCGGATCGCGGACGCGCGCGACTCCTTCGACGCCGCGCTGAAGCTCGACAGCACCGAGCCCGCCGCCCGCGCCGGCCGCGCCTGGTGCGCGTACCTGAACGGCAACATCACCGAGGCGCGCATCCAGCTCGCGAACCTCGACGAGGCGCGCCGCAACCTGCCCGACGACGACTCGTGGCGCACCTGGACGCGCGACCAGATCGAGCGCATCAAGGACCACGTCGAGAAGGTCGAGTGGCGCGACACGTTCAACCGCACGCGCTTGATCAACGGCTGGCTGACGCGCGAAGGCGTCGGGCCGATCGTTTCGATGGAGGACGGCGCGGTGAAGATCGAGGGCTCGTTCAACACCGACGGCTCGACGCAGGTGTTCCGCGAGTACCTGTCCAGCGACTTCGTGTCGTTCTCCGCCAACGTGTGGCTCTCGCCGACGAACGTGCGCGCCGGCCTCTTCATCGCGCGCGAACGCCAGCGCCGCCAGTCGCGCGACGTGATCGGCGAGGCGAGCGTCTCGCGCCACAAGGACGGCTCGTTGCAGGTGCGCTTCATCCGCCAGGGACAACCTGTCGTGGAGACGGACATGCAGCAGCCGTTGCCGGTCGGCGAATGGGTGCGCCTGTCGATCGAGCGAGAGGGTTCGTCGTCCGACACGACGGTGACGATCTCGCTCGACGGTGTTCCGCTCGTCGAGGGCGTGGAAGTCCCGTCGGTCGGAGGCACGAACTCGCCGCTGTTGATCGGGCTCTTCGTCGAGGGCCAGACCGGCCGCGAAGTGCTCGTGAAGATGGACGACGCCGCCGTGATCTACCGCGGCAACCGCTAGCAGACTGTGGCAAAAGTCATTCACCCGCAGAACGCCGTCCTCCACTCCGGTTTGGCCCCCGAAAGCCTCGCCGAATCCACCGATTCGCCTACGTTTCCGGAGACCAACCCGGAGCGGATGCCGACGTTCTGCGGGCGAAGCACTTTCGCCACAGCCTGCTAGCCCGGATCCTTCATGACGCTTCACCGAGATCGACGCAGCTACGCGCCCTATCAGCACTTCCCACCCTCACCGGGTTCGACGACCCGTCAAGGTCGCCTCCAAGCGCCTCGGTCGCGAAGCGCGGACCTGACGCGCATCGGCGTCGATCTCGGTGAAGCGTCATGAACAACCCGGGCTAGCAACCGATGCAACTCCGCGCCTCCACCGCCCGAACGTCCGCCGTCGCCCGCGCCGGCTTCACGCTGATCGAGATCCTGGCCGTGATCCTGATCATCGGGATCCTCGCCACGATCCTCCTGACGCAGCTCGGCGAAGCCGAGGACTCCGCGCGCATTCAGAACACACGCCGCCAGCTCGCGATGCTCGAGGGCGTGATCGACGCCTACACGAACGAGAAGGGCAACTGCCCGCCGAGCTCGTTCACGTCGAAGCAGGGCGTGCAGAACGACGGGACGAACGTCGGCGTCGAGGTGCTCGTCGTCGCGCTCTGGTCGGACGGCTACGACGCCGGTGACCTCGGCAACCTCGCGGACGGCTTGATCAACTCGGACGCGGATGCGTCGGGCACGAACCTGACCGACTTCGACACGCGCAACCTGCTCGAGATCGCGGACGATTGGGGCAATCCGATCGCGTACTTCAACCGGCGCGACTACGGCGAGACCGGGCGCGTCTACGTGACGTACGACCCGATCACCGGCGTCGAGCTGCGCTCGATACCAAAGGCCTTCAAGAACGCGACGACCGGTCGCTTCTATCGCGCGAGCTCGTACCAACTGATCTCCGCAGGCCCCGACGGCCTGTTCGACACCGAGGACGACGTCACCACGTTCGATCACGACTGATCGGGCGAGCGCGAATGAGAATGCATCCGGCAGCAATTGTGGGTTGGCGACGCGAGCGCGGCTCGTGGTCGCGCTCCGCGGGCATGACGCTGCTCGAGCTGATTCTCGTCATGTTCATCATGGCGGTCGTTCTCGGCGGGGGGCTCGGGCTCTTCGCGTCGATCGATCCGGGACGAGGCGCGGCCGCCGGGCTCGTGCGCAACGTCGTGCGCAGCGCGCAGAACACGGCCATCGCGCGCCAAGCGCCCGCGAGCGTTTCGATCGATGCCGAGTCGGGGACGCTGACCGCGCACGTGTTGCAGGTCGTCGGCACCTGGCACTTCGAGCATCACCGGCTGGACGGCGGCAACGACCTCGGCGGGCAGGTGAATCGCGAGCTCTTCGTTCCCGACGGCTACATGGGCGAAGCGCTCTCGTTCACGGAGCGCGTCGGCGAAGTGGCGGCTATTCCGGTCGACGTCGATCCGGCCTTCGACTTCACCGACGGCTTCGCGATCGAGTGCGTGCTGCGGCACGAGGGCGTCGGTGGCGGACGCGCGCTCTCGATCTCGGACCACGTGCGGCTCGAGCTCGGCAAGGGCGGGGTGCTGCGCGCCAGTTTTCGCGCGAAGACGCGCAAGGACGGCAACGAGCAGAAGGGCGGGAACGTCATCGTGCAGTCCGGACCGGGCGTGATCTCGCCCGAGCACTGGACGCGCGTGCGCGTGTCCTACGACCGGCGCGAGTTCGCGCTCGCGGTCGAAGGCGTCGTCGTCGCGAGCGTCCAGGAGACCGCGCCCGTGTGGGCCATCGACGGTCCGCTGGTGCTGTCCGACGAGCACCGCACCTTCCCGGGCAGCATCGACAACCTCGTCATCAGCGCGGTGCAGTCCGACACCGCAGCCGTCCTGCCCGATACCGTGCGCATCCGCTCCGCGCCGGCGGCGATCCACTTCGCGGCCGGCGGCGGGCTCGACCGCACGGCCCATCCGCAGCCGGCGGAGATCACGCTCGAGTTCGACGACGGCACGCAGACCGTCGTCGGCGTCGGCTTCTACGGGACGGTCGAATGAGGCGCGACGAGTCGAAGCGCGGCTTCGCCATGGTGGCGGTGCTGCTCGTCCTCATGGCGCTGTTCGTGCTGTGCGCTCCGTTCCTGTTGACGGCGCGCAACGCGGACCAGGCCAGCGCGCAGATGGTCGACCGCGCGTCGAGTCGCATCGCGATCGACTCCGCGCTCCGGCGCGGGCGGGCGCGGCTCGGCGACTCGCACGTCGGCGTCGATCGCACGCCGTACTTCGATTCGGTCGAGGAGCTCACGGTCGGGAACGAGTTTCCCGAAGGCTTCCTCGACGCGAACGACACGAACGGCGTGATGTGGGACCTCGACGTCGAGGACGTCGCCGGGCGCATCGATCTGAACAGCGCGTCGCCGCACGTGCTCGGCAACGTGCTCGGCGGCGTGGCGCGCCTCACCGCGCGCGCGCTCGACGCGGACACCGAGCTCTCCGTCAGCTCGACGGCGGGCTTCCTGGACGGCGGGTTCGTCTATCTCGGCGGCGAGCTCATCGGCTACACCGAGCGCTCCGCGTCGGTGCTCGGCGCGCTCGTGCGCGGCCTCGGCGTCGAGTTGGGTGAAAACGGCGAGCCACCGGCCTGCGGGCCACGCCCGGCGACGACGCACGACCTCGGCCAGTTCGTTCTCGACCAGCGCATGCTCGCGCTTCCGATGTGGCGCATCGTGAGCGGGAAGCCGAACCGACTCGGCGAACTCGACGCGATCGAGCAGGTGGCGGAGGTCGTCGTGTACGCGATGGCGGAGAGGCTGGGCGACGACTTCCTGCCGCTGCTCGAGCGCACGTCGACCGTGCACGGCGGTGTCGGCGCCGGTCCGAAGTGGCAGCACGGCGTGCGCGTCGTCGACACGATCAAGGGGCTGCCCGACTTCGGTTGCGTGATCCCGGTGAACGACGCGCGCTACTTCAACGCCGGGACGACGGTGAGAATCACGGACGGGCGCAACACGGAGTTCGGCATCGTGCGCGCGGCGAACAAAGGCGGCGTGCGCCTGATGGAGGAGCTCCAGTTCCCGTTCGAGCCGCTCGAAACGGTGATCTACGCGCTCGCGCGCCGGCCGGTCAACATCAACACGGCGTCGCCCGAGGTGCTGCGCGCGCTCGTCCTGAACCTGAAGCTGCGCGAGCGCAGCGCGCGCATCACGTCGCAGGAGGCGGACGAGCTCGTCCGGGTGATCGTCGTGTCGCGACCGTTCACCGGGTTCGAGGACTTCCTGCGCCGCGTCGTGCTGCCGAGCGCTGGGCTCGAGGCGCTGCCGAGCGACGCGCCCGTCGAACCCGAGATCTTCGAGTCGCTGTCCGAGTTCGGCGAGCTGAAGGAGGACGGCACGCGCGCGCTCGTCGGCTTCATGGACGCGGACGACGCGGTCGCGCTCTACAAGAACGCGCTCAACGCGAACGACGCGGACCTCGAGTTCTCGACCATGCCGTTCGCGTTCACGTCGCGCGACGTCTACCGCATGGACCTGCGCGCGTCCGTCAACGCGCCGAGCGGCGTCGAGCGCACGCGGCGTTCGCGCGAGGAGGTCGACCTGATCGTCCCGCAGAAGGACCTCTTGCGCGTTTGGGCGCGGCAGGAGGACTTCGACGAGGAGCCGCGTTCCGATCGCCACGCGCCCGGTTGGCTCAGCGGCCCCGCCGCGACCGGCCGTTTCGACCGCGTCTACGAGAGCCCGTGGCCGTCGCGCGTGCGCGCGCACCTCGGCAAGTACGACTCGCGCGGCGTCATCGATCCTCCGCCGCCCGACGAAGACGAGGACGGCGAGGCGGACGCGATCCTCGTGTTTCCGTCGCGCGAGGACGAACCCGCGTGGGTGCAGCTCGCTCCGTCGCGCGCGCCCGACGCGCAGGGAGACGGTGCGAGGCGCGTGTTGCACTTCGACGACGAGACGCGCGACATCGAAGGCCGCTATCTGCCCGACGGCAACCTCGAGTACGAGTCGTCGCACCCGACGGTGGGCTGGACGGCGCGCGGCGGCATGCTGCGACCGCTGTCGTTCCAGGCGTGGATCAAGCCGCGTGCGCTGCAGGACGGTTCGCGCTACCTCGACGTGGCGAGCGCGGGTTTCCCGGAGAGCGACCGCGTTTCGCTCATGCTCGAGGACGGCGACCTCGTGCTGCGTGTGCTCGACGCCGCCGGCGATCATCCGATCTCGACCTTCGAGGAGTTCGCCGAGCTGCGCTATCCGCTGAGCGCAGGTGCCGGCCTGCCGCTCGACGTGTGGACGCACGTCGAGGTCGGTGTCGCGGGCACGCGTCCGGATCAGATGCGCCTGATCGTCGACGGGCGTGCTTCGGCGGAGACGCCGGGGCTCACGCGTCTCACCGCGAGCCTCTCGACGGACGCCAAGCGCATCCAAGTCGAGTCGACCGAGGGCTTCCCCGATCGCTGCGTCGTGCGCATCGGCGACGAACTGATCGAGGTCTTCAAGGACGGGAGTTCCGGCTTCCGCGCGCAGCACGAGACGCTCGGCGGGAACGCGGGTTTCGGCGGTCGCATCGCGCGCGAGCGCTTCGATTACGACGACGCCGAGGGGTTCAACCTCGGACTGCGCAAGGACACGCAACACGCGGTCGGCGCGACGGTGCAGCTCTACGGCTACAGCCTGCCGCTGAACAGCCAGGCGCACGCGTCGTCGCGGCAGCTCACGGACTCGCTCGGGCCCTTCGCGGTGGCGAAGCTCGTGGGAGTCAATGGCGATGACGAGGAGAGCGGGACCGCGATCGTCGTGCGGCATCCGACGCTGCCGGTCGTAGCGCACCTCGGAACGGGCCTGAGCGGAGGCGACACGATCGAGAGCCTCGAGCTCGGGCAGCTCGATCCCGGGCGCGACATCGAGGACGTGATGAAGGCCTTCTCGCCGTCGGGCGGATACGCCGCGATTCTCTCGGTCGCGTACACGGGGTTCCGTTTCGATGGACCGCCCTCGGCCACGGTAAACACGGACGAGAAGGGTTTCCGCGTCGGCGGCATCGAGGTCGTCAAGTACCGCTCGATCCAGGGCAACGCTCTGATCGTCACGCAGCGCGGCGGTGGTGGGCTCGCGAACGTGAACAACGACGACCTGGCCAGCGGGCGCGGTTCGTTCGTCTTGAACTGGACGCAGTTCAACAGCCGCACGGCGCAGGCGATCCCGGACATCAACGAGGACCCAATCGAGTACGTGAAGGTCATCCCGATCTCGATTCCGGTGCGCGGCGCGGACGGACTCGGGCTCGCGTCGGCGTCGAACTCGGGCATCGCGCAGCTCACGCGACTCGGCGGCGAGTCCGATCAGACCGAGTGGGTGCGCTACGACTTCGCCGACCCCGCGGGCTATCTCGTGCGCGACAGCGGAGACGCGCTCTACGACGCCTGGTTCGCGTCGATCGGCGGTCTCGAGGACGCGGGAGATGCGAGCGGGTTGGGCGGACTCGACCCGCCGACTTCGACGCCGCGCCGCGCCGCGCCGGTGGCGCCCGTCGCGCCCAGCCGCGTTACGCCCGAACCCGTTTCCGCGCAGCGCGTCCCCGCGCAGGGCGGCGGCAACTATTGGCACGACGCGCTCGGCGAGCCCGAGGTCGAGGTCGAGGACTACCCGATCACGCGCGCGATCGCGTCCGCGTTCCAGTTCCGCGGCGTGTTCGGTACGTACTCGCACTCGCACCCCGCCGGCACGCCGGTCCTCCCGACCTTCAAGACCGTCGAGACCGACGAGACGGGCGGCCACCCGGGGCGCTTCGATCACGTGTCGCTCATCGCCGAGATCCCCGGCTATCCGGTCGAGCCGGCGGTCGTGCAGCACGCGCACCAGCCGTTCGAGTACGTCGCGTACAGCTACAAGGCGACGCAACCCGACGAGGCCGAGCCCGACACGGCCGAGGATTTGCCGTACTCCGGCATCGACGCGAACTCGACCTGGGTCGCGCTGCAGGGGCCGCTCCCCGTTCCGTTCCAACCGACGGCGCAGAACAACACGACGCGCATCTTCGACACGCGCCTGACGACGCGCATGTCGATGTTCCCGTCCGGCGAGCTGCCGCGCGAGGTCGACCAGGTGTTCGTCGGTGGCCAGGTCGGCGCGTCGGGCGCGCTCAGCGCGACGCGTTCGTCGACGGCGCTCGTCCCGTCGGCCGTCGTCGACGAGATCACGTTCGGCACGGACCAGCGCGTGTCGCAGCTCGTCGTCGCGAAGGAGTTGGACGCCTCGGGCGAGGCGCTCGAGGTGCGCGGCGTGATGCGCACGACGGCGGGCGACCTCGCCACCGACAACCCGCTCGGCGGCCTGCCGCGCGACGCGGGACTGCTGCGCATCGGCGACGAGATCGTCTGCTACGACTTCTACGACGCCGAGTCGAACACGCTGCACATTCCGCCCGGCGGACGTGGGCTGCTCGGCACGGATCCGCAGCCGCACCTCATCGGGGAGGGCGCGCAGCTGCTCGAATCGTGGCTTGTCTCGACGCTCGCCGGCGCGATGTCGTCGACGTCGGCCGAGATTCCCGTGACGTCGGGCCTCGGCTTCCCCGCTTCGGGCACCGTGCGCATCGACGACGAGCTCATCCACTACACCGGTCTCGCCGGCGGTCTGCCGACGATGCCGCGCGCGTCCGAGGTGCCCGGTGCGATGGATCGCAAGGGTGCGGGGCTCTTCCGCGGGCGCTTCGGTACGGAGCCCGCGGCCCACGCGGCGACGACGCCGGTCATCGTCTTCCCGTTCCGTTACTGGGATCGCTGGGCCGAACACGCCGACGCGCCGGAGCTCCACTTCTTCGAGTTCGACGCGGACCAGCCGGACGCGTTCTGGAAGCGCGTCTTCTGGGACGTCGAGGATCCGCCGGTCGCGGGTGCGCGCTTCGGCGTGCTGCAGCGCACGGATCCGAGCACGCCGTGGGACGCGAACCCCGACGACGAGCAGGACCTCGACCTGCTGTTCGGCGGACGGATGGACGCGAACGGCCACGGGATCGGGCGCCAATCGAGCAGCGCCGCGTGGCGCGCGTTCGTGCGCTACGAGCCCGGCGCGTTCGACCCGGTCGGCGGACTGTCGCACGGTTGGAAGACCACGCCGAAGCTGACCATCTTCGGCATCGAGTTCATGGGACCGAACCGCGTGTTGAGGCGCATTGAACGATGAGCGCGAAATCGAAACGCTCCGGCTTCACGCTGATCGAGCTCGTGCTCGCGCTCGGGTTGCTGTCGCTCCTCGCGATCGCGTTGCTCCAGCTCGTCGACACGTCGCTCAAGATCTGGAACCGCACCGAGGCCGGCCGCGACCTGCAGGAGATGGGGGGTACGGTGCTCGACCTCTTCGCCGAGGACCTCTACTCGATCGAGGGGGGCACGCGCGGCGACTTCGTCGGCGACTGGGTGCGCTTCGACCTCGACCGCGACGGTGTGCCCGGCGCCGTGTGGCCGCGCGTTCGCTTCGTGCGGCAAGCCACGGCGGCGGATCTGTGGCGCCTGCGCCCGCGGGATGCGACGGGTGCGGTGCGCGGGACGGTCGATCCGCTCGAGCGCGGACTCGTCGAGGTGTGCTGGGCCGTGCTGCCCGCGTCGCAGGCCGAGCCCGACGCGCGCCCGCTCGGCATGCTCTGGCGCGGACAGCGACTCGTTTCCGACGTGGAGACGGTGTCGTTCTTCGACAAGGGCTTCTTCTCCGCCGCGAACAAGCCGGCGCCCGGAAGTCTCGAGCTCGTCACCGGCGGCGTGTTGTGGTTCGAGCCGTGGTTCGCGGCGCAGACGTCGATCGTGCACGACGGCTGGACGCTGGGGGACAAGCTCTCCGACTGCGCGTCGAGCTGGGACGCGTTCCGCAAGGAGCGCCCGCAGCTCGAGGTCACGTACCTGAACACGCCCGCGACCGGCATGCCGGAGGCGAGCGAGTTGCCGCTGCTTCCGCGCCGCGTGCGCGTGATGGTCGAGCTCGAACGTCCGTCCGACCTCAAGCTGCGCACGCGGCTCGAGCACGAGATCGATCATGAGTTGACGCAGTTCGACGTCGGCGACGAGACACGGCTGCCGCCGAGCGGGCGCATGATCCTCATCGACGAGGAGTGGATGCGCGTCGGCGCGACGGGCCGCGGGTCGGTCACGGTGCAACGCGCGCAGCGCGGGTCGCGCGCGACGCCCCACGACGCGGGCGTGCTCATCCACTTCGGCAACCCGATGAGCCGCGAGATCCCCGTACCCGTCACACGCGAGGACTGGAACCTGTGAAGCTCATCACGAACGAACGACGGGCGTGCGCGCGCGGCGGCTTCACGCTGATCGAGGTCGTGCTCGCGATGTTCATCCTCCTGCTCGGGATGTCGTCGATCCTCGGCATGCTGTCGTTCGGCGCCGCGATGTCGCGCACGGCGACGCTGCGTTCGGGCGCGGCGACGTCGATCGAGGCGGTCGTGGCCGATCTCGAGGAGCACCTCTTCCCGCTCGTCCTCGTGAACGATCTCGAGGTCGCCGGCGAGCCGACCGATCTCGTCGATCGACCCGTTCCGGGCCACCCGGGTTTGGTCTATTCCGCCACCGCGACTCCCAATCCGGACGATCCGCGCCCGGTTCCGCTCGAGTATCGAGTCGACGTCGAGATCGCTTGGTCGTCGTCGAATCGCAAACGGTCGCGTACCTTCACGACGCTGCTCCTGCGCGAGGTGCCCTTCGGAGCCCGGCTCCGTCAGCGCTTCGTCGAGGGCGTTACGCCGAAGCCCATCGAACCATGAACAGAGTGAAACGACTCGGACAACGACTGTGCGTCGGCGCGCTCGCGCTGGCCCTCGCCTCGGCGAGTTTCGCCCAGGACGCGGCGGGACCCAGCGCGGCTCCGGCCGCGGCGAGCGAGCCGACCGTCATGCTGCGCCTGAAGAGCGGCGACGTGCTTTTCGGTTCCGTCATGGGCCACGACTCAGAGGGAGTGCGCTTTCGCCGCGTCGATACGGGCGGAACGGTCGCGCTCACGTGGTCGTTCCTCGATCCGACCGAGTCCGAGGAGTTGCGTCTGCGCTTCGGCTACGTCGACACGGACGCGGACGAGTTGCTCATCGACGCCGAACGCCTCGTGCTCGACGACAACACCGAAGTCGTCGGGCTGATCGTCAACCGAACGGACGAGTACGTCTGGCTCAAGACCGAGTCCGGCACGACGCCGATCGCCAAGCGCAGGCTGCAGGGGCAGTCGACGCTCGTGCGCGTGCCGGCGCTCGACATCTTCACGCGCGACGAGCTGTACCAGCAGCGCGCGTTCGAGCTGCAGGCCGCGCTCCTGCTCGACGGACCCGAGGGCGCCGCCGCGCACGACGAGCTCGCGGAGTATTCCGAGCGGCTGTTCGACTACCGCCACGCGCTCGAGCACTACAGCAACGTCGCGAAGCTCGCGCCCGAGTTCGACGCCGAGCGCGTCGCCATCGCGATCGCGCGCTGCGAGAAGAAGGCCGCGGTGCAGGACCAGGTCGACCTGCTCGAGACGATCGATCGCTATCGCACGCGCAAGCGCTACGACCTCGCGATCGAATCGCTGCGCCTCTTCCCCGAGCTGTATCCCGATTCGCCGCTGCTCGAGGACTGGAACAAGCTGCGCGATCGCGTCGGGCGTCATCAGGCGCGCGACCTGCGCGAAGCCGTCGTGCGTCACTTCCACGCGCGCGTCGCGCGCCTCGCCCGGGACGCGGCGAAGAAGAAGAAGACGTACGAAGAGGTTCTCGCGTACCTGGACGAGGGCATGTTGGACGAGCTGCTCCAGGCCGTGCAACGCGACCTCGAGGAGCTCGCGCCGGGCATCGAAGGCGACGAGATCCAGCGCCTGTGGACCGAGCGCGAGGCCGGCCGCTATCGCCAGGCATCGTTCGGCCTCGGGACGTGGCTGCTCGGCGACTCGCGCGCGAGGGAGACCTACGAGGAGAAGGAAGACGAGACGCCGGACCCGAAGAAGGGCTCGCAGGCGGAGGCGCGCAAGAAACTCGAGGACCGCATCAAGCGCTACCTGCAGAACCAGGAGCTCACGCGTCGCGCCAAGGCGGGCGGCGCCGCGGGCGAAGAGGACCCCGCGAAGTACTGGCTCGACTGGGACTACGCCGGCCGCTACCACTGGATCGTCGCGTACTTCGTCGAGTTCTCGGGGCTGTTCCAGATCGATCGCGTGCGCTTCGCGAACTGCCGCGAGTGCGGCGGGACGGGCGCGCGCGACATCGTCTACTCCGGCAGCGCGATCGCCGGCGACGCCGCGCAGAACCGACTTGTTCCCTGCCCCGCGTGTCACACGATCGGAGTCGTGCGCCGCATCCGTTACCGCTGACCTCCCAAGGAACCGACGCCATGCGCAGCCGCGCGACCCGACTCTCGATTCTCTTCGCCCTGCTCGGGTGCTCGACGCCGCAGGCCGAGACGCGCACCCGCCCGCTTCCGCCGACGCCCGCACCGCCCGCGCTCGAGGAGACGCTGGCCCCGAAGTCCGAGGCGCCTTCCGCGGCGCCGGTCGAACGGCCGGCCGACCGCGCGCCGTCGCTCGTGGCCTCGCTCTCGACGCCCGCCGAACCGGCCGCGCCGGTCGCGCAGGTCGCGCAGGACGACGCCGCGCCCGCGCCGCAGAAGTCCGCACCGACCGCGCAGGACGACGGCGAGACCGTGCAGGCGCCGCCGGGCGTTCTCGGCTACATCGCCGGCGCGCCGCTCTCCGCGTCCGATCTCCTCGTCGAGTGGCATTCGATTGCCGGGCGGGACGTCTTCCTCGTCGTCGAGAAGCTCGTCACGACGCGCCTCGCGCTCGCCGAGGCCCAGCGCATCGGCCTGCGCCTCCAGCCTGACGTCGTCGAGCTGCGCATCGCCGAGGACACGCGCCGCTTCAGCCAGGAGATCGCGAAGAACAACCCGGACCTCAGCGTCGAGGACTTCATCCGGTCACGCCTCGGCGTCGCCCCGACGACCTACTTCGCGCGGATGCGCCAGGCGGCGATCCGGCAGATGATCGCGGAACGCGCCGTGCGCTCGTGGACCCTGTCGAACGAGTGGGCGCGCGCGCGCATGATCCTCGTGAACACGGTCGAGGAGGCGAACGCGCTGCTCGAGCAGGCGCGCGGGGGCGCGGACTTCGCGACGCTCGCGCGCGAGAACAGCCTGGACGACACGGCCGAGGACGGCGGGCTCATCCCGTTCCTCGTCCGCCAGGAGGAGTCGCCGCTCGCCGCCGCCGCGTTCTCGGCCGAGGTCGGCGAGCTCGTCGGCCCGGTCTCCGTCTCGGGCCGCCAGGTCGTTCTGGTCGTCGAATCGAGGACGGCGAGCGCGATGGGGGACTGGCCGGCGGTGCAGGGGAAGGTCGAGGCATCCCTCGCCTCCGAGCCGATCCGCGACGCCGAGTTCCTCTATTGGAAGCTGACCATGGAGCAGCGCTACCCCATCGATCTCGGCGGTTTGAAGCAGCTGCTCGGGATCGACGGATGACGGCTTGATCTCGCCCGGTCCCTGCGGGATGCTGCGTCTCTGATGACCGCACCGACGAGCGACACCCTGGACGCATCTGAGACGAACGACCCTGAGGTCCCGGACGCGCCGGGCGAGGGCGAAGGCGCCGAGGCCTCGGCCGCGCCCGACGCCGAGCCCGCGGACGGCGAACCGACCGAGGAGCAAGCGGCCGAAACGCCGCCCGCGAAGGAGGTCCTCGGACCCGGCGAGCAGAAGTCGGACGACGAGCTCGCGCGCGAGGCCACGGTGCTGCTCTTCGCGTCGCCCGAGCCGCTGTCGCCGGCGCGCGTACGCGACCTCCTGCTGCGTCCCGCGGCGAAGCGCGTGAAGGCGATCCTGGAGCGCCTCGCGGCCGAGTTCGACGCGTCACCGCACCCGCTCGTCCTGCAGCGCATCGCGGGCGGCTGGCGCCTGCTCACCGATCCCGAGTTCGGCGACGTCGTGACGCGCTTCGAGAAGGACCACAAGCCCGAACGCATCACCGCGGCCGCGCTCGAGACGCTCGCGATCATCGCCTATCGCCAACCCGTCACGAAGGCCGAGATCGAGGCCATCCGCGGGGTTCAGGCGGGCGCGATCATCCGCACGTTGGTGGACCGCGGCCTGGCGCGCGTCACCGGGCGCGCGAGCCTGCCCGGTTCGCCGCTGCAGTACGGCACGACCAAGGAGTTCCTCGAACGCTTCGGCCTGCCGAGCCTCAAGGATCTGCCCCGGGATGGGGAGTTGACTGAGAGCTGACCGCGCTCGCCTTGCGTGGGGCTCGGACCCGCCCGTACACTTTCCGGCCACTTTTCGCTCCGCTCGGCCCTCCGCGGCCCGGATTCCGTGAGCGCCCGGCCGGAGGCCGGAAACCAACCGATGTCGAGCAAGTCGCGTAGAAAGACCACGCCGCCCACGAAGTCCCGCGAGCAGGAGCAGGCGCCCGAACCGGAGGAGCACGGCCTGCTCGACATTCCGGACGAGCTGATCCACGCTCCGAAGGAGACGAGCAAGCTGCGCTTCGTGCTCATGATCGCGCTGGTCGTGCTGCTGCTCCTGATCTTCGCGATCCCGGGTTCGATCGGGAACCTCGCCGGTCGTGGCGGTCGCGAGGAGCCGGTCGAGTTCACGTGGAACCGTCCCGGGCACGAGCCGGACAGCGTGACGTACACGCGCTCGCGCGAGGAGCTGCGCTCGCTCGCGTCGGCCCTGCAGCTCGACCCGTTCGTCGGTTTCCAGATCGGCATCACCGATCGTCCGACGATCGAGGACGGCGCGCGCATCCACGTGCTCGACACGCTCGCGCGCGACGCCGGGGTCCACGTGACGGACGACAGCCTGGGCAAGCACATCCAGCAGATCATCCAGTTCATCTATCGGAACGACCTCGACACGTACGAGCGCAACCTGGCCCAGTTCGGTCCCGACATCGAGCGCGTTCACATCCGTCGCTGCCTGCGCGTGAAGCGCTTCCTCGAGCTCGCCGGATACGCCGGCGCCGTGGCGCATCCCGACGACATCGAGAAGCTGTGGCGCGACGAGCACACCGAGCTCGCGCTGGACTGGTTCACGATCGCTTCCTCCGAGTTCGAGGAGGCCGCGCGCGCGGACCTGCCCGACGACGCCTCGCTCGAAGCCTGGCTCGACGAGCAGCCGGTGTGGGAGCAGACCGGCCTGCGGACGCCGGAGCGGCGCACGGCCGAGGTCGCCGTGTATCGCGACGCCGATTCGACCCCGGCCACGGCGCTGCTCGTCGCGTACCCCGCGGACGCGGACGTCGATCTCGAGCAGCAGGCGGACGACTACTACAACATCGTGTTCGCGCGGCGCTTCGCGAAGCCGGCCGAGGAGCCGGCCGAGGGTGAGGAGCAGAGCGCTCCGCCGAAGCCGCCGGGCTTCTTCACGTTCGACGAAGTGCGCGAACAGTGCCTCGCCGAGGCGCCGGTTTACTACGCGATGCAGTCTTGGCTCGACGACGTGCGTGCGCGCACGGCGGCCGAGGGCGAGGCGGAGACCGAGGTGGACTTCGCGGGCGAGGCGGCGGCCATGGGGCTCGAGGTCGTCACCGTCACCGAGACGTCGAGGGAAGGGCTGATCGAACACGCCGACCTCGGCGACCCGTCGATGGTCAACAGCATCTTCTCGACGCCGCTCGACGCGTTCTCGTTCCTCTCGATCACCAAGGGCGTGATCGGATTCGGACACGTGAGCGCGATCGCCGAGGAGACCCTGCCGCCGTTCCCGGAGATCCGCGACAAGGTGGCGGAACTGTGGATCGCACCGCGCTCGAAGGAGCTCGCCGAGGAGCACATGCAGACGCTGTTCGAAGGCTTCGCGACCTTCGTGCCCGAGGAAGACCCCGACGCGCTCTTCCCGCCGCTGAAGGACGAGTCGATTCATCGGCGCGCCGACGCGGACGCGTTCGCCGCCGCGGCCGATGGCGAGGTCTCGCACCGCGACTACCTCGACGCAGGTGGCAGGAGGGAAGCGGATCCGGATCACGAGGATACGGCACACACGTTCCTCTGGTCGCAGAACGCATCGCTCAAGCGCCTCGTCGATGGCGAGGTCGCTGCGCCGCTCGCTTCACCGGACGGCGAAATGATCTACCTCGTGCGCCTGGCCGGCAAGCGCGCGGTGCCGGTCGACAAGATGTCTCCGGGCGACTTCGAACGCCTCACGGAGCGTGCACGCAGCATGGCCCAGTCGGGGCTCGCGCTGCAGTTCGACGTGGAGTACCTCGAGAAGGAGTACGGCCTGCGGTTCCCGAACCGCGAGGCGGAAGAGACCGCGAGCAACGACGACGCTCCCTCGTCCGAGTAGCGCGCGTTCCTACGCCTTGCGCGCGATCGCGCAGATCGAGTGACCGACGGGCCAGTCGAAGCGGCGTGAGAAGGGCAGCTCGGCCGCGAAGATGCCGTGCAGCACATCGTGCAGCACGCGCGGAAACGGCCACGAGAGGTTCGTGTGGTCCGGGTCGAGCTTGCGCGGGAACAGCGCCTCGATGCACTTGATCCCGAGGACGGCGGGCAGGATCAGCGGGAACAGGAACACGTTCGAGTGCGTGTTGCGCTCGACCGTGAGGCCCGCTTGCTCCATCGTCGTGCGGAGCATCGGGCGCGTGTAGCGGCGCTTGTGCTGCGCGATGCGGTCGTTGTTCGCGTAGAGGAACTGGTACGCCGGAACCGTCGCCAACGCGCGCCCGCCCGGCCGCAGTACGCGCGCTACTTCGCGCAGCACGCGGTGGTCGTCGTCGATGTGCTCGATCGCGTCGAACATGCACACGAGGTCGAAGCTCTCGTCCGCGTAGGGCAGCGAGTAGCCGCTCGACACCACGCCGCCGGGGAAGCCGCGCTCGCCGCAGCGCGCCAGGCTCTCCACGCTGATGTCGGACGGGAAGACGCGCCCGCCGACCGCGGACAGGCCCTCGAGGAAGCCGCCCATCCCGCAGCCGAGGTCGAGGACGCGCGCGGGCCGCTCGCCGTCGAGTGTGTCCTTCAGCAACCCGAAGTAGACCGTTCGCCGCCCACGGAACCACCAGTGCTCGCGCTCGAGCTCGGCGAACTGTCGGTAGGCGCGCTCTTCCATGCGTGGGGGCGTCGGTCGGTCAGGCGGACGGTTGCGCGACGATGATCATCTCGTCGAACAGGTTCACGTAGACCGCCGACTTCGACAGCAGGTTGAGCGGCGAGAGCAGCGTCGACAGGATCGGATGGAGCCGGCCGGCGCGCTCGGCGATGAAGCCCATCGACACGTACTTGCCGCCGAGCCATGGCGTGTTCTCGAGGATCTCGAAGCCGGCCTCATCGAACAGACGCGCGATCGTGTCCGGGTTGAAGTGATAGATGTGCTCGGCGTGCTTGTAGTGCTGCCAGCGCTTGCCGAGCAGCTTGGCCGCGCGGCTGTTCACGTTCTGCGTCTCGACGAGGAGCTTGCCGCCGGGCGCGAGCAGCCCGCGCGCGACGCGCAGCGCGGCGGCCGTGTCGGGGATGTGCTCGATGACGTCCCAGAACGTGATGAGGTCGAACGACCCGGGCTCGAACTCCACCTCGCCGAGCAGTCCGGCGCGCACGTTGTCCGCGCCGATCAAGCGCTCGGCCCTCGCGCGAATCGCGTCCGACGGCTCGAGCCCCGTGACGTCCCATCCGGCCTCCTGCGCGATGCTCAGGAAGAAGCCCGCGGCGCACCCGACGTCGAGCACGCGGCCCGGCTGCGGGAAGTGGCGCTTCACGACGGAAAGGCGTCGACGGTAGGTCCGGAGGTAGAGCGGTTCGTCCGCTGCGTAGTCCGTGTAGCCGCGATCCTTGGCGGCGTCCGAGCGCCAGTAGCCCTCGTTGTAGACCTCGTCGATCAGCGACGCGTCGCTCAGCCGCGGTGTGACGTACGTGAGCCCGCAGCTCTCGCAGGTGACGACCGAGAACGGTCCGTCCTCGAACTTCAGCCGGCGTTCCGAGCTGCCGCACAGCCCGCAGTCGACCGGACGAAAGGCATCGCGCGGAATCGAGGCGGGGAGCCCCGGCGCGGCGCTCACCCGAAGTACTCCTGCCCGGCGGCGACCTCGTCCGCGCGCGCGTCGCTGCCCTTCACGATGGTCTTGCCGATGCGGCGTCCCATCGCGATCGAGTGGTCCATGTTGTTGTAGCGGTACAGACCCTGGCGCCCCGTCGTGTGGAAGTTCTTGACCTTTTTCGCCGCGCGCTTGAGCGTCGCCAGGTTCTCTTTGTACGTCAGGTCGTAGATCGGATACGCGTAGCGCAGCTTCTGGATGTCGATGCCGCGCGCCGTTCCCGCCTCGATCAGGCCGACCGTGATGAGGTCCTTGATCGCGATCTCGGAGCCGCTCTCGAGATCCAGGTTCCAGATCTCATCGCCGAGGCGGCAGGTCATCTCGCAGCACACGACCGTCTTCTTGCCGGGCGCGGAGTCGTCGCTGAAGTTCTTGAACTCCGAGATGCGGTGGATCGTGAGATGCCCTTCGGGGAGGTAGACCCAGTGATCCGGTGAGACCGACGTCTTGTCGACCTCGAGGTAGATGAACACGATCGACGAGTACGCGAGCGCGGCGATGGCCGTGTGCACCTCAGCGTCGATGCCGGGGTCGAAGGCTTCGAGCACGCGCGGCAGGGGGATCGTGTTCACGATCTCGTCGCATTCGAACGCGACCTCTTGTCCGTCGCGCGTTCCGATCACGCGGCGCGCCATCCCGTCGTCATCGATCTCGATGCGCGTGACCGGTGTCGACAGGTGAATCTCGACGCCCATCGCCTCGAGCTTCTCGGCGTACTTGCGACCGATCTGGCCGATGCCGCCCGTCGCCGGATACCAGAACTCCGAGACCAAGCTGCGCACCTCGCCGTCCTTCGGCGGGTTGAGCGTCTTCTTGACGGTGTCCCAGAGGTTCGCCTGGCTGATGCGCTGGCTCGCCCAGTCGGCGCTGATCTCGGTGCACGGCATCTTCCACGCCTTGGCCGTGTAGCTGCCGAAGAAGATCTCGTAGAGCGTGCGCCCGAAGCGCTTGATGATCCAGTTCTCGAAGTTGTCGTCCGGGATCTTCTTGAACAGCTGAACGAAGCGGATCCACGCGTAGTCCCAACCCGCCTTGAGCAGGATGCGCTTCGGCATGTTGCGCAGCAGGTTCTGCGTCTTCAGCGGGTAGTGGAAGAACTTCCCCTGCATGTAGATGCGCGACAGTCGTTCGCGGATCACGACCTCGCTGTCGAGGACCTCGTAGAAGTGCTCGACGAGTTGTTTGTCGCGGCTGTGGAAGCGGTGCGGTCCGTGGTCGAGCCAGTACTCGCCGACCTTCCAGCTGCACGCCATCCCGCCGACGAAGTTCTCCTTCTCGACGAGCGTGACGTGCCCGCCGGCCTTCGCGATCTCGTACGCGGCGGAGAGCCCGGCAAGGCCGGTGCCTAGGACGACGGTGTGCATGTCAGGTTGGGGTCGGGGCGAGATCGCGCGAATTCGCGAGGGGGGACGTGGGGGATTCGTCCTCCGGCGCCTCGGGACTTGAAACCAAGGCGCTCCGCATCCGATTGGCCGAATAAGATACCCGCCGCAGACCGGCGGAGACAGCAGACCTCAGCTCACCGCGCGCCACGCGACGCGGAAGATGCTTCCGCCCCCGTCGCGGGTGTGGACCGAGACGTGCGCACCGGACGCCTCGGCGTGCAAACGCACCAAATGGAGCCCCAATCCGGTCCCCGTGGCCGTGCGTGTGGCCTCGCTCCCGACTCGGTAGAAGGCTTCGAAGATTTGGTCGCGCTCGGAGTGCGGGACCCCGGGGCCGCGGTCGGAGACCTCGAGCAGCGCTCGTTCACCGTCCCAGCGTGTGCTGATCCGAATCGGCTCGCCGCCGGGTTCCACCGGTGCGTACTTGCGCGCGTTCTCGATCAGGTTCGACAAGATGCCGCGCAGGCCGTCGACCGTGAGCCAAACGTCGGGCAAGCGTGGCGCGAGATCGAAGGCGAGGTCTTCGTGCTCGGTGCTGCCGCGCAGGTCCTCGCGCATCACTTCGATGCACGCGTTGAGGTCCACGGCCTGCGGCTCGACCTTGGTCTCCTTGAGCCGACTCTTTTCGAGCACGTTCTCGACGAGCGTGGAGAGCCGGTGCGTCTCGCGCACGATGCGTTCGTAGTACAGGGTCTTGGCTTCCTCCGACGCCCAGCCATCGAGCAGCATCTCGCCGTGCAGCCGGATGGTCGACACGGGCGTGCGCAGTTCGTGTGTCACGGCCGCGACGAAGTTCTGCATGCGGCGCGCGTTCTCGAGCTCACGCGTGACGCTGCGGTAGAGCAGCGTCATTCCGGTCGCGAGCGTCAGGACGAGCATCAGCGCGACGATCAACAGGTTGCGCGCCTGCTTCTCGAAGCTGGCCTTGATGTCGTCGGTGTTGATGAGGACTTGGAGTTCGCCGTACCTGGCATCCGACCGGCGGAACGTCTCGAACGCGAGTTCGTCCACGGGATAGAGCGTCGCGAACACGCTCTCGGGCATGTCGATCGGGCCGCCCGCTTCGGCGCGGCGCAACGACTCGTGCTTGTTCAACGTCTGCGTCTCGATCCGGAACGGCAACTCTTGGAAGAGCCAGTTCACGTCGATCAGGAAGCCCTGTTGAAGGTGGAAGCCCTTGACCAGCGGCGCGAGGCAGTCGGCTCCGGATTGCAGCACGTCGAGCGGTCCGACGGTGGAGTAGACGCGCCGCGACGCGACCGCGCGTGGAACGCCGTCGTCGTCGAGGAAGAACTGCAACCGGAAGTCGGAGACGCTGACGACGATCGTGCTGTCCTCCATCGAGTTGGAGCACTTCTTCACGCACTCGAGGTCGTTGCTCCCCATGTAGAGCGCGACGACCGCGAGTGGCACGACGAGCGGCGTCCCGTGATCGCGCACGCTTGAGAGCACGTAGTCCTCGCCCTTGCGCTGGCGATAGTCTTCGACGATCGGGATGAAGTTCTCGGCGATGCCTTTGCGCCGATACGTGTCGTCGCCGACGTAGACCTCGACTTCGCCGTCCGGTCCTTCCTGGCGATCGAAACGGAAGTACGCGAGGACGCCGGTCGGAAGGTCCTTGCTCGCGAGCGGCGAGCGCTGCGCCAGGAGGTCGTCGCTGAGCGCCTCCTCCGGGAGCACGTAGTCGGCGTACTCGGTGAACGGGCGCTTGGACTCGAACTCGAGCAGCTTCTCGAGCTGCCCCCGCATCGCGTTGGCGATGCGCCGTGCCCCGTCGCCGGCGTCCTCGGGCACCGACGCGAGCTCGGCTTCGTATTCGCTCTCGAGCTCGCGCCAGTACATCCACCCGAAGATCAAGGTGGGGAGGACGAGGATCGCCCCGTACATGCCGAGCGCCGAGCGGCTGGTTGTTAGCTCCCGCACGGCGCTCGATCGTATGCCATCAAGGAATCCGGGTCACCCGCGACTCGATGCGCCGGGCCCGAATTCGCCGCGGACCGAGGTCACGCGTACCAGCGATAGCCCTTGCCGCGGACGGTTTGGATCAGGGTCGGGTTCGCGGGATCGGGCTCGACCTTGCGCCGCAGGCCGACGATGTGGATGTCGACGGTGCGCGTCTCGACGTTGGCGTTGAGGTAGTGCCAGACGTCGAGGAGCAGGTCCTCGCGCGTCACGACACGGTCGCGGTGACGGACGAGGTACTCGAGGATGTCGCCCTCGCGCGGCGTGAGCGGGACGACCTGGCCGTCGCGGTGCACCTCGAGGCGCGCGAGGTCGACCTTGATGTCGCCCGGGAGGTCGAGCTGCGGCGGCGGCGCCGTGTCCATCTCCTTGCGGCGGAACTGCGCGTGGACGCGTGCGACGAGCTCGCGCGGCGAGAACGGCTTCGCCATGTAGTCGTCGGCGCCGAGCTCGAAGCCGCGAACGACGTCGCTCTCGTCGGCGAGCGCGGTGAGAACCACGACGCGCAGGTCGTGCTTCTCGCTGCGCAGCTCGCGCAGGACCTCGAGGCCGCTGCGTCCGGGGAGCATGATGTCGAGGACGACGAGGTCGTAGCTGTCGTCCTTGAGCATCTCGAGTGCGGAGTTGCCTTCGTGTGCGACGCCGACCTCGTAACCGGCGTGCATCAGCGCGTCGCGAATGCCGAAGGCGAGCGCCTCCTCATCTTCGACTACCAGAATGCGTTGGCTCATGATCGCTGTGCGGCTGAGTGTTGCCGTTGACCCTTGTTCGTTCATCACCGTACCTGTGCCTTGGAGTGGGACACGTTTCTGAGACGGTGCCCTTACGGTTCGGCGGAGACCGCGACACGAGGGGAAACTGAAACAGTACAAAATCGGAGAGCGCGGAAGCTACGCGCGTCGACCGGAGAATCGCGACCGTCGCGCATTCCACGATTCGTCCCTAGCCCTTTGCATTCGGCAGCGCGTGCAAAGAGGGCGGCCCGCCCCGGATCGTGTCCGAGACGGGCCACCCGACGAGCCGCTCGCTCGACTCGCTAGTCCGGATCATTCATGAGCCTTCACCGAGATCGACGCAGCTACGCGCCATCTCAGCACTTCCCTCCCTCACCGGGTTCGACGACCCGTCCAGGTCGCCTCCACGCGCTTCGGTCGCGGAGCGCTGATCTGACGCACATCCGCGTCGATCTCGGCAAAGCCTCATGAAGAACCCGGGCTAGCAGCCCGTGGTGAAACTCACGCCACCCTCGAACGGCGCTGGATCCGCGCTGCCTGCGTTCCGCTTCCTCCGAGGTTCCACCAATACGCGTCGTCAGCGCGCCTTGCCTGCACGGATCCATCACCCTCCGACGATGGCGTGAGTTTCACCACGGTCTGCTAGAGAAGGTCGAGGATCCCCACCCCCGATCCCACCAACGTCTCGGTTGCAGCGCGGTAGTTCAAGTCCGTGCTGATCACCGAGTTCCAGGGGAGTGCGTCCGCGTCGATCACGATCCCGAGCGCAGCGGCAGCCAAACCGCGCGCCGTAGCCGTGTATCGACCGTCGCGGTCCTCGAGCATGTCGACGAGCGGTTCGACGGAGCGCTCGTCGCCGATGAACCCGAGCGCCGAAGCGATCGCGGCCTGGGACCCGAGTCCCTTCGCGACCCTCATCATCTCGACGAGGTCGTCGACGATGCGCTTGTCGCCGAGCACGCCGAGCGCGACCGCGGCCTGCCGCAGCAGCTCCGGCCGGTACTTGGATTCCCGGATGATCTCCTGGATCGTCGGGATCGACTCGCGCGAGTTCATGAGCCCGAGCGAGAGCGCGACGTAGCCGCGCGTCGTCTCTTCGCGGGTCCGCTCGAGACGATCGAGGAGGAGCGACTCCGCCTCGAGGTCACCGGAGAGTCCGCACGCGATCGCGAGCGCGCCGAGCCGCTCGTTGTTCTTCTCGCGCACGAGCGCGTCGCGCAGGATCTCGCCGAACGACGCGATCGCCGGATGTCCGTCCTCGGTCTGGCGCAGCTCGCGTGCGAGCAGCCCCATGCCGAGCCCCGCCCACGGCTTGACGCTCGACGTGCCGGACGAGAACTGGCGCGTCAGGAAGCGCGAAGCCTCGAGGATGCCTTCGCCTGCGCCGTCGCCACCGGGACGTCCGCCCGCCTGGGCCATGGCGATCAGCGAGAAGTTCTTGGCCTGCACGTCCGACAGGTCCTTGGGCGCCGCAGCCAGCGCCGCGCGCGCCGACGCGCTCTCGCTTCCGTTTGTCCCGAGTATCCCGAGCGCGAGCACCGCGCTCTGCACGACTTCGTTGCGCTCCTTGCTACGCGGCCCGATGCGCGCGACCAGATCCTTGGAGATCTTCTCGCGCCACGCTTCGCTCTGCGTGCTCGGCATGCCTCCGACGAGACGGGCCAACGACGTCGGGCAATGCGCTCGCACCAGGTGGTTGTTCGCTTCGTCGTCGAGGTACTCCAAGAGGAACGCGAGCTGCGCGGCGCGGCTCGAGCCTGCATCGTCGGGCGTGATCGCTTCTTGCTTGTCACGCTCCGGAAGCGAGTCGCTCGTCGCCTCGGCGGGAGCGAGGCCGAGCGCGATGACGCACGCGACCTTCACGTCACGCTGCTTCGACGCGTCGCTCGAGAGCGTGTTCGCGAGGATGCGGACGATGCGCGAACGCTCGTCCTGCAGCGTGTCGGGGGAGGCACCCAGCAAGCCGAGCGCGTAGGCCGCGAACGACCGCGTGCGATAGTGGACCTCCGCGGACTTGGTGAGCTCGCGTCCGCGCGGCGTGTCGTTCACGAGCGCCTCGAGCGTGTCGATCGATGAGGCCTTGCCGAGGATTCCGAGCGCGATCGCAGCGGTCTCGCTGATCTCTTGGACGGAATCGGCCAGAAACGGTTCGATCGCGGCTTCGAGGCGCGAGCGTCCGTTCTCCGCGTTCGTGTCACCCGTTTTCGCGAGCGCGATCATCGCGCCGGTGAGGATGTCGTTGTTCGTTTCGTTCTCGAGCGCGCGCAGGAGCGCGGGGACGACGATGTCGCGGATCTGGGCTTCGGTCGGGGCGAAGCTCTCGCGGCTCTCGGCCCGGACGCCGCGGCCGAGGAAGAACCCGTCGGAGCCCGAGACCGGCGCATCCGAGTAGAGGTGCGACTTGAGGTTCAGGAACGCGGCCTTGTTGAACTCCCACCAGAACGGCCAGACGGTCAGGTCCGCGCCGATGTCGCGGTTCACCGTCACCGACTCGATCGGTGTGTCGGTCGTCCGACCGGTTCCGGGGATCCCCGGTCCCGTGGTCGGGCCTGACGGGTTGCCGGGAGTCGAGGGGCCGCGCGGTCCGACGGGGCCTGCGGCACCGCCGCCCCCGTTCTGGCCGCCGCCCGGCGGCACCGTATCGCCGGGACCTCGGTAGGTTCCGCCGTGTGCGTGGGCGCTCGTCGGCACGAAGAGTCCTCCCACCGCGACGATCAACGTCGCCTGAATGATCTGTTTCATTGGTTGCCTCTGAACTTGGAGTCGCGATCGGGAGCGCGCCTTCGACGCGCCGTTCACGAAACGTTCGCAATGCGCATTCCGCGTGTGAGCAGCGCGGGTGAAACCGGTCTCGGCGCGTCGCCCCGGACGCCTTGTGCGACGCGCGTCACGTCACGTCCTGCTGCGGTAGCGGGCAGCGCCTCGCGCCGCGTTTCGCCCGCGGAACGCCGACGTGGGGAAATCCGGACATCGAAGCCCTCGCTCAAGATCTGCCGGACGCGACGACGATCCTTGGAGGATGGCTCGTCGCCTCCTCGCCGCGCTCTGCGCGTTGGCTGCCTTCGGGGCGGCGATCTGGAGCCTCGCGGCGCCGGCGTGGAGCCTCGAGCAATGCGCCGCGCTGCTGCTCCTCGGCGTGTCGATGTCGCTCGTGATCGGCCGCATCGGAGGCGTCTTCACGGTCCTGACGATCGTGTCCGTACTCGGCAGCGACTCGGGCGGCGAAGGAGCGCTCACGCGCGTCTTCTTGCCCGTGATCGGGATGCTCGCGGGCGGCGGCATGCTCGCGTGCGTCGTGTTGCGGAACCCGTCGCTGGGACGCCGGATCGAACACGGTCCGTTCGGCCCGGGCGGAGCTTGACCGCGGCGCGACGCCGGGCGCGTCCTACTCGTCGTCGCCGATGTAGCCGAGTTGCTGCAGCTCTTCGAGGCGTTGGCCGTCGAGCTCGGTGACCGACGCGTTGAACTGCGGCCGGAGCGCGAACTCGAGCTCGTCGCGTCGCTCGCGCACGAGCTCGGTCGGCCAGGTCACGTCGGTGCCCGCGAGGTCGTGCGCCTCGACCGGGTCGCTGGAGAGGTCGTACGCGTTGTAGATTTCGCCGCCGGCGAGCGACTCCTCCGAACCGATGACCTTGCGCTGCGCGTCGATGATCGCGGCGGCGGACAGTTGCCCACCGCGACGGCACTGGAACGCGAACAGCGGCCGCGCCGCATCGATCGTCAACAGCGATTCGCCGACCCAGCGCCGGTCGTGGGGGATGTGCGTGAGGTCCGCGATCGTCGGCGCGAGGTCGATGAGGGACGCGGGATGGAGCACCGTGCGCGGCTCGAGGCCGTCCGCGCGGATCATGAGCGGGATGCGGGTCTGCTCCTCGTAGACGATGCCGGAGTGCAGGAGGTCACCGTGCTCACCGAACGCCTCGCCGTGGTCGCTCGTGACGATGAGCGCGCCGTTCGCGAAGAAGTCGCGACCGACGAGGAAGCGCTCGATGTCGCCGAAGCCGCGATCCAGGTCGTACGTCGCGCCGAGGTAGAGACGGCGTAGCGCGTCGATGATGCGGAGCGCCTCGGGCGTGCCGCGGTCCTTGCGGGGCAATCGCTCGAACTCGCCCATCCACTCCTCGTACTCGCCCTCGATCGTCAGCTTGTCCGCGAGCGCAGCGCGCAGGGCGTCGTCGACGACGTACGGGTGATGCACGCGGTAGGTCTGCACGAAGAGGAACACGGGCCGGCCGTCGTCCGCTTCGAGGAAGGCGCGCGCGCGCTCGACGGTCGCGTCCATGTCGTCCTTCCACTCGTCGAACCACTGGAAGCCCTGCGCCATGCCCGCGTACTGCGAGACGAACCCCTTGTCGGTGATCGCACCCGTGCGGTATCCGTGCCGCGCCAGTCGCTCCGCGATCGTGTCGATCGCCTCGGGCAGCATCGTGCTCTGGTCGATCAGGCCCGTCTGACGCGGGTAGAGTCCCGAGAAGAGCGACGAGTGCGCGGAGAGCGTGCTCGTGCAAACCGACCAAGCCTGCGGGAAGCGCAACGCGCCGCTCGCGAAACGGTCGAGGTTCGGCGTTACGCCGTGCGTTCCGCCGAACGTGTCCATGTTGTCGGCGCGGAACGTGTCAGCGAGGAAGACGACGACATCGCGCGGCTCGTCGGCCGCGTCACGCGGATCGAGAGCGTCGGGATCGGCGGGGCCGATCGTCGGCGTCATGAACGAGGTGTAGGCGAACGGCCCATCGCACTCGAAACGGAGCGTTCCCTCCGACGTGCCGGCCGGGAGCGGGATCGTGTGCCACGCAAAGGAGCCGTTGAACGCGACGTCCTGTTCGTGCTCGAGCAGGAGTTCCTGTCCGAGGCGGACGCGGAACGTCACCGAGCGCTGTCCCGGCTCGCGAACCGCGGACTCGACGCAGGTCGCGACGCGCAGCACGCTCGACGGCGCGAAGCGCACCTCGCGCTCGAGGCTCTGCCCGGGCCAAACCGCGAAACCCTCGCCCGAGAAGCGCCGACCGGCGACGCGCCAGCGGTCGACCTCGAGGTGCGCGTGGTCGGCCGAGAAGCCGAGCGTCGCCTGGGCCGGCGGCTCGACGCCCTCGGCGAGCTGGAGTTGGACCTCGCGTTGCGCCGCGCGGAACGTTCCGGGCACCCCGAACGAGCGTCCCTCGAGCAACCACTGCGTGCTCCAGTCGACAAACGTCTCGCCCGGCGCCTCGAGGCGCATCGGCGACTCGCCGTCCGACGCGCGACCGACCTTCAAGAGCGGCATCGGCGTCGCCCACAGGTTCGGCTCGTCGGTCGGCGTCCAGTCGGCGCGCGTCAGACGCGCCTCGAGCCAATGGCTCGAATCGCGCTGCACCATCTCGAAGACGGTTCCGTTCACCTCGAGCCGCGCGGCATCGGACTTCCCTTCGGCCGCCGGCCCGTCGAGGCGCGCCACGTGGATCCAGGTCTCCGGGGCGACGTCGTCCGAGCACGCGGCGCAGCCGAACGCGGCCGCCGCGAGAAGCGCGAGCGCGCCGCGAGTCGGGAGAGTGGGGGAGGTCACCGTGCGCCCTACGGGCGGCTCTGTGTGGGGGTGAGGAGCGAGGCCGGCATCGTCTCAGTCGATCCTACCGCACGCGTGGCGGTTGTCGCGAACGGGTCGCAGCGTAAGAGGGCAGTCATTCCGCGGTCGGAGGACCGATTCCGCGGCGACGACACGCCCGCGACGCGTGACGCCCGGGCGAAACGGAGTACAAAAGGGAAGCCCTCGACGCGCCGCGACCCCGAGCCCTCCGGAGATCGAACCGATGAACATCCAACGCCGCTGGTTTCTTCAGAGCGCGAGCGCCCTCGGCGCCGCCTTCGCCGCGTCGTCGAACGCCCTCGGCGCTGCGTCGAGCAAGTCCCTGCGTCGCGACGACGCCAAGCTCGGCCCGCTCGTCGCCGACCCGGCGGGGATCATCGATCTGCCGGAGGGCTTCACCTACCAGGTCCTCTCGACCATGGGCGACGAGATGGACGACGGACTGCTCGTCCCCGGCGCGCCCGACGGCATGGCCGCGTTTCCCGGCGCCGACGGGCTGACGCGCGTGGTGCGCAACCACGAGAACATGCCCGGTGCGGGATCGCCGTTCGGTCCGGGCGACGAGCGCCTCGACGGGATCGAGCCCGAGCGCATCTACGACATCGGCGGCGACCTCGCGTGCGCGGGTGGGACGACGACGTTCGTGTACGACACCGGAACGGGCGAGCTGAAGCGTCAGTTCGTGAGCCTCGCCGGCACGCTGCGCAACTGCTGTGGCGGACCGACGCCGTGGGGTTCGTGGGTGACCTGCGAAGAGGCGCCCGTCCTCGCGAGCGAATCGCGCGGTGCGTTCGGCGCGGACCACGGCTTCAACTTCGAGGTTCCTTCGGCATCCGAAGAGCCGGTCACGCCGGTCCCGCTCGTCGACATGGGACGCTTCAATCACGAGGCGATCGCGGTCGACGTGGAGAGCGGCGCCGTGTATCAGACCGAGGACCGTCCCGACTCGCTCTTCTATCGTTACCTGCCCACGACGAGAGGGGACCTCGCGGGCGGAGGCAAGCTCCAGGCGCTCGCGATCGCGGGCAACCCTTCGGTCGACACGCGCAACTGGAGCGACTTCACCGACTTCCCGGCCGGCGCGCCGGTCGACGTCGAGTGGATCGACATGGACGACGTGCTGGCGCCGAAGGACGACCTGCGGCAACGCGGTTTCCTCGCCGGCGCGGCGCGCTTCGCGCGCGGCGAAGGCATGTGGGCTGCCGACGGCGCGATCGGGTTCGCGTGCACGAGCGGCGGTCGCGCGGGCTGCGGCCAGGTCTTCCGCTACATGCCGAGCTCCGGCGAGGGCGTCGCATTGAAGGAGAAGAGCCACCGCGGCACCCTCGAACTGTTCTTCGAGTCGCCCGACAAGAGCGTGGTCGACTTCTGCGACAACCTCACCGTCGCGCCGTGGGGCGACCTGGTCCTGTGCGAGGACGGCAGCGGCCCGAACTTCCTCGTCGCGATCTCGCCGGACGGCGTGGCGAGCCCGCTCGCCAAAAACACGGCGAGCGAATTCGCCGGCGCGACGTTCTCCCCCGACGGCTCCACGCTCTTCGTCAACATCCAGCGCGCCGGCCTCACGCTCGCGATCCGCGGGCCGTGGCCGACGGCGTGACGGAAGGAAGCGAGACCTAGGGAACGTCGGAATCGGGGGCTTGGGGTGTGCGGTTCGAGTGTGCCGCTCGAATGTGGCGTTCGAGTGTGGCGCTCGAGTGTGGCGTTCGAGTGTGGCGTTCGAGTGTGGCGTTCGAGTGTGGCGTTCGAGTGTGGCGTTCGAGTGTGGCGTTCGAGTGTGGCGCTCGAGTGTGGCGTTCGAGTGTGGCGCTCGAGTGTGGCGCTCGAGTGTGGCGCTGGAGTGTGCCGTTGGGTTCGGGGACCTCTTGACGTTTCGATTCGCCTCGTTTGCTCGCTGCGCTCGCTTCTCTCGTCGCGATGCTCGCTTCGATTCGGGGACCTCTTGGCGTTCGATATCGATTCACGCGCAGCGCTTCGCGCTGCTGCAGCACAGGCTCGCTTCGCTCGCGTGCTGCGTTGCGCAACGGAACAGGGGTTTACACGGCAGCCGTTCGGTTTCCAGAACGGGCGATGACAGGTGCGGGGGCTTGTGGCGGGGCAACGGCCTGCGTTCCTCGATCGGCAGTTCGAGAGGGACGATGTCAGGTTCGGGGATCTCGTGACGATTCGCCTCGTTTGCTCGCTGCGCTCGCTTCTCTCGTCGCGGTGCTCGCTTCGGTTCGGGGACCTCTTGGCGTTCGATATCGATTCGCGCGCAGCGCTTCGCGCTGCTGCAGCACGGGCTCGCTTCGCTCGCGTGCTGCGTTGCGCAACGGAACAGGGGTTTACACGGCAGCCGTTCGGTTTCCAGAACGGGCGATGAGAGGTGCGGGGATCTCTTGGCGTTTCGCCTCGTTCGCTCGCTGCGCTCGCTTTTCTCGTCGCGGTGTTCGCTTCGGTTCGGGGACCTCTTGTCGTTCTCGATCGATTCACGCGCAGCGCTTCGCGCTGCTGCAGCACAGGCTCGCTTCGCTCGCGTGCTGCGTTACGCAACGGAAC
>JAJDEV010000230.1 GCA_029259605.1 Planctomycetota bacterium | reverse complement strand
CCCGGAACACCCGGAACACCCGGAACACCCGGAACACCCGGAACACCCGGAACACCCGGAACACCCGGAACACCCGGAACACCCGGAACACCCGGAACACCCGGAACACCCGGAACGCTCAGCCCCCTCAGCCCCCCCTCCCAACCGCCCGCCCCGCTGCGACCGTCCAAATCTCCAACACCTCGCCTGCTCCGCGCCCCATACCCGGGACCCCCGGAGTGTCCAAAAAGCCCACACTCGCTCCGCGCTCGCAAAGGCCCCCCGGCCCGGGTGTCGATGGACGGGACAGTCGCGACGGAACCCCCGCGACAACGTCCCCATGTCGATCCTCACTCTCTCGGCTCTCGGTCTGCTTGTTGACGACGCGATCGGTGCGCAGGCCGTCGGGCCGGACATGACGCGCTACACGGTCGTGTGCGTCGGACTGCTCGTTTGTGTGCTCTTGCTCGCGTGGGGGTTCAAGCGATTCATCGGGACGAGCCTGCGCAAGCGGGCCTCGAAGCGGTCGATGCAGGTGCTCGACGTGCTGCCGCTCGGCGGGAAGCAGAAGCTCGTGGTCGTGCGCTGCTACGACAGGAACTTCCTGCTCGGCGTGGGGGACAAGGAGCTGCGGTCGATCGCGGAGCTCGATGCACAGGACGAGGACGAGGCGCCGGAGCCCGACGCCGTTCCCGTCGATGCCGAACTCGCGGAGTTGGTGCAGACGCCGTTCCGCACGCGGCTCGCGGAGGCGATTCGTTCCGAACCGCGCGCGCCGAAGCGGGAGACCGAATCGGCGGTCAAGCCGGGCGCTGTGGGTGCGACGAAGCCGTGGAACGGCGGGGATGGCATCCTCGGATGAAGAGCGCGATCCGAATCCTTCTGACGCTCGTCGCGTCGCTCGTACTCGCGAACTCGACGCCGGCGCAACAGAACACGTCGATCGACGACGTGGCGAATCAAATCAGCGCGGCAGTCGACGCGCCGGCGACCGGTAGCAAGGCCAGCGCGGCGGGCGACCTCGTCGGCGAGGACGGCTTGCAACTCTCGACCGCGGTCGAGATCGCGCTGGTTCTCACCGTCCTGTCGCTGCTGCCGGCGATCCTCATTTCACTCACGAGCTTCACGCGCATCGTGATCGTGCTCTCGTTCGTGCGCCGCTCGCTCGCCGTGCAGGAGCTGCCGCCCAACCCGGTGCTGATCGGTCTGGCGCTCTTCCTGACGATGTTCGTGATGGGGCCCGTCTTCAAGAACGTGTACGAGGACGCGTACGTGCCGTATCGCTCGGGCGAGATCGCGATGGACGAGGCCGCGGGGCAAGCGTGGTCCGAGATGCGCGGGTTCCTCGTGAACAACACGCGGCAGGACGAGCTCGATCTGTTCGTCGAGATGGCGGACATCGAGCCGGTCGAGGGGGCCGTGCTCACGCGCGACGACCTTCCGTTCCGCGTCGTGGTTCCGGCGTTCGTTCTGAGCGAGCTGAAGACCGCGTTCCAGATGGGGTTCCTGCTGTTCCTGCCGTTCCTCGTCATCGACCTCGTCGTGGCCAGCGTCCTCATCTCGATGGGCATGTTCATGCTGCCTCCGGTGATGATCTCGACGCCGTTCAAGATCCTGCTCTTCGTCCTCGTCGACGGTTGGCGACTCGTGTGCGAGTCGCTGCTGACCTCCTTCATCCTCTGAGGCAAGCACCATGGACATGGACGTTCGAGTCATCGACCTGGCGCGCGAAGTGCTGCTGACGGTCGTGTTGATCTCCGGGCCGCTCTTGACGGTCGGGCTGATCGTCGGCGTCGCGGTCAGCGTGTTCCAAGCGCTGACCTCGGTGCAGGAGCAGACGCTGTCGCTCGTTCCGAAGATGCTCGCCGTCGTCGCGGTGTCGCTGCTGTTGCTCGCGCCCGCGATCGGAATCCTGCGCGACTTCTTCGTGCGCATCCTCGGCCAACTGAACGAGTTCGGGCTGAGCTGACATGCCGACCATCCCGATCGAAGTCATCGAGGCGTTCGTCCTCATGCTCGCGAGAACGACGGCGCTGTTCATCGTCGCGCCGATCCTCGGCATGGGCACGCAGTTCTCGGGGTATCGGGTCGCGATCATCTTCTCGGTCGCGTTCGTGCTCTATATCGCGCTCGGTGAGCCGCTGCCCCCGGACGTCGATCCGGGCACGTTCGCCGCGATGATGGTGCGCGAACTCCTGATCGGCGCGTTCCTCGGCTTCTCGCTCGACGTCGTCATGCTCGCGGTGCGCGTCGCCGGCGAGATGATCGGGCACGAGATGGGGTTCATGATGTCGAAGCAAGCCGACCCGGTGACCGGCATCCAGAGCTCGCTCATCACGAACTTCTACGAGGGCGTGTTCATCCTCGCGATGCTGGCGATGAACGGTCACCACTGGCTGCTGCGCGCGCTCGATCACTCGTTCGAGATCGCACCGGTCGGACGCGTCGAGCTCGGGGCGGGCATGTCGACGACGTTCCAGGCGATGTTCGCGGAGATGTTCGGGGCCGGAGTCGTGTTCGCGGCGCCGGTGATGATCTTCCTGCTGATGACGTCGCTGATGATCGGCCTGCTCGCGCGCGCCGTGCCCACGCTCAACGTGCTCGAGATCGGCTTCTCGTTGCGCGTCTGCGTCTCCCTCGGCGCGATGTACCTGTTCGCTCCGCTGCTCGAGCCGTCGATTCAACGACTGCACGAGCTCTACCTCGTTTGGCTCGAGCGCATGCTCGCGTCCACAGCGGTCTGAGGTGACACGTGGCGGACCAAGACGACAAAGACCAGAAAACAGAAGAGGCGTCGTCACGGCGCATCGACGAGGCGCGTGACGAAGGCAACGTCGCGATGTCGACCGAGCTGATCGCCGCGACCGGGCTCGTGATCGGGCTGCTGACGATGACCGTGTTCGGCGGGGAGCTGATGTCGACCGTCGGCGCGCGCATCATCGACGCGACGACGTCGCTCGACACGCTCGGAACCATCGACTTCTCCGTGCCGTTCGCGGCCGGCATTCTCGAGGAGACGCTCGTGTCGGGGCTCGAGGCGCTGGCGTTCGTCACGCTGCCTCCGATCGTCGTCAGCCTGATGATCGGCTACATGCAGGTGGGCTATCGCGTCACGCCGAAGGCGCTCGAGCTCAAGTGGTCCAAGCTCGATCCGGTCCAGGGCACGAAGCGGCTGTTCGGGATGCGCGCGGTCGTGCGGACGGCGATGTCGGCGGTGAAGGTGCTGCTCATCGGCGCGGCCGTGGTCACCGTCGCGTGGTCGCACGCGGCCGATCTGTTTCGCGCGGGGACGAACGAACTGCGTCCGATGCTCGGCGCCGTCGGAAAAATCGTGTTCCAGAGCGCCGCTGCCGGGATCACGGTGATCCTCGTGCTGGCCTGCATCGACTTCGTCTACCAGCGCTATCAGCACGGCAAGGACCTCCGCATGACCAAGCAAGAGGTCAAGGAGGAAGCCAAGCTCACCGACGGTGACCCGCACGTGCGCGCGCGCATTCGTCAGATGCAGAACCAGCTGGCGAATCGGCGCATGATGTCCGACGTCCCGAAGGCGACGGTCGTCGTGACCAACCCGACCCACTACGCCGTCGCGTTGCGCTACGAGCGCGACGATGACGGTGCGCGTTCGGCGCCGACCGTCATCGCGAAGGGCGTCGATCGGACCGCACAGCGCATCAAGGCGATCGCGGCCGAGAACGACATCATCTGCTACGAGGACGTTCCGCTCGCGCGCGCTCTCTACGCGCAGACCGAAGTTGGCGACGAGATCCCCGAGGACCTGTACGCCGCCGTCGCCGCCGTGCTCGGGTACGTGTACCGGATGCGCGGCATGGTCCCCTCGATGTCGATGGGGGCGTAAGCGATGGAAGTCCAAGCGAACATGTCGAACGGGCAACGCGTCAGCGCCTGGCTGACACGCTACTCCGATTGGGTCATGGGGCTGGGCGTCATCGGCGTGATGATCACGCTGCTCACGCCCGTTCCGCCGGCGTTCCTCGACATCCTGCTCGCGGTCAACATCACGTGTTCGTTGATGTTGCTGCTCGTGTCGATGAACGTGCGCTCGTCGGCCGAGCTGTCGACGTTTCCCACCGTACTGCTGTTCGCGACGCTGTTCCGGCTCGGCCTGAACGTCGCGAGTACGCGACTGATCCTGAGCGAAGGCCGCGCGGGCACGATCATCTCGGCGTTCGGTCGCTACGTCGTCGGCGACAACCTCACGGTCGGGATCATCGTGTTCCTGATCCTGATCGTCATCCAGTTCGTGGTCATCACGAAGGGCGCCGGGCGGATCAGCGAGGTCGCCGCGCGCTTCGTGCTCGACGCGATGCCCGGCAAGCAGATGGCGATCGACGCCGACCTGAACGCCGGGCTCATCGAGTCGGACGATGCGCGTCGGCGCCGCGCCGAAATCGCGTCCGAGGCGGAGTTCTACGGGGCGATGGACGGTGCCTCGAAGTTCGTGCGCGGCGACGCGATCGCGGGGCTCATCATCACGGCGCTCAACCTGGTCGGGGGCATCGTGCTCGGCTCCGTCGCGGGCATGACGATCTCCGAAGCCGCGGGTCGGTACACGATGCTCACGATCGGTGACGGCCTCGTCACGCAGATTCCGGCGCTGCTCGTTTCGACCGCCGCCGCGCTGCTCGTCACGAAGGCGAAGAGCGCGCGGAGCCTCGGCTACAGCCTCGCCGCGCAGATCGGTACGCAACCGAAGGCAACGCTCATCGCCGCCGGGATGATGTTCGGGATCGGCGTCCTGCCCGGGATGCCGAGCGTGCCGTTCACGCTGCTCGCGATTCTGCTTCTGGTCGGCTGGCGCGCGACGCGCGGGTTCACCGGTGCGCACGATCTGTCGGATCCGGTCGTGGCGTCCGAGTCCGCCGAGCAAGTCGCGGCGACGGAGGCCGAGACCGAGCAGGCGCGCGAGGACGGCGAGACGCTCGAACTCTTGCACGTCGACCGCATCTCGCTCGAGGTGGGCTACCGCCTGATTCCGCTCGTGCAGGACAAGACGGGCACGGGGATCCTCGATCACATCTCGCAGCTGCGGCGGCGCTTCGCGAACCAGGACGGCGTCGTGCTCCCGCCGGTCCGGATCAAGGACAACATCCGCATGGATCCCGGTGCGTACCGGTTGCTCATCGGGGGTCAGGAAGTGGGCAGCGGCTCGGTCGAACCCGGCAGCTTCCTCGCGATGGACGGCGGTGGCGCGACGGGCAAGCTGCGCGGCAAGCAGACCACCGACCCGGCGTTCGGCTTGCCCGCGTGGTGGATCACGTCGGCGCAGCGCGACGAAGCCGAGCTGCTCGGCTACACGGTCATCGATCCGACCAGCGTGCTGATCACGCACGTCACGGAGGTCCTGCGCACGTCCTTGCCCGAGATCCTGACGCGCGACGATGTGAAGGAGCTCGTCGAGAACGCGCGCAAGACGGCGCCCGCCGTCGTAGCGGAGCTGCTGCCCGACAAGCTGACCTACGGCGAGATCCAACAGGTGCTCGCCAACTTGCTGCGCGACGGAGTTCCGGTGCGCAACATGCCCGCGATCCTCGAGTCGCTCGCCGACAACGTCGGCAAGTCGCGCGACGTCGAGACGCTGAGCGAGCTCGTGCGCCAGCGCCTCGGGCGCGTGCTGTGCGAGATGTTCGCCGACAAGGCGGGCACGGTGCACGCCGTCACGCTCGAGCCTTCGATCGAGTCACGCCTCGCGGCCGCGGTCGGACAGATCAAGGACCCCGACCTGCCGCCGATCAGCCCGGCTTACCTCCAAAGCCTCGTCGAACAGATCGGCGACGCGATCGCCAACGCATCGCGCAGCGGGAAGGAGTCCGTCGTGCTCGCCCGCTCGAACGTGCGCCGCTTCCTCAGCGAGCTGGTGCGCGCGTCGCTGCCGAAGGTCTCGGTGCTCTCCTACAACGAAGTCGTTCCCGCGCGTGCCGTGGAGACGATGGCAATCGTAACGATGGAAGACTGATATGAAGTTCCTTCGACAAGCCACCGAACGCATCCGCGGAATCGATCGATCGGTCGACGGCGCGGTGCTCGGACGCGTGCTCGAACGCGCGGGCGAGACGGCGACCGAGCTCTTCGACGATCATCTGGAGCCGGGTGCGCGCGACGTGCGCGATCGCCTGCTGCGACACGGTGCGTCGCTCGAGTTCGCCTCGATGATCGTGCGCGGAATCGTCAAGCAGAACGCGCAGGGTACGTGGGCGATCGACGCTGCCGCGCGCGCGATCGGTGAGTGGGTCAAGATCCAGCCGTCGCCGAAGCGCCGTCGAAGCAGCCGCGAACCGCACATCTTCGTGTTCGTCGGTCCGACCGGCGCGGGCAAGACGACGTCGCTCGCGAAGCTCGGACGCAAGCTGACCGAGGCGGGCAGGCGCGTCGCGTACGCCAGCCTGGACGCCGCCGGTACGACGGCGCTCGAGCGTGTGGGCGGACCCGCTGCGGATGTGGACCGTGTGGAAGTCCCGCTCGTCACCGTCCGCAACCGCAACGACTTGGTGAACGCGCTGCGTCGCTACCCGGACATCGAGGTCGTGTTGCTCGACACGCCCGGGCTCTCACCGCGCGAGACGAAGAGCATCAAGGCCCTTTCGCGCGAGCTGGATCGCATCGGAACGCTCGGTCCATCGGACGTGTATCTCACGCTGCCGGCGACCAAGAGTCGGTCGGCGATCGCGCTCGCGTGCGATTCGTTCGCACGCCTCTCGCCGACCGGATGCGTGCTGACCAAGCTCGACGAGACGGACGAGCCGACCACCCTGCTCGAATCGATCTCGCGCGCCAAGCTGCCGGTCGCCTTCCTTTCGGACGGTCTCGACACGCGCGGCCATCTGCTGCGCCCGACGCCGGATCGCTTCGCGGACCTCGCGCTGCGGGGGAAGTGCCGGTGAGCCTCGCCCTCGAACACGAACGCTCGCGAACGGACGCGGGCTCCGACCGCGCCGCGCCTCCGTTCGTCCTGGTGACGGGCGGCAAGGGCGGCGTCGGCAAGACCACGGTCGCGGCCAACCTCGGCATCGCGCTGGGCGGCATCGGCGCGCGCCCGTTGCTCGTCGACCTGGACTTCGGGCTCGCGAACCTCGACGTCGTGCTCGGCGTTCCTGGAACGACGACCGTCGAGCAGTTCCTCGACGGCAGCCTGTCCCTCGAGGACTGCCTGCGCACGACGGCCTGTGGAACGCGCATGCTCGCAGCGGGGTCGGGCTCCTATGAAATGAGCAAGCCCGACCCCGCGCGTCGCGAGCGCTTGCGTGGCGAGCTCGAGCGCGTCGACGCGGGCGTTGTCATCGGCGACAGCCCGGCGGGGATCGGCGACGATGTGCTCGACTTCGCCGTGTCCGCGGACCGCGTGCTCGTCGTGACGAACCCGGATCCCGCCGCGGTCACCGACGCGTACGGCGTGATCAAGGCCGTCGACGCGTACGCCAACGACCGCAAGATCGACGTGCCCACGCCGGAGGTCTTCGTCAACCTGGCCGACGACGCGAAGCAAGCCCGGAGCGTCGCGACGAAGCTCGCCACGGTCTGCGAGCGCTTCCTGGCGCGCTCTCCGCGCTTCGTCGGTTGGCTGCCCCGATCGCGCGCCGTTCTGCGCAGCGTGATCGATCAGGCACCGTTCTCCTCGGGCGATCCCGGGTCGCCCGCGGCGCGCAGTTTGGGGCGTTTGGCGATGCATTACGCCGGCCTCTGGGACGCCCGTCGCCCGCCCGCAGTGGCCCCTAATGCTCCTGTGAATCATGGTCGATAGGGCCACCGGTGAAGCCGCTCTACGGAACGCATGGCGCTCCTTCGCCCACCGTCTCGCGGTGGTCGGGGGCTGCTTCGTCGCACTCCTGTCGCTCTTTCATCACGTTCCGGCTTCGACCGCCGCATTGCGCGGCGGCGTCGCGTGGCTCGCGGTCCAGGCGCTCGCTCGCGTCGGCGCCGTCGCGTTGCGCATGGCGTATCGCTTCGACAGCCCGGACACCGCGAAGGGCACACGAGGAGCAGGCTCGATGAAGGACACACGGAACAACGGAGCGGCTGAGTGAGTAGCCAGTCCGAGTACACGTCCAGCGCCGGCGCGGTAGATCGGGATGCGCTCATCCTCGATCACCTGCCGCTGCTGCATCACATCGTCGGCCGGATGTCGTGGGACATTCCCGGCCGTGTCGATCGTGAGGACTTGCTCGGATGGGGAATGATCGGGCTGATCGCCGCGGCCGACAGCTTCGATCCGATGCGCGGGTTGAAGTTCTCGACCTACGCGTACCCGAAGATTCGCGGTGGCATCCTCGACGAGCTGCGTCGCATGGACTTCCTGCCGCGCGGGCGCCGCGAGAAGGTGCGCGAGCTCGACCGCGTCGTCGCGGGACTCGAACAGGAGAACGGCGTTCCGCCGACACCCGAGGAGATCGCCGCCAAGCTCGACGTCGGGCTCGACGAGGTCGACACGATCATCCACTCGGCGCGCGTTGCGGGATGCGTCTCGCTCGAAGAGGGACCGTCCGAAGCGCTCGCCGGAATGCTGTGCGATCCGAAGAGCGACGACCCGATGGGCAGCGCCGAGTGGCTCGAGACGAAGCGCTTGCTCGTCGGCGCCATCTCGCAGCTGCCGGAAGCCGAGCAGACCGTCATCACCTTGTACTACGGCGAGGAGCTCCTGTTGAAGGAGATCGGAACCGTCCTGGGCGTTACCGAATCGCGCGTCAGCCAGATCCACAGTCGCGCGCTGTACCGATTGAACCGCGAGATCGCGTCCGCAGCGGATCACGCATGAGGAACGAGGCATGGACACCAGCATTCGACGCGTTCAACCGGAGGCAGCGATTCAGCACGGAGCCGTTCGTGCCGTCGGTCCGCGTCGGGAGCGTGGTCCCAAGCGAGAAGGCGAGTTCGACGAGGAGTTGTCGAAGCACGCCGACGAAGCCGAGGCGCCGCAACCGGCCGCCGCGGATCATCGCGAACACCGACCGCCGACCGACGGCGAGATCGGCTCACAGCTGGACGTCGTCGGTTAGGAGGAGATCGATATGAAGAGTGTCATCAAGAAGGAACGGGTACGCGTCGGAGAAGCCGCCGCGCACCCCGCGAGCACCGAAGTCCACGCGACTTCGTCGGCGGAGCGCCGTGCATCGGCGCCCGGCGTTCGACTCGTGCGCATCGACGGCCGCATCGAAGCGCTCGAAGTGACCTGCCGTTGCGGCGAGGTCTCGGTGGTCGAAATCGACTACGACGAATCGGAGGTGACGTCGTGAAGCATCAACTCGTTCCCATCGCGCTCGGTGCCCTGTGGCTCGGCGCGTGCCAAATGCCGCTGGCCTTCCAGGATCCGGTGACGGCCCGCGAGAACCAACAATGGCAGACGCAGGGGCGCTTCCGTTCCGAAGCGGGGCCGTTGCAAGCCGCGCCGACGAACGCGACGCCGGGCGCCGGCATGGCGCCGAACGCACCGTTCCAGACGAATCAACCCGCACCGCTTCTCGGCTGGAACGGCGGAGTCGTCGACAGTCCGGAGGACGGCGCGATTCAAACGGTGAACGGGACGCCGACGCGCGGGCTCGAGCCCACGATCGAGGGTCGCAACCACATCATCGAGCTGTACCAAGCCGTTCTCGACGAGCGCGATCAGCTCATCACCGAGGTGACGGCGCTGCAGACGGCGCTCGGTAGCTCGCAGACGCAGCTCGAGGCGGCGCGCAGCGGGATGGCCGAGCGCGACACGCGCATCAGCGCGCTCGAAGAGGGCAGTCGCTCGCTCACCGAGGAGAACAACACGCTGGCCGCGCGACTGACCACGGCGCAGATTCGACGCCTCGAGGCGGAGAAGCTGTTGCTCGAGACGCAGATCGCGTGGCATCGCGAGCGCAAGGGCGCGAGCATCGCGACGTCGTCCGTGTCGCCGGTGTCTCAACCGAAGACGGGGCAGGAGTGATGCGCGCTCGCCATCTGAGTTCGATCGTGTTGGGCTCCGTGCTGCTCGCCTCCGCATGCCTCGCGCCGCGCGTGCCCGCCATGCCGCGGCTCGCGACCGCGCAAGTCTCCAACGACTTCGGCACGTACGAGATCCGGCGCGTCGGGTTGCTGCCGTTCCACGGCAAGCAGCTGTCGGGCGCGCAGCGCGCGAAGTTCCAGGACGCGTTCCTCTCCGAGGTCGCGCGTTCGACCCCCTACGAGCTCGTGCTCCTCGACCCGTTCGACCTCGAGATGATCGACGAGACGGACGCGCACCACGTCGGCTGGTACAAGCCGGCGACGGTCATCGAGCTTTCGAAACGCTACAGCCTGGACGCGATGCTGTTCGGCACCGTGACCGACGAGCGCTTCTATCCGCCGCAGCTCTTGAGCCTCGCCGTCGACATGGTGTCCGCGGAGACGGGGCTGGTGATCTGGTCGTCATCGATCCACTTGGACGCGAACGACCCGCGCGTCGTCGACGGCTTGCAGGCGTACTACACGACCGGCGACGACCCCGAAGCGTGGCGCCTCGCGCTGATCTCACCCGAGCGTTTCGCGCGCTTCGCGGCGTACCAGGTGGCGTTGCTGCTCTAGCAGCCCGTGGAGAAACGCACGCCAGCGCCGTTCGACGATGGCGTGCGTTTCACCGCGGTTTCGCCTACTCGCCGCGCTCGGAGTCGGCGCGCGCCTTCTGCATCGGGTTCTTCGGCGAGGGCGGACGCTTCGACAGCTTGATCGTCGCCATCGCGGTCTCGCGCGGGAAGCGGTTGTTGTCGACGTCGGCGTCGGCGGTCTCGAGGTGCGGATCCAGGACGATGGACTCGATCGTCTTCTCCGTCATCACGAGCTTGGACACTGCGTCCGTGTTCTGGCGCCAGATCTCGGCGGGAATGCGCAGCTCCTCGGTCGAGCCGTCGGTGTAACGCACCTCGAGGATGACGGGCATGACCAATCCGCCCGCGTTCGAGATGTCGACCACGTAGAAGTTGCGCCGGAGCCGCAACAACGCGAGCTCGTTGTCGTCGAGCGACTCCACGAGATTTTCGAACGCGCGGCGGTCGGACGGCGTGATGTCGAGCTCGTCGAAGCTGTTGTAGAAGTCGGCGAGCGCCGGGTTGGCCTCGATGCGCTTCGGCATCGACGCGTTGCGCACCTGCGCGATGGTCTCGGGCTCGGCGCCGCGTTCGGCCTTGGCGATCGACGCCTCGATCTCGGGGTCCTGCGAGTCGATGCGGTACTGCGTCACGCCGTCGATCGCGAGGTCCGTGTGGTCGGTCGAGTAGAACCAGCCGCGCCAGAACCAGTCGAGATCGACCGCGGACGCGTCCTCCATCGTGCGGAAGAGGTCGGCCGGCATCGGGCGCTTGAACATCCAGCGCTGCGAGTACTTCTGGAACGCGAAGTCGAAGAGCTCGCGGCCCATCACGGTCTCGCGCAGCACGTTGAGCGCGGTCGCGGGCTTGGCGTACGCGTTGTTGCCGAACTGCAGGATCGACTCCGAGTTCGTCATGATCGGCACCTGATTGGTGCTCGTCATGTAGCGGACGATGTTCTTCGGTTCGCCCGACCGCGAGGGGTAGTCGGTCTCCCACTCCTGCTCGGACAAGTACTGCATGAAGCTGTTCAGGCCCTCGTCCATCCACGTCCATTGACGTTCGTCCGAGTTGACGATCATCGGGAACCAGTTGTGCCCGACCTCGTGGATGATGACCGAGATCAACCCGTACTTCGTGCGCGCCGAGTACGTCCCGTCCTTCTCCGGCCGCGGGCCGTTGAAGCAGATCATCGGGTACTCCATGCCGCCGACCGGACCGTTGACCGAGATGGCGACCGGGTACGGGTAGGGGAACGTGCGCTTGGAGTAGGTGTCGAGCGTGTGGACGATCGCCGTCGTCGAGTACTTGCTCCACAGCGGCTCGCCTTCGTTCGGGTAGTACGACATCGCCCACGCCGCCTCGCCGCCTTCGATCGGGTGATGACGCGCGTCCCAGATGAACTTGCGCGAGGACGCGAACGCGAAGTCGCGCACGTTCTTGGCGTCGAAGATCCACGTCTTCGTCCCCGTCGGAGCGGTGCTCTCGTTTGCCTTGGCTTCCTCGGGCGTGACGATGAAGACCTGCTCGTCGGTGCCTTCGGCGCTCGCGAGACGCGACCGCTGCGTCTGGGTCAGGACCTCTTCGGGGTTCTCGAGCACGCCCGTCGAAGCGACGATGTGGTCGTCCGGCACCGTGATGTGCACGTGGTAGTCACCGAACTCGAGCGTGAACTCGCCGCGACCGAGATACTGCTTGTGCTGCCAACCGGTGACGTCGTTGTACGACGCGACGCGCGGGTAGAACTGCGCGATCTCGTACAGCGTGTTGCCGTCCTCCTCGAAGTGCTCGAAGCCCGTGCGCCCGCCGACCAGCGAGGAGTCGTTGACGAGGTACGTCCAATCGATGGAGAACGTCGTCGACGTCTTGCTCTTCACCGGCGCGGGCAAATCGACGCGCATCATCGTGCCGTTGATCGTGTGCGCGATCTCGTTCCCATTCGCGTCGCGCACGGACGTGATCTCCGCGCCCCCGTCCCAGTTCTCGTACGCCATCGTGCGCTCGAGCGTGCGGAAGCCGGCGTTGTCGAGGTTCGGCGAGAGCGCGGTGCGCACCGCGTGGGACTCCGGCGAGAAGATGTTCGGGTCGATCTGAACCCAGATGTACTCGAGCGTGTCCGGCGACGCGTTGTGATACGTGATCGTCTCGGAGCCCGTGATGCGCCGCTCGTCGTCGTCGAGCACGACGTCGATCGCGTAGTCCGCGCGCTGTTGCCAGTAGGCGTGCCCCGGTGCGCCCGAGCCCGCGCGGTACACGTTCGGCGTCGGGAGGATCTCCTCGAGCTGACGAAACTTGTCGACGCGCTTGCCGTCGGTTCCGAAGGCGACGCCGAGGCCGAGCAGGAGGGCGAACGGAAGCGTGAGCGCGATTCTCTTCATGGGTCTCGTGCGGAGAGAGGGCCGGGGGGATCAGCCCGCGAGCTTACGCGACGGGCCGCGGGTTCGGGGAACCGGGGCGATCAATTCGCCGCGTGAACGGACCGCGCGCGGCGGGTCTAACGCTCGCGCAACACGTCGGGCGCCGAAGCCTCGCGCTTGCGAAAGACCTTGCGGTCGAGCGCCTTCGCGAAGACCGTGACTTCGGGCCGGTCGCGACCGAGCGTCGCCGTCGTTTCGTCCAACGCGGTCGGCTGGATGTGGCACGCGACGAACTGCGCGTCGGGCAGGAACTCCGCGAGGATCTTCGCTCCCGGGGGATTGGTGAAGTACCAGAACGGAATCAGCGCGACGTCGACGGTGCCGAGCAGTTCGGCGAACGGCACGAAGCTGTCGCGCCGTATTTCCGCGTCACCGATGTGCAACACCTTCATTCCGCCGAGCGTGATGACATGCCCGAAGTTCGTCAGTCCAGAGATGCCGTGCGTCAGCTCGAAGAACTCGACGCGCACGCCGTCGAACTCGAGCGCCTGCGTCTCGCCCGGCGCCGGTTGCACGTCGCGAATGGACTGCTCGGAAACCTCCGCGGCCTCGGCCTGCCACAGGGTGTCGATGACGTCGGGCGACGATGCGAACACGCAACCCGGCGCGGCGGCGAGGAAGCGCTGCGCCGTCGCAGGTTGGAAGTGATCGCGGTGTTTGTGGCTCGCGAGCGCGAGCTCGACATCGTCGAACGGTGCGCGCGTCGCGACGAGCGCGTCGAGCGTCGCCGCGTCGAGGTTGCCGTACCCCGCGTACGGCGTCTCGACGAACGCGTCGATCAACACGTCGACGTCCCCCGCTCTCAACAGGAAGCCCTCGTTCGCGAGCATGTGGACCTCGACCGAAGCGACCGCGGTCGAAGCCTCCTGCGCGCTCGCGACGGAGACGAGCGGCAGCGCACAGGCGAACGGAAGCAGGCGCAGGAGGCGGTGGCGGTTCGTCATTCGATTGCGATGAGGAAGGGCGTCGAGCGTGGCACTCACCCTAGCAGGCTGTGGCGAAAGTGCTTCGCGCGCAGAACGTCGATCTCGGCGAAGGCTCATGAATGATCCGGGCTAGGCGCCGTCGTCCCGGTGCGCCCGTTGTCGCCGTCGATGTTCGCGCACCTTGGCGCGGTTGCCGCAGATCTTCATGTCGCACCAGCGCCGCCGGTGGTTCTTGGTGCGGTCGAGGAAGAGCCACAGGCAACCGTCCGCCGCGCATTCGCGGACGAGCTCGCGCTCGGGCGAGACGAGCAACTCGGCCGCCGATCCGGCGATGGGCCAGAGCGGCGCGTCGATCGCGCCCGGCTCCTCGGTCCACGCCCAGGCGAACCCGCCGGACTCGCGCGCGACGCGTGCGTGGGCGAGCGCCTTGCCCAGCTCGGTGTTGATGAGCTCGAGCGCGGACGCGTCGGTCGAGCCGTCGATCGCGACGCCGCGGTACAGCGCGTAGATCGCTTCGCGCAGCGCGAGCGCGCGGCGCAGGATCGCGGTCGCCCGGCGCGGCGCTTCGTCGGCGGTCGCGCGCAGGCCGCGCGCCCGGCGCGCGGTCAGGGTCCCGGCCTCCACACTCCACGTCAGCAGGTCCCCGTACGACGCCAGCGCGTCGGGCCACGTCTCGAGCGGGCGGTCCGACATGCGGTCCAGCGAGTTCACGAAGTCGAGGCAGACGATGCCGCCGGCGGCGTTGTGGAGCTTGGGCGCGCTAACCATGGAACGATAGATTGACGGGTTACGCGGCGCTCGGCAACATGTAACTGATCAACACGCTATTCGGCGGTTGCACGCTCCGGCCCACCTCAGGCTTGCCATGAAGCTACGCGCATCCCTCCACAGGCAGCTCTCCGGCAAGGCGAGCCATGTCGCCATGCTCGACGCGCTCGAGGGGCTGACTTTCGACCGCGCGGGGACGCGCGTCGCCGGCGTCCCGCACACGATCTTCCAGGTCCTGCACCACATGATCTATTGGCAGGACATCGCGCTCGCGCGGCTGCGCGGCGAGGACCCGGCGTTCCCCGCGTCCGCCGCCGACGGCTGGGCGACGCCGCCCGCGCCCACGGACGAGGCCGACTGGGCCGGCGCGATCGCGGCGTTCGGCGCGGGGCTCGAAGGCATCGGCAGGCACGCGCTCGAGGACGAGGACCTGGACCGCGTCGTGAAGCAACGGACCGGAGAGACCGCGCTCGACGAGATCCTCATGATCCAGGGGCACAACAGCTACCACCTCGGCACGATCGTCCAGCTGCGCCACCAGCTCGGCGCGTGGCCGCCGCCGAAGGGCGGGGAGACGTGGTAGGCCGTCGCTAGCGACGCGGGTCGCCCTTGGCGAGCGTCATGAGCGTCCCGACTCCGGCGACGACGATCCCGGTGAGCGTCAACAGGAACTCGCCCTCGCCGATGCCCTCGTAGCGTGCGATCCCGAGCTCGTTCGTGTGGAACGACGCCCAGACCAGGAAGAGTCCGCCGAGGAACGTGCCGCAACCGAGAACGCGAATGCCCATGGTGGATGCAGCCTACCCGCTCCGTGAATCGGGTCGGGCGGAACCGGGACGACGCGGCGTGAACCGGAAAAGAAGGCCGCATGGGGACGTCCGGGGCGTCGGAATCGACTCCCGTTGAAGGCCCCGAGTGCGCGGTCCACAATGGGGCTCTTCCCGGATGCGCGCGACCGCGCGCCCCGCCGATCCCTTCGACCCATCGCCATGCAGAACATCTACGCCGCCGAAGCCACGCCCGTCAGCGAGCGCGGGGCCGACGTCCGCGCACAGTTCATCACGCGCACCTACACGCACCTCTTCGGAGCGATCGCCGCATTCACGGCCATCGAGGTGCTGTTCTTCAAGTTCCTCGACGTCGCGAGCATCGCGGGCGCGATGACGCAGAACTGGCTGCTCGTTCTGGGCGCGTTCATGCTCGCCTCCTGGCTCGGCACCGGGATGGCCACGCGCGCCCGCTCGCTGCCCGCGCAGTACGCCGGACTCGCGGTATACGTCGTGCTCCAGGCGGTCATCTTCCTGCCCCTCTTGTACATCGCGAACGAGTTCGCGCCGGGCACGATCGAGAGCGCGGCGCTCGCCACGATGGTCGGGTTCGCCGGCTTGACGGCGGTCGCCTTCCTTTCGCGCAAGGACTTCTCGTTCCTCGGCTCGTTCCTGCGCTTCGCGGGCTTCGGAGCGCTGCTCGCGATCGTCTGCGCCGTGATTTTCAACTTCAGCCTGGGTTCGTTCTTCAGCGTCGGGATGATCGTCTTCGCGGGCGCCGCGATCCTGTACGACACGTCGAACGTGCTGCGGCATTATCCCGAGGATCGCTACGTGGCCGCGTCGCTCGCGCTCTTCGCGTCCGTCGCGCTCATGTTCTGGTACGTGCTGCGCCTCTTCCTCGCTGCGCGCGACTAGATCCAGCGCAAGAGCGACTCTGAACCGCGGGCCCGGGAACGCCATTCCCGGGCCCGCGGTGTCGTCTTCGAGCGCGACGGCCGCTAAGCGCCGATCGGCTCCAGATCGATGTCGCGCACGGCCGACGGGTGAGCCCATGTCCTCTCCCAACGCTGACCACGCAACGACTGTCCCGAGCCCCGTCGACACGCCGCGCAAGCGCCCGCTCCGCGCCCTGACCTATCTGTCGCCGAGCCTGCCGGTCGAGCTGTTCGAGCTCGTCACCGACCACCTCGCGCAGCAGCTCGACCGCGAGATCACGCTCGAAGTCAACGATCGCCACTCCGGGCCCATGCACTCGGATCATGACCCGTTCGCGGCGAGCGAGGTCGATCTGGCGTTCCTGTGTTCGCCGTCGTACCTGTACCTGCGCTCGCTCGCGAAGCCCTCGGTCGAACTCGTTCCGGCCGGCTTCGTGTTCCAGGACATGCGCATCGCCAGCCGCGCGGTGTACTTCTCGGAAGTCGTCGTCCGCGCGGACTCGGAGGCGGCCACGTTCGCCGATCTCGAAGGGCGCGTGTGGGGCTACAACGATCGTCACTCGCTGTCGGGCTACTTCAGCGCGAGCCAGCACCTGCGCGAGCTAGGACGCAACCGCGACTTCTTCGGCAAAGAGGTCGACACCGGTTCGCACCTGCGCTCGATCGAAGGCATCGTGCGCGGGGACATCGACGCGGCCTCGATCGATTCGAACGTGCTCAGCCGCGTGTTCGAGGAGTGCCCGTCGCTGGTCGAGCAACTGCGCGTGCTCGAGTCGTGGGGGCCGTTCCCGATCCAGCCGATCGTGGTGAACAGCGACCTCGCGGGCGAGCTGGTCGAGCCGATCACGAACGCGTTGCTCGACATCACGCGCGTGCGTCGTTTGCAGCGCCGTCTGGCCGCGCTCGGCGTCCTCGGTTTCGCGCGCACCAGCGCCGACGAGTACGAAGAGGAAGGCTGCGAGTTGCGCTCGCTCGGCCTGATCGCGTAGGGGCCCTTCCGGGCCCCGATCGGCCCGCGCAAGGCCTTTCGCAGAAGCCGCTTACGGCGGTCGAGACGTCCCCGTCATTGCCTTCATTCGGGCCCGGCGGGGCGTCGATAGGACGACGGTAGTCCCTGCAGTCGGTGCGGGGCTCTCCCCACTGTCTTCTATCGAGCTTCCCAAGTGATCCTCACGAACGGACCGCTTCCCCAGGCGAAACGTCGAGCCGGCGCCACGATCGTCGAGGTCCTCGTCGCCGTCGCCGTGTTGGTCGTCGGCGTCCTCGGATACTCGCGCACGCTGGTCGAGTCCGCCGAAGTCGAGCAACAGAACACCGATACCGCGCTCGCCACCGCCGGCGTGCAACGCGTCGCGGAGATGATCAACGGGACGACGTTCGAGGAGATCTTCGCGGCATTCAACGGGTCGGACGGAGACGACGGGCTCGTCGCCGGAACGGTTTGGGGCGAGGGCTTTCGCGTCGACGGGCTCGCGGTTCGAGGAGGAGACGCGGACGGCTTTCCGGGCATCGTGATGTTCCCCACGGTCGACAACGGCGGGACGCTCGAGCTACGCGAGGACGTCGTCGACGACTCGCTCGGAATGCCGCGCGACCTGAACCTCGACGGGGTGATCGACGCGGCGGACCATTCGCTCGACTACCGCATCTTGCCGGTCCTCATCCGGGTCGAGTGGGAGAGCGGCGGGCGCGACCGCGAGCTCGACGTACGCACGATCGTGGGGGCGCGCTGATGAAGTTGCTCACCAAGCGCCGGACGTCGCGCGCCGGCCACACGATCCTCGAAGTCACGATCAGCGCGGCGATCCTCGCGATGATCTTCGGAACGGTCGCGTTCGTCGCGAAGTCGGGCTCCGACCTTTTCACGACCAGCGTCGCGCGCAACGACCTCGAGTCGCGTGCGCGCCGCGCGCTGAGCCAAATCCAGACCGAGCTCCTCTCGTCTGATCATTCGTCGCTCGACGCCATCGCGCAGTCGCCGGTGTGGTCGAGTCAGTTGGTCTTCGACCAGGTGACGGCCGTGTCGTCGACGCACGGCACGCCGGTGTGGACCTCTTCGATGATCGAGTTCCGCTACGAGCAGGGCGAGCCGGACGACGGCGTCGACAACGACGGCGACGGACTCGTCGACGAGGGCGTGGTCGTCTTCGTGAAGGATTGGAACGGCGCGGACGAGCAGACGATCGTTCTCTGCCGCGACGTCGCCGAGATGCAAGAGGGCGAGGACGTCGACGGTGCCGACAACAACGACAACCAACTGACCGACGAGGCCGGCCTGTCCTTCGACTTGATCGACGGGAGCCTCGTTGTGCGCCTCACGCTCCAGCGCATCGACGCGCAAGGGCGACTGGTCACGCGCTCGTTCGAGTCCTCGGTCTGGCTGAGGAACTGACTCATGAAGCAACTCGCCCTACGCGCCAGCGGCGCGGCCGCGCGTCGCGGCTCGGCACTCGTCATCGTCGTCCTGTTCCTCGTCGTGCTCGGCGGACTCGCCGCGTCGCTCGCGGCATTCGGCGGCACGCTGCACAAGGAGCACGCGCGAGGGCGCGAGTACACGAAGTCGTTCTACCTCGCCGAGGCCGGCCTGAACGAGGCGTACGCGCACCTGCTCACGAACGGCGAGGCCGACGTTCTGGCGATGGCGTACCCCGCCGACCTCGACAAAGGCAGCTACCTCGTCGAGACCGTGCTCGGCTCCGTCGATCCCGACCTGCGCCTCGACCGGCTGCGCATGCGCGCGGTCGCCAACTCGGGCCGCTACTCGAAGGGCGTCCAGTTGATGATCTGGAAGGTCCCGACGGGCTTCTTCCGCTGGGCCGCGTTCGGCGACACGGGGGTCAAGATCGACAGCAACTCGATGATCGACAGCTTCGACTCGAAGGACGGCCCGTACGACCACTCGTTGCCGTGGGTGGGCGACTTCGGGAACGTCGGATCGAACGCGGACATCGTGATCGACTCGAACTCCTCGATCTACGGCGACGCGATCGTCGGCCCCGTCGGCGCGCTCGACGACAGCTCGCCGGGGATCGTCGTGAGCGGCATGGTCGCCGCCGCGGAGGTGAGCGAGGTCTTCGATCCGATCGTCGTTCCCGCGATCGGTTCGATGGGTTCGTTGAACGTCGTCGCGAACACGACCCTGGCCGCGGGGGACTACCACTTCACGTCCCTCGAAGTCTCGCCCGGGGGCACGTTCACACTCCAGGGCCCCGCGCGCATCGTGCTCGACGACGCCGTGGTCCGAAGCAATTCCAAGTGGGTGATCGACGCGACGAACGGTCCGGTCGAGATCTACGCCGAGGGCGACTTCGACCTGCGCAGCAACTCGACCGTCACGTCGATCGCGGGCCAGGCGCGCGACATTTCGGTCTTCATCACGTCGACGAACAGCGGTCCCGGTGCGTCGACGATCGCGCTCAACTCGAACAGCGACTTCGTCGGAACAATCTATGCCCCGAACGCGGACCTCGTGATCGAGAGCAACTTCGAGCTCTACGGAGCGGTGCGCGCCGGGTCGGTGACTCTCAATTCGAACACCCAGCTGCACTTCGACGAAGACCTGCTCTACGACCCCGGCGTCCCGCTCGTCTACGAGCGCCTCTCGTGGCGCCCGCTCTCCGCCTCAGAGGTCTCCGACCTCGGCTTCTAGCCGGACATCGCGGGCCATGGTCAAGCGCAAGAGAGCGGACCGCACGACGTGGGGGCTCGTTGCTGCGGGCGTCGCGGCGGCTGTCTGCCTCCTTGCCGTGCCGTTCGAGCGCAAGCGCGAGAACGTGGAGGCGCTGATCCTGCGGCTGGTCCTCAACGAGAACGGGTTCGCGGCCGTTCGAGTCGAGCGCGAGCTCGTCGCGCTCGGGACGGATACCATCGATCCGATGTTCACCTCGTTGGTCAAGCGCAAGCTCGGCGAGCGCGCGTTGGACGCCGGACAACTGGACCTCTTGAAGGGCGCGCTGACCGCGTTCGGTCCGAGCGCGTTGGGGCGGCACCTCGGGCATGCCGTTGAAGCGGACGATTCGACTGAGACCGTCATCCGCGCGCTCGAACTCCTGGCGCCGATCGCGCGTGACGAAGACTTCACGACCTTCGCGCGCATCGCCGCGGGCGGTCGCGAGCCGGAAGGCGTCGCGCCTGTTTTCACCGATTCGGTCACGGGACTCCTGCGGCGCGAGAAGGGCGCGTTCGTCTCGCTCCCGGGCGTGTGGCGCTCCCTGCCGCACGCGTTGCAGCTCGCGCTGATCGATTCCGTCAGGGACGCGAAGGACGCACGCGGACTGGAGTTCCTCGCCGACAACATCGGCTTCGACGACGTGACCGACGGCTTGCTGCTCGACGCGCTCGTCGAGATCGCGCGCGTGGCGAAGCAACCGGGCTCCCGCAATGTCACCGCCGCGATCCGACGGTTCCTGCACGGGGACGTGGGGGACAAGCTCAATCGCGCGGTTATCGCGCTCGGATTGCTCCAGGACGAGTCCGCCGTCGGCGACCTGATCGACCTGCTCGACACGGACTCGCGCGGGCTGCAGCGCGGCGTGAACGAGGCGCTGCAGCGCATCACGGGCATCTCCTTCCACGGCGACCACGCGCGTTGGAGCGCCTGGTACGAGTCCGAGCTCGAGTGGTTCGACGGCGACGGCGCGGACACGCTCGCCGCGCTCCAGCACGCTGAGGCGTCGATGGTCCTCAGCGCGACGCGCGTGCTCGCGAAGCACAAGCTGTTCCGCCAACGCATCTCGCGCGAACTCGCGCTCCTGCTCAACGATCCGGACGCGGCCGTGCGCAGCGCCACATGCCTCGCGCTATCGCAGCTCGGTTCCTCGGTCGCGGTGCCCGCCTTGATCGACGCGCTTCAGGACGAGAACGAGTCCGTCGCGCGCAACGCGTACAGCGCGCTCCGTGCGCTCACCGGCCGCAACGATCCGGTCGACAGCGAGGCGTGGCAGAAGCTCGCCGACGAACTCGCCGCGACGAGCTAGCCCGGATCATTCATGAGGCTTCACCGAGATCGACGCAGCTACGCGCCATCTCAGCACTTCCC
>JAJDEV010000229.1 GCA_029259605.1 Planctomycetota bacterium | reverse complement strand
TTACACGGCGGCTGAGGCGGTTTCCGGAACGGGCGATGAGACGTTCGGGGGCTTGTCGGTGCGCGCGTTCGATGTGACGCAACGGCCCAAGTGGCGACACGGCAGCCGCTGGGGTTTCCGGAACAGCCGATGAGACGCTCGGGGCGTTTTCCGTTGGATCCCTCGGGGACGGGGAGTTGTTGACGTTCGTGATCGATTCACGCGCAGCGCTTCGCGCTGCTGCGGCACAGGCTCGCTTCGCTCGCGTGCCGCGTTTCGCAACGGCCCAGGGGTTTACACGGCAGCTGAGGCGGTTTCCGGAACGGGCGATGAGACGTTCGGGGGCTTGTCGGTGCGCGCGTTCGATGTGACGCAACGGCCCAAGCGGCGACACGGCAGCCGCTGGGGTTTCCGGAACAGCCGATGAGACGCTCGGGGACTTGTCACCGGAGTGCGGCCGGCTGGTTGCGCGCTTGTCCGCACGGCGCTCCGCGAAGCGGCGCATGCCGTGCGGCGGGGCGAAGCCCCGCGCGTCCAACGGGCGCTTGCGGCCGGCTGGGCGCGAGACGCGGGCGAGCCGTGCCGGAGACTGCGCGCGAGCAGCCGGTCGCACTCCGGTGACAAGTCCCCGAAGGTGACATCGGCCGTTCCGGAGCCGCCGCGGTTGCCGTGTAAACCCCTGGGCCGTTGCGAAACGCGGCACGCGAGCGAAGCGAGCCTGTGCCGCAGCAGCGCGAAGCGCTGCGCGTGAATCGATGACGAGCGCCTGCGACTCCCCGACCCTCTCATCGGCTGTTCCGGAAACCGTAGCCGCCTCCGAGGCGCGGCTCGGGCCGTTGCGTCCGATCGACTGCGAACGCGAAGGCGAACGAGCCCGCGAACGCCTCATCGCCCGTTCCGGAAACCGTAGAGCTGCCGTGTAAACCCCTGGGCCGTTGCGAACCGCGGCACGCGAGCGAAGCGAGCCTGTGCCGCAGCAGCGCGAAGCGCTGCGCGTGAATCGATAACGAACGCCAACGAGTCCCCGCCCCTGAGAGCTCCAACAGAGAACAGGACCGCGTTCGGAACCACCAGGAGCGATTCGCCCCCGGGAATCGCCCGGACCCGTCAGAAGCAGAGGAACGCCAACGAGTCCCCGCCCCCGAAAGCTCCAACAGAGAACAGGACCGCGTTCGGAACCACCAGGAGCGATTCGCCCCGCGGAACCGCCCGGACCGTCACGATCCGACGAACGTCCGCAACTCCCCGTCGGGCGCACGCGAGCGAGGCTCGTCGTGCTCGTCGAGCGAGTGGTGCCCGGGACTGGAATCGAACCAGCACGGGAATTACCCCACAAGATCCTTAGTCTTGCGCGTCTACCAATTCCGCCACCCGGGCACCGGACCGGCATCGTCGACGGCCCCGCAGGAAGCGGGGCGACTCCGAAGCGCGGATTGGGGCGGGAAGTCTAGCAACGAGCGAGGGCAAGGCAAGCCCGTTGGCGTTGACTGGAAACGGAGCCGCGCTACGGTCTCCGGCCCGCCGCGACGGCTGCGACGGGAAGCTTCCACCAAGGCCCGGCTCACGCGCCGAAACCCACGCCCCGTCCCATGTCCAGCCCGCGCGGAAACGCCCTGATCGGTCAGTCCGGTGGACCGACCTGCGTCATCAACCAGAGCCTCGTCGGCATCGTCGAGGAGGCCCAGAAGTCCGGCCAGATCGATCGCGTGTTCGGCGCCCTGCACGGCATCCAAGGGGTGCTCGACGATCGGCTCATCGACCTCGGCCGCGAGTCGGCCGCCACGCTCGAGGCGGTGGCCAACACGCCGTGCGCGGGGTTGCGCTCCGTGCGCAAGAAGCCGACGCGCGAGGAGTGCGGCCAGGTGCTCGAGCGCCTGCAGGCCCACGACGTGCGCTACTTCTTCTATATAGGAGGGAACGACTCCGCGGAGACGGCCCACATCCTAAATGAGCTCGCCGTCGAGATCGGCTACGACGTGCGCCTCTTCCACGTCCCGAAGACGATCGACAACGACCTCTGCGTCACGGACCACTGCCCCGGCTACGGCTCGGCGGCCAAGTTCGTCGCGAGCGCGATCATGGGGGACAACCAGGACAACCGCAGCCTGCCCGGCATCAAGATCGACGTGATCATGGGGCGGCACGCGGGCTGGCTGACGGCGGCGAGCCTGCTCGCGCGCGAGCACGAGGACGACGGTCCGCACCTGATCTACGTCCCCGAGCGCGTGTTCGATCTCGACGGCTTCGTCGGTGACGTGGACCGCATGTACACCAAGCACGGCCGTTGCCTCGTCGCCGCCTCCGAGGGCATCCACGACAAGGACGGCAATCCGATCTTCTCGAGCAAGGAGGTCGATTCGCACGGCAACGTGCAGTTGTCGGGCTCCGGCGCCCTGGGCGACTTCCTCGCCGGCGCGGTCAAGTCGAAGCTCGGCAGCAGTCTGCGCGTCCGCGCCGACACGTTCGGCTACCTCCAGCGTTCGTTCGCGGGCTACGTGTCCGAGGTCGACGCGCGCGAGGCGCGCGAGGTCGGCCGCACGGCGCTGCGCATCGCGGTCGCGGGTGAGCGCCAGCACGGTTCGATCGTGATCACGCGCAACGGAGCCGGCGATTCGTACGAGGCCGGCTTCGAGGCGACCGAGCTCAGCAACGTGGCTCGGGTCACGCGCGATCTCGACGACGCGTTCGTCGCGGGTGAGAACGACATCGCGCCGGCGTTCCTCGACTACGTCCGCCCGCTCGTCGGGACGATGCCCAGCGCAGGGCGGTTGTCGGACTTCCCGATCTCCTAAAAGGACCGATGGACCCCGTGGACGACACCCCCGAGATCGAGATCGCCGCCCCGCGCACGCCGGACGACCCGCAAGATGCCGGCGACGGCGGCGATTCGCCGTACAAGAGTCTGCTCGTCCCGCTCGTCGTCGTGCCGGCGTTGATCGTGATGGTGATCGTCCTCGTCTTCGCGCTGTTCGGCATGCTCTCGGGCTCCGAGTCGAGCCCGAGCGACAACCTCGGGCGGCTGCTCACCGGTGGGGTGAACGAGCGCCAGCAAGCGGCGTTCGGACTGGTGCGTCAGATCCTCGAGTATCAGACCGCGCGCGCCGAGGGGCGAGATCCCGAGTGGGGGATCGACGCGACCTTCCTCGACGACCTGCGGGCGGCGCAGGCGGGGATCACGGCGCCGACGACACCGGGCGAGGTCTGGGTGCCGTTCGTCCTCTCGAGCCTGACCGCGCAGCTCGGCGACGCGAACGGCGTCGACGAATTGGTCGGAATGACGCGCCTCGGGGACGATCTCGACCCCGAGTTCACGTTCCGGATGAACGCCATCTTCATCCTGGGCAGCATCGGCCGCGAGCTGCCCGAGGCGTCGCGCGAGCGGGTCGCCGGGGCGCTGATCGGGATCGTCGATGGTGAGGACGACGGGCTGGCGCTGCTCGCGGCGGGCGCGCTCCAGAACGTCCCGTCCTCGCGCACGGACGCGACGCTGGAGGGGCTGCTCGGCAGCCGCCGGATCGACATGCGCCTGCAAGCGGCGCTCTCCCTGGCCGAGCTGGGCAATCCGGCCGGGAACGACGTCCTGCTCGAGCTGATCCAGGTCGAACCCTACCTGGCCGAGCGCAACGACGATCCCGTCCGCTGGGCGGACCAGAGCGTCTCGATCAGCCGCCGCAAGGCGCTCGCGGCGCTCCGCGAGCTCGGACGGACACCGTCCTCCGAGGTGCTGCAGGCGCTGATCGACGACGACGGCGACCCGAACGTGCGCTCCGCGGCGCTCGAACTCGCGAGCCGACCGGGAGGCTGAGACGCGGCCGCGGCGAGCGGCCCCTCGAATGCCCGGCCGACCGCGGCCGACGCCGCGCGCGCGGCGGGCGGCGACGCGCCGGAAGTGTCACAAGAGCTGGCCTGTTTGCCCGTCCCAGGCTTGCCATTCCCGCGGCCCCTCACCATCCTGATTGGCCCTGTGGCCCCCGGCTTCCCCGATCGATGCGTCCGCCGCTCCGGTTCCCGGAACGGACGGGGCGACGTCGCCCTCGGCGCGGCCAGCGCTCAATCCGTGCGTGCGGGGTCGGTTGGCGAGCAAGGACGGTAGGAACTGATCGTGGCTGACGAGACGCAAGAAACGACGAACCCTTCGAACGAGGAGCCCGCGAAGACGCTGGTCCGCTCGCCGCTGCGTGGCGAGCTCTCCCGGCGAAGCTTCTTTTCGACGCTGGCCTTCGGTTGGGCGACCTTCGCGGCCGCCTCCGCGGGGCTGCTCGGTGCGGCGGGACGCTTCATGTTCCCGAACGTGCTGTTCGAGCCGCCGCAGGAGTTCAAGGCCGGCTTCCCGAGCGAGTTCGCCATGGGCGTGGACGAGCGCTTCAAGGCCACCTACGGCTGCTGGATCGTCCGCGAGCCGACGGGCTTCTTCTGCCTGTCGACGGTGTGCACGCACCTCGGTTGCACGCCGAACTGGCTCACCGCGGACGAGAAGTTCAAGTGCCCGTGCCACGGCTCAGGCTTCATCATGACGGGCATCAACATCGAGGGACCGGCGCCGCGTCCGCTCGAGCGCTATCGCATCGTCTTGGCCGAAGACGGGCAGATCCTCGTCGACAAGAACACGAAGTACCAGCAGGAGAAGGGGCAGTGGGAGCTGGACGGCAGCTACCTCGAGTACGCGTAGCCCGCGCTCACCCCTTCCGCGCTTCGCCACCCCCTGACGCTAGATGCAAAAGCTCTTCCAAGCGATTCGGCAGTCCCAGATCTGGCGGTCGATCTTCCGCCACGGGTACCCCGATACGCCGAGGAACCGGACGCTCGCGGTCCTGTCGAACACGTTCCTGCACCTGCATCCCGTCAAGGTGCGTCGGAGCGGGATCCGGTTGTCGTACACGTGGTGCATGGGAGGACTGACGTTCTTCCTGTTCCTCATCGAGACGATCACCGGTCTGCTCTTGATGTTCTACTACCACCCGACGGCCGATAAGGCGTACGAGGACATCTGGGCGCTGCGCGAACACGTTCCCCTGGGGATCATGCGCGAGATGCACCGCTGGGCGGCGCACCTCATGGTCATCACGGTGTGGCTGCACATGTACCGCGTCTTCCTGACCGGTTCGTACAAGCCGCCGCGCGAGTTCAACTGGAACGTCGGAGTCATCCTCCTCGTTCTGACGCTGCTGCTCTCGTTCACCGGGTATCTCTTGCCCTGGGACCAGCTGGCCGTTTGGGCCATCACGGTCGGGTCGAACATGGCGCGCGCGACGCCGTTCCTCGGACACGAGGGACCGGGCGCATCGCTGCTCTCCTTCGGGGGCCTGAACCTGGTGCACGCCGGCGACGACGCGCGCTTCGGGTTGCTCGCCGGACGTTTCGTGGGTGAGGGAGCGCTGCTGCGCTTCTACGTCCTTCACTGCGTCGGCCTGCCGCTGGCGGCGGCGTTCCTGATGGCGATTCACTTCTGGCGCGTCCGCAAGGACGGCGGAATCTCGGGGCCGCTGTAGGGGCGACTATGGGCGAACTCCTCAAGAACGCGATCGACTGGGCCTTCCAGCCGACCCTCTACTTCGCGGGCACCGTCGGGGCGCTTTTCGCGGTCCTGTTTTGGCGCAAGCTCTTCAGCAAGACGGTGGTCATCACGGTGTTCTTCGCCGTCGGCACCGTGTTCATGCTGTGGGCGCCGAGCGATCCCGACTTCAAGAAGATCATCACGAAGCCGGACAACATCCCGATCGTGATTCTGATCGCGTCGGTGGTGTTCTTCACCTGGCTGGCGCTGCGCCAGGCGGTGGACAACGACCGCGCGATCGCGAAGGGCGAGCCGACGCTCGAGGCGGGGCTCGGGAAGAAGAAGGTCTTCACCTGGCCCGACCTCGTCTACGTCGAGTTCATCTGCCTGATCCTGTTCACGGCCTTCCTCATCGTCTGGTCGCTGAAGGTTCAAGCGCCGATCGAAGAGCCGGCGGCCACCGCGCGCACGCCCAACCCGTCGAAGGCACCGTGGTACTTCCTCGGGCTCCAGGAGATGCTCGTGTACTTCGACCCGTGGATCGCGGGCGTCGTGCTGCCGGGCTTCATCATCGTCGGGCTCATGGCGATCCCGTACCTCGACACGAACCCGAAGGGCAACGGCTACTACACGTTCAACGAGCGGCCGTTCGCCTTCTCGTTCTTCACGGCCGGCTTCCTGCTCTTCTGGGTCTCGTTCGTGATCCTCGGCACGTTCCTGCGCGGACCGAACTGGTCGTTCTTCGGGCCGTTCGAGTATTGGGATCTGCACAAGCTCGAACCGCTCGTGAACGTCGACCTGTCGACGTACTTCTGGAACATGCTCGGACAGCCGAAGCCCCTCGATCCGTTGGTGCGCGAAGCACCCGGCATCGTCGCGTTGCTCGGCTTCTTCCTGGTCTTACCGCCGTTGCTCGGCAAGACCGTGCTCAAGGGCATGGTCAAGAGCATGGGCGTCGTCCGCTTCAACGTCTTCATGCACCTCATGCTCTGGTTCGCCCTGCTGCCGATCAAAATGATCCTGCGCTGGACGATCAACCTGAAGTACATCGTTGGCATCCCCGAGTGGTTCTTCAACGTGTGAGCGCACGCCCCTGAAACGAGATGGCTGATCGCGGCGATACCCACTACCACGTCCCCAAGCTGAACCGTTGGTTCGCTTTCTCCAGCATCGCGTTGCTTGTCTCCGCGGTGTGGATGGTGCTGTTCGACTTCCAGCGTCCCTGGAAGGAGTACCAGCGCGATTTTCGTGAGATCGAGATCGAACGCGGGAAGGCCGTGCTCGAATCCGACGCAGCCCAGGCCGCGATCGCGGAAGCCGCGCGTTTCGAGCAAGAGCTCGAGGCGACGCGCGACCGACTCGAATCGCAGGGCGGCGCGCTCGCGACGGCGGAGCGCGAGCTGTTCGAACTCAACGACCTGCGTTCCAAGGCTGACGCCGCGGCGCGCGTCGCGAAGCAAGAGGCCAACTGGGACAAGTTCCTCACCGAGGAATTCGGCGTCCACCACGGCGTCGACGACGAGGGCTTCGAAGCACGCCGGGCGCGCGTCGAAGAGCTCGAGACGACGATGGCCGCGCGCGCCGCGGAACTGCAGGAGGCCGAGTGGAAGGTCACGCAGAAGACCCGCGAAATCAAAGCGCTGCGCGCGGAGATCGTCGAGCTCGAGACCGCCGCGAAGGCGGCGACGAAGAGCATCGAACTCGTGCAGGCCAAGATGGCCAAGATCGCGCCCGCGGACTTCCCGACGAAGCTCGCCAACATCGTGCGCGATGACATCCCGGGGCTCGACTTCGTCGGGCCGGCGCTGCTCGTGAAGAAGGTGCTGCCGCCGAACCTCACGTTCGAGCTGAACTTCACGCGCAAGGGACGCATCGACATGTGCCAGACGTGTCACGTCCCGATCGACCGCGCCGGCTACGAGGAGGAGGCGCAGCCGTTCCAGTCGCACCCGCGCCTCGATCTCTTCCTCTCCGCGAAGTCGCCGCACCCGATGAACGAGATGGGCTGCACCATCTGTCACCGTGGTGCTGGCGAGGCACTCGTCTTCCAGCGCGTCGACCACCGCGCGAACGACGAGAGCCAAGCCAAGGAGTGGGAGGACGAGTACCACTGGCACAAGCAGCACTACTGGGACTACCCGATGCTGAGCGCCGACTATGTCGAGGCCGGCTGCATCCAGTGTCACAAGGACACGATGGAGGTCATCGCGCCCGAGGCGCCGAAGGTCGCCGAAGGCTACGAGCTGTTCGAGCGCTACGGCTGCTACGCGTGCCACAAGGTCGACTGGTTCCCGACCAAGCGCCGCCCCGGCCCGACGCTCGCGAAGATCCTCCAGAAGACGTCGCGCGAGTTCATCAACGCGTGGGTCACCGATCCGAAGGCGTTCCGTCCGACGACGTGGATGCCCAAGATCTTCCACCTCGAGAACTACGCCGCCGACCAGAAGATCGTCGACTCGAACTTCGGCACGGGCCGCGCGATGATGGGGGACGAGTGGAGCGACGCAGCCTTGCGCGCCGTCGCGACGTTCGTCACGAATCGCTCGGCGACCGAAGCGCTGCCGGAGATTCCCGTGGAGGGCGACGCGCTGCGCGGCAAGGAAGTCTTCACGCTGTCCGGCTGCTTGGCGTGCCACAACACCGCGCCGTACACGGAAGCGGAGCGCGAGGAGGCAACCGCGCTCGCGGACCAGACGCATGGAGCGAACGAGCACGGACCGAACCTGCGCGGCGTTGCGAGCAAGGTGACGCCCGAATGGCTGTACACCTGGATCAAGGATCCGGCCGCCTACTGGTCCGAGACGCGCATGCCCAACCTGCGGCTCTCGGACCAGGACGCCGCCGACATCGTGGCGTACGTCTTCGACGACCCCGACGGCACGTTCACCGAAACGCCCGAAGGCTGGGCCGTCGGTGAGCGTCCGTACGAGCGCGACGTGCTCGAGGAGCAGGCGCGCTGGTTCTGGAACCGCAAGCGTCCGAGCGAGCTCCAGGCGTCGTTCGAGAACGAGTGGGCGGACGACGAAGCGCTGCTCGACGCCGTCGGCGAGAAGTGGGTCCTGAACCAAGGCTGCCACTCTTGCCACGAGATACCGGGGCTCGAGGGCGAGCAACCGATCGGTACCGAGCTGTCGACCTGGGCCTCGAAGACGGTCGACAAGCTCGACTTCGGCTTCGTACCGGAGCAGATGGCGAAGGACCTGGGCTACGACGTCACGGGCAACGAATACGCGCACTTCGTCGAGCAGTTCAAGTCGTACCGCGAGAACTTCCTCGAGCAGAAACTGCACGCGCCGCGCTCGTTCGACCGCAACAAGATCAAGAACCCGAGCGAGCGCTTGCGCATGCCGTGGTTCGACTTCACGGACGACCAGGTCGAGGCGATCTCCGTCTTCGTTGCCGGCCTCGTCGAGGACGAGGTCCAGCACGCGAAGATGGTGCCGACGGCGGAGAAGCTCGCGACGGACACGGGTCTGCGCGTCATCCGCCAGAAGAACTGCGAGGCCTGCCACGTCATCGAGCCGGGCACGATCGAGTTCCTGGACGACGACGGTGCGCACCGTGCCGTGGCGGCGCAGCTCTCCGTCTTCGACGAGGAGTTCTTCCCGCCGCCGATGGAGGACTTCGAAGGGTACCTCGCCGATTACGAGGAGTACTGGCGCGAGGACGACGACGAGTTCGAAGTCGAAGAGATCTACGCCCAGCTGCTCGAGACCGTCGTCGACATCGGCGCGATCGGCACACCGTTCTCGATCGCCAACGTCGACAGCATCCGCACGACCCCGGCGTGGGGCGGCACCTTCGTGGACGTCGTCACGCGCTACTACCTCGACGCGTGGGCGTACAACGAGGAGACCGACGAGTACGACCTCTCGAAGACGGGCGACCCGGACGAGGAAGGCCGCGTCCAGGACGTCGATGGCGAGTGGCGGGACTTCAGCGAGGAGCAATACGACAAGGTGCGCTGGACCTACGCTCCGCCGGTTCTGATCGGCGAGGGCGCGAAGCTGCAGCGCGACTGGTTCTTCAACTTCCTGCTCGACCCCGTCGTGCTACGCGAGCAGATCCGCGTCAGGATGCCCACGTTCAACTGGGCCGACGGAGAGGCGGGCGCGGTCGCCGACTACTTCGCCATTCGAGCGAAGGAGCAGTGGCCGCAGGAATACGCGCGCCAGCTCCAGATGCAGATGGATCTGACGCCCGAGGAGATCGCGGACGGCATCGCGTCGCTGGGGCTCTCCGGCTCGTCCCCCGCGCAGGTCCAGGGCATCTCGGACGGACTCCCGGTCGAGACGAAGGCCGGCCTGCCGAACCTGCTCGCCTACGGGGAGGCCCAGGGCTTCGAGTTCGATCCGCCGGTGAATCCGACCTACGAGGCGATCCTGCCGCGCACGCCGAGCGTGATCGCCGACTACATGGCGGCACGCCCGGACTTCTACGCCGAGGTCCACGCCCTCGCCACCGATCCCGCGGGCCCGACCTGTGTCCAGTGCCACTTCCTGAACGGTGAGAAGCCGACCAACGAGGCACCGATCGGCTGGGCACCCGACCTCGCCCATACACGCGAGCGCTTGCGTCCCGATTGGGTCCGCCAGTGGCTCGTGGACCCCCTGAAGGTCTATCCGGGGACCACGATGCCCGCGAACTTCGACGCCGAGCTCACCCAGTGGCAGGAATTCTATGCCGCTCCTAGCGCGGACCAGATCGAGGCCGTATTGACCTGGCTGTTCAACCTCGACCGCGCTTCCCTTCGAAACTAGCGATGCGCCCGGCGCGTCCACCAACGACACCCATTCCCACCATGAAAGCTCTGATGATTCTGTGCGCCGCTGGGGCGGCTGCACTGGGCTCCGCGGACAACGATTCCGCGAAGACGCCCGCAACGACGAACACGGAGACCGGCTCGATCAAGGGCATGGTCCTCTGGGAGGGCGATCGCCCGGAGCCGAAGCCGGCGCTCGAGATCAAGAGCACCGAGACCCAGGGCTGCCACGACGCCGCGAACATGGACACCACGGATCGCTCCCTCCTCATCTCCGAGAAGGGCGGCGTTGCCAACGTGGTCATGATGATCGAGGCGACGGACGTCGTCGTCCCGGACGCGCCGATCGAGTTGGACCAAGTGGGCTGCCGCTTCGAGCCGCGCGTCGTCGTGGTCCCGGTCGGGGGGACGCTCAAGTTCGCCAACTCCGACGAGACGAACCACAACATCCACACCTTCGCCAAGAAGAACCAGGCGATGAACAAGAACGTCGCCGGCGGCGCGGACATGGAGCAGATGCTCGACAAAGCCGAGGTGATCAACGTCGCCTGCGACATCCACAACTGGATGAAGAGCTTCGTCGTCGTCACCGACGCCTCGCACTACGCCGTGTCCGGTGCGGACGGATCGTTCCAGATCGACGGCCTGCCGGCGGGTGACTACAAGATCGAGTGGTGGCACGAGGAGCTCGGCAAGGGCAAGACCGCAGCCGTGACCGTCACCGCGGGCGGAGTCACCGAGTTCACCCACAAGGTGGGTGAGGCGAAGAAGAAGAAGGGCGGCGGCCGCGGCCGGCGGTAGGACCTTCCGACGCCGACCGTCGACGTCGACAACAAGAGAGGCGCCTTCCCGCGGGGGAAGGCGCCTCTCTTGCGCTTGGCATGCCTCGCCGAGGAGCGAGCTAGCCGGTCTTGCCGGGCGGCGATGCGTCCTCGCCGCCCTCGAACTTGCGCGTCCAGAGATCGAGCCAGGTGGGTGGATCCCACTTGTGCAGGATGTCCGCGACCGCGCCGACGATCTTCAGCTCCTGGGGGCTGAGGAACTCGCTGGGCTTGCGGCGCAACCTGTGGCGTCGTCCTTCCTCTTCGAAGCTGCGCTCGACGAGGCCGAGCAGGCGTTCGCGCTTCGCACGGGGGGATGCGGCCGCGCGCTCGAGGAGCGTTCGCATCCGCTCGCCGAAGAGGCGCGGGACGCGATAGGTGCGACACAACTCGTTGATCGTTTCGTCGACGTCCATAGAGGGAGGGGGGGACTCCGTTTCCGATCCAAGCCTACCCCGGACGTCGCGATCGCGCGGCGCGGGTTTCGACGAGCGTGTGCCGGCACGTGCGCTCACGCGCGGAGGCGGAAAACCCTTCGCGCCCCGTGGGCGCGCTCGACGCGCGCCACGCCAAACCCACGCGCCCCGCTCAAGAGCGCTCGTTTTGGTCGCCGATGGATCTGCTCGGTCGGCAACGCGTCTTCCCCGTCGCGATCGCCGCTCCCAGGCATCCCCGTTCAACCCCGGCTCCGCATCCAGATTCCCCACCATGCGCCTTCTCCCCTTTGCGGCCACCGCTCTGATCGTCGGACTCGCCGGCGTCGCGATCGTTTCTCGTCCGGGGGGCGTGGTTGCCGGAACGGCGCTGCGCATGGAGGTCCCCGAACTCGTCCGCGGCAGCGACCTGATCGTCGAGGGCCGCGTGCTCTCGGGTGAGGCCTTCGAGAGCGATGGTCGAATCGAAACGGAGTACCTGATCGAGGTCGAACGGACGTTCGTCGGCGAGGACCAACCCTATCGCGCCGTTCGCATTCCCGGGGGCGTGCTGCCCGACGGAAGCGGGATGATGCTCGCCGGTATGCCGCGGATTACACCGGGCGAAACGGCGCTACTCTTCCTGAGCGAAGCGGGTGCGACGGGCGTGCGCATGCCGGTTGGGCTCGCCCAGGGAAAGTTTCAGGTCCTCGAGGCGGAGTCGGGCGCGAAGACGCTCGTGCGTGATTCGTCGGGCGTCACGCTCGTCGATCGTTCGGGCGCGCTGCACCGAGGTGAGGGACGCTCGGTTCTGGGCTACGCGCAAGTGACGGCCGAGATCGAGGCCGCGCTCGCCGCTCGCCGGGCCCGGTGATGCGCCTCAAGACCGCACTCGCCCTGCCGGCGGCGCTCGCGCTGACGGCGGGAGTCCTCGCGCACGTACCGCTCGTCCACCCGTCGAACGGCAAGGTACTGCACTGGTCGTCGCCGTCCAACGTCGGGATCGTGATCAACTCCGCGGGCTCGGACGACATCGCGGACGGCAGCCACGAGACGGCGATGCGTCTCGCGATCGAGGAATGGAACGCGGCCACCGGAACGAACGCGACGCTGGTCGAGAACACGTCGACGCTCGAGCAAGCCCGCACGGACTGGACCTCGTCGTCGATCCACCTCGTGATCTTCGACGAGACGAACAGCTCGGGCTACTTTCCCGCTTGGTCGGGAACGGTCGCGATCACTCCGATCTGGTTCTTCAGCAACGGCACGATCTCGGACGCGGACATCCTGTTCAACGGATCGGGCTTCCAGTTCACGACCTCGGGAGATCCGGGGCACTTCGACGTCGGAGACGTGGGGACGCACGAGCTCGGACACCTGCTCGGACTCGACCACACCGCGTGGGCGGGCGGGACGATGTACCCGTTCGTCGATCCGACCGTGAGCCTGCACCGCAGCATTTCGCGCGACGAGATCAGCGGACTGCGCGATGCGTATCCGTCCGCGTCGTTCGGAGAGATCACGGGCAGCGTGCGGCGGCTCTCGGACAACTCCGTTGTGCGGGGTGCGCACGTCGTGGCGCGTGACGCGAGCGGCCGTACGGCGGCGAGCATCCTCAGCACGAACTCCGGCGCGTTCACGATCCGCGGGCTCGACGCGGGGACCTATGACGTCTACGTGGCGCCGCTCGGGAACGGGCTCAGCGGGGGGAGCGACGCGCCGGTCGACGCGTCGAACCTGACGTCGTGGTTCACGATCGAGACGGACTTCGAGGCGGAGGACTATCCGACGAGTTTCACGATCACGGGTACGGAGACGGTCGCGGCGGGAACGCTGCTCGTCGACGCCGACGTGTCGCTCAACCTGGGAACCGAGTCCGACCGCTATCCGATGCGGATCATCGAGGGGATGAGCCAGACGGTCGTCATCCGCGGATCCGGGCTCAACCCGACCTCGACGCTCACGGTCAGCGACCCCGATCTGATCATCGGGACGCCGATGTGGTTCGGGTCGCAGGTCTCTTTCCAGGTCACCGTTCCGGTCGGCGAGGCTGCGGGGCACGTCGACGTGATCGCGACGAACGCGTTCGGCGAGCAGAGCATCCTGACCGCCGGCCTCGAGATCACGCCACCGACGCCGAGCGTGTCGAGCGTCTCGCCGACCATGGGAGCGACCGCCGGCGGCACGTCGCTCACGATCACGGGAACCGGCTTCAAGCCCGGAGCGCGCATCGTGGTCGGGGATCAGATCTACACCGACGGAGTCGCGGGAACCGTCGTCGCGAGTCCGACGACGATCACGCTCACGACCAACTCGATGCTGGAGGGGACGCACGACGTGGTCGTGATCGACGCGACCGGAATCGAGGGGCGCCTGGTCGGTGCCTATCAGGCGCTCGCGATGCCGATGATCGCGACCGTCTTCCCGGCGGCGGGGGTCCAGAGCGGCGCGACCGACGTGATCCTCAACGGCGCCGACTTCCTGCCGGGAGCGACGGTGAGCATCGACGGCGTCGACCAAGGTGCGGTGACGTGGATGGGCGCGAGCCGGTTGGCGTTCACGACGACTCCGGGTGCAACGGGAGCTCAGGTGCTCGAGGTCGTGAACCCTGGCGGCGCGCTCGCGAGCAGCGTCTTCACGTACGTCGCGCAGCCCGACCCGGTCGTCCTCGGCGTCACGCCGTCGACCGTGGCTCGCTCGGGCGGCGAGCTCGTCACGGTCACGGGCACGGGCTTCACGCCGACCTCGCTCCTGTTCTTCGACGCGGATCCGGATACCGGAGTCGGCGGGATCCAGGCGGAGAGCGTGATGTACATCGACGCGAACACCATGCAGGCCTACACGCCGCAGTTCAGCTCGACGGGGGACACGAACGTGCTCGTCGCGGACATGATCACGTCGCAGGCGAGCCTGCGCGAGGACGCCGTGACCGTCTCCGGCGGCGGCGGAGGCGGAGGTGGCGGCGGCTGCTACATGGTCCCCGTCGACGGGCCGCCGCGGGCGTCGGGGATCGCGCGTGGAGCGTGGTGGATGCTCGCCGTGCTCGCGCTCTGCCTGCTACGCGCGAAGCGCGTGCCTGCGCGCGACGCGATCGCATAGACTGGTGGCGCGGACGAGGAGCCGCGCCCCCATGAGCACGACGATCGCGTACGACATCGAAGTCGCCGGTTTCAACTGGGAGGAGGTCGACGAGATCACGCGCGGCTACCTCCTGAATCGCGCGCGCGATGACGAGGCGCGCGACGCCGTTCCCGACCGAATGGCGCTCTACCCGGGCATGGGCAAGGTCATCGCGATCGGGATGTGGAACCTGGAGAAGGACCGCGGACTGATCCTGCTCGAGGGCGACCGCGAGGAGCCGCACGAATGGGAACGCGTGCAGCACTCCGACATCTTCCGCGGCGACGAGTCCGAGCTGCTCGAGCGCTTCTGGGAAGTCGTCGATCGCAAGCGACCGCGCCTCGTCTCGTTCAACGGTCGCGGTTACGACGGCCCGATCCTGATGATCCGTTCGGCGCAGCTCGGCGTGAAGCCGAGCGTCAACCTGATCGGCAACCGGTATCAGATCGGGAGCCACTGCGACCTGCTCGAGATCTTCACCTTCATGGGCGCGTACCGCGATCGCTACTCGCTCGACTATTGGTGCCGACGCTTCGACGTCGAGAGCCCGAAGGGTTCGATCGACGGCAGCCAGGTCGGTCGCGCGTACCGCGAGGGGCGCATCGAAGAGATCGGCGAGTACTGCCTGCGCGACGTGCGCGCGACGGGCGAGCTCTATCGCAAGATCGAGCACACGCTGATGCCGCTCTTCCGTTCGTAGGGGAGCGTTCGAACGGTCTACGCGTCCGAGCTTTCGAGCTCGGGAACGTCGACCGTGGTCCAGTCGAGTCGCGAGCAGTCGGCGTAGAGGCGCTCGATGTCGTAGTACGTGCGCGCCTCCTGCTGGAGGATGTGCACGACGACGTTGCCGTAGTCCATCACGATCCACCAGGCGAGGTCGGCGCCCTCGACCGGTCGATGCTGCTCGCCCGCGGACTTGAGGCGCACGTGAAGCTCGTTGTAGATCGCGCGCACGTGGTTGCGGTTCTGCCCCGTCGCGAGCACGAAGTAGTCGGCAACCTTGAGCTGCTCATCGACGGCGATGACCTGCACGTCCTCGGCCTTCTTTTCATCCGCCAGCTTCGCAGCTGTCGCGGCCAGTGTCTTGGCGTCTATGGCGTTCGTCTCCCCGATGCGAATCGGTGTGCCCGAGAGTCTACGCAACGAAACCCCGGGGCGGGGGATCTCGTCGGGCTTCCAAAAGAAAGGCGCCCGGGCACGCGTGAGCGATACCCGGGCGCCGTGTGTCCATCCAACGTCCCTAGCAGACCGTGGCGAAAGTCATTC